>JAFGTD010000086.1 GCA_016934295.1 Acidobacteriota bacterium
CCCGAAAACTTACCCGGAGTCACAGATTGTTCAATCCGGTACCAACCGGAGGCCGGGCTGACTTCTGACTTCTGACTTCTAAATACAAAAACATTTTATATTCTCTTTTCAAATAGATAATTTTCTGAAAATTGTTAAATATAAATATTGACCTGTCTAAAGCTTCACACTTTAAGCTCTTCCTGTTTGGCGGAATAAACCGGGATGTCTCTGGAAAGAAAAGGACACGGAATGGTAACGATTTCAAACCTTGCAAAAGTTTCCAGGCTGTCGCGCAGCACGCTTCTCTATTACGACCGGCTGGGGCTGCTCAAGCCCTCTGGACGAAGCGGTGCGGGTTATCGCCTGTACGCGCCCGCCGATGTGGAACGGCTGGAAGCGATCTGCTTGTATCGACAGATCGGAATTCCCCTGGGAGAAATCAAGGAGCTTCTGAATACATCAGGGGCGACCGTTACCCTGGAAATCCTCCAGCGACGGCTTCGCAAGCTCGACCGGGAAATCGCGAATTTCCGCCGGCAGCAACACACCATAGTGGAACTGCTTAAACAGAAACAACTACAACAAGGAGTCGAAATGCTGAACAAGGAACGATGGGTCGACATTATGCGGGCGGCCGGTTTGACAGAAGAGGATATGCACAACTGGCACACCCAATTCGAAAAGATGGAGCCGGATGCACACCAGGAATTCCTGGAGTCTCTCGGAATTAAAGCTCCGGAGATTCAAAAAATCCGCGAATGGAGCCGCGGCCGGTAAATTTTACAGGATGTCCTATCCGACATCGATCTTAATACCTGTAATAGCCTCTCCTGACTTCACAAAGTCAAGAGAGGCTATTTTTGCTTTAACACACTAAGTCACCAGCCTATCAGACCGCTGAAACCGGATTACAAAACATCCTGTGCCATTCCACCCAATCCCAAACAACCAATATATATCCGTTCCATTCCCAACATATTATGTTCTCACTGGATAACAATGATGAGAACAATGCCGCGGGACACGATAGTAGGATATTAGATCCGCCTGGACTGACTTGCTATGTCATTGCCTTATAACGGCTTACAAAATAACACCACTTCCCTTCTGCATCAAAGACACTGAGAGATAGCCGATTCAGGATTGTCGATTCCCAATAGGAGTAAATCGCTCTGACCAATTAGGATGTCATTTTCAAGCTTTTAGTCATAGAATCCCTAATGGAAGGGTAGGCCACTATTCAGGCGGGTGAATTATCTGCTGCGAATAAAAGGTTTTTAGAATTGGCCAAATTTGACAATTTGGATGTGATTCGAGGTTCAGGTTTGGGAATTCTTGGCTGAATTCCGCTGAGAAAGAAACTGTTATTTTGAAATGCAAAGGGCCGCCCCGAAGAGCGGCCCTTTATTGGCTCAATAAGTACATTGCACCGAAATCAACGACCTAGCCTTTGTTTATTTGATAAAAACCTCTCCAAAATAATCCATTCCGTCATCCGTACCAATCTCAGCAACACCAGAGATGATTTTGATTAACCACTCCTCGTCACCATTTTCATTGTGAAGTGTTCCTTGAAGTTGACCACTCTGGTTAATTAACATTGCCTTGGGCGTGAAATTATCAGCATGGTCCACAAATGGAATTAACTTGCCGGAATAATTCCCCTCAAAATATCCATATTCCCCAAAGTCAACAGACCATTTTCCCCAGTAGAGTCCCATGAAGTTGGCATCGACACTGTAGTTCATCTCGATTTTTACCCACCCCAACAATGGTGTGAATCCAAAACGCTCAGGAACAAAAAGGTAGAAATTTCCCTCCAGGATCTCGCCCTGACAATGAACACCCCCTGATGGAAGTTCTCTGACTTCCCCTTCAGAGACCGTGTTTGTCTGATCAAATGCAAAGAATGTTAATTTGTCTTTATCTTTAGCCTGAACGGGGAGTAAAGCAAAAATCAACGCCACCGCAACGAACAGAATGCTTGCTCTTATGCTTTTCATAATGTCCTCCTCGAATTAAGGTGTTTTCTTGTTCCTTTATGCGTAAAACTAGGATCAAGTGTTCAATGCTCCATGTCGGCCAACCTGAGGATTGGCCACGCCTTATTCCCCCACCGAAACCGGAACGCGACAGATGCATATGGGCACTGTGGAACCTGCCTATGCTCCTGTGATTGAGCATGAAGCAATATGTCTATGACAAAATCAGGGCTATGGACACCCTCTATAGGTTCTTCAGCACACATCTCGGAGTCCTTCCCCGATGAGGTGTGATCTAAAAGCGCCTTCAATTGGTAATAGGTAAACCGGCTCCTATTTTCTGAATCCCCCAGTAATTTTTTTTGAGATCGGGACAGCCGCCGAAGTCCAAACAAGGTATAATCAATTTCAGCAGATCCCTGATTACCCATTTTGGAAAAAAGAGGCCTTCCTGTGACAAGACGTGCTCCGCAGGAAATCACGCAGTTGCTTCTCGCCTGGCGCAATGGAGACCGGGCAGCCATGGATCGTCTTATCCCCCTGGTCTATGACACGCTGCGGAAACAGGCGCATAACTATATGTCGCGCCGGCGCGCGGACCATGTCTTACAAACCAGCGATTTGATCCACGAGGCCTATCTTCAGCTGCTTAATGCAGGACAAGTAAACTGGCAGGACCGCCTCCACTTCTTTGCAATTTCAGCAAAATTGATGCGCCAGGTATTGATACATCTGGCGCGGTCCCGAGGTTCCCAAAAGCGAGGCGGCCGATTTCTCCAGGTTTCGTTGAGCGAAGGCGATGCTCATGCTCCTGACCCCCCTGCGGATATCATCCGGCTTGACGATGCACTCGAGGCTTTGGCAAAGATCGATCCAAGGAAGGCGAGGGTTGTCGAATTGCGATTCTTCAGCGGACTGACAATGGAGGAAACCGCGGAAGTATTGGAAGTTTCGGCCGATACTGTCTGGCGCGACTGGGATCTCGCAAAAACCTGGCTTTGGCGTGAAATGCAGCAGGAAAGACGGCCGGCAAGCCGGCGTTAAACTGCAATCATTTCAAGCTTAATTCGCAAAATCATTTCTATGAAAACCGGCCGCTGGAAAAAAATCGAGGAACTTTATAACGAAGCGTTGGATCGGGAACCAGATCAACGGGCGGCTTTCCTGAGAGAAGCCGCTGCCGGCGATCTTGAATTGAAAGCTGAAGTGGAATCTTTGCTTCTCAACAGAGAGCAGCGCGGTGGTTTTCTCGATTCCGCCACAATGAATATGATTGCGCCGGACTTTTGCGAACCTTCGATACAACCTGAGGAAGACCGAGAGGTCGAGCTGATTTCCGGAACCATTCTTTCCGGCAGGTACAGAGTCATCGGAATTCTAGGCCGCGGCGGAGTTGGAGTCGTTTATAAGGCGGAGGACAAGATCCTTCGGCGACTCGTGGCGCTGAAGTTTCTTCTCACGGATCACGTGCAGATACCGGCAATCAGGGAGCGCTTCATGGTGGAAGCTCGCGCCGTCGCTGCCCTAAACCACGCGAATATTTGTACACTGTACGAAATCGGCGAATCGGAAGGTATGCCCTTTCTGGCTATGGAGTACCTTGAGGGGCAAACCCTAGCCGAAGTCATTGCCGGAAACCCCATGCAGCTCGATAAGATGCTGGACCTGGCAATTCAAATCGTAGGCGCTCTGGAAGCTGCGCATTCCCGAGGCATCGTGCATCGCGACATCAAGCCGGCCAATATTTTCATCACTTTAGGAAGCCAGGCCAAGATCATGGATTTCGGACTCGCCAAGCATGTGCGCACGGGCATACCGATAGCGGCAGCTGGAATCGACATGCGGAAGGCGACGATGCCGGAGGTATTAATTACCACTCCCGGCATGGTTCTGGGCACGGTGGCTTACATGTCCCCTGAGCAGGCGCGGGGCGAAGAACTGGATGCGCGCACCGATTTGTTTTCGTTCGGAATTGTACTGTATGAGATGGCAACCGGCCTGTCGCCGTTCCGCGGCAACACTAAAGCGATTGTGTTCGATGCCATCCTCAACCGCACACCGGAGGCTCCGCTGCAGCTGCGGCCGGATCTTCCGGAGCAACTTGATCAGATCATCGTTGCAGCCCTGGAGAAAGACCGCGAACTGCGCTGCCAGAGCGCCGCAGAGATGCAGGCGACGCTCAAGCGCCTGAAGCGCGACAGCGGCTCGGAACCTATAACGGCGATCCCCAAAACAGCCGCGAGCGCTCGCAGGATTGCGTGGCGCTGGATCACCATCGCAGCCGTGATCGTACTGGCGGTTGCTGCAGCCTCAATAATTTATCGCCGGTCCATGCCGCAGCCCTTCGAGCACATGGAAATCACACGCCTGACCGATTCCGGAAAAGCGAGCGTCGCTGCGATTTCGCCCGACGGCAAGTACATCGTCCACGCCTTTACCGACGAGGGGAAAAGCAGCCTCTGGTTGCGCCACGTGGTCACCGGAAGCAACGTTCAAATCCTGCCTCCTGCCGAAGGGAATTTTGACTTTGTGAGATTCTCGCGCGACGGCAATTCCCTATACTATGTGTTCTCCACGGGTAAGCCACCTCCTTCACTGTATACGATGCCGGTCCTGGGAGGTAATTCCAGGAAACTGATCGAGGTGACCGGATGGCCCCACTTACTTTCCTTTTCGCCGGACGAGAGGCGTTTGGCGCTCATGAGAATCAATGGCGGTGAAAGTGTCTTGTTTACCGTCAACATCGATGGCAGCGATGAGCGGCGGCTTGACACTCGCAACTTCCCGGAGCGGATCGAGGGAGGGTCCTGGTCGCCGGATGGTAAAATTTTCTCATGTGTGATCATTTCTTACCGCGGCGGGTTCTCGAGTAGTCTGGAAGCCATACCGGCCGAAGGCGGGCCGGGGCGACGCTTAGGCTCCCAAATGTGGGATTACATCACGCCCGGGGTGTGGCTGCCCGACAGCCGCGGGATCATCATCCTGGCCACCGGCCGGACCGAGATTTACCAGATCTGGCACATTTCCTATCCGGAAGGCGATGCGCGCAGGATCACAAATGACCTGGACAGTTACTCCAGTCTCAGCCTAAACGAGAATGCCAGCGCGTTGGTCGCGATTCAGAAAAAAAACAGCGCTCATATCTGGCTGGTTCCCGTCGGCGATCCCACGAGTGCGCGCCAGATCGCAAAAGGCCGCCAGGACGTATATATCCCCGGCCTTGACTGGACTCTCGGCGGCAGCGTCATATTTAGCGGATCGGACCGCAACCAGGACGTCCAGTTCTGGATCACGGACACGGATGGCAGCCCGCCGCGCCAACTTACGGAAGGCAGGTTTATCCATTTCTCTCCCTCTGTCTGTGGTGACGGCCGGCATTTCGTGTATCTCTCCTACCGGGCGGGGACTCCACACATCTGGCGATCCAAGCTTGACGGCAGCGATGCAAGGCAATTGACCAACGGCGCAGGTGAATTTATGCCATCGTGCTCGCCGGACGGAACTTGGTTCACATACAGATCGATGGATCCGAAAGGCGAAGGAATCTGGAGAATGCCGATCGACGGCGGCAATCCTATCCGGATTTGGGAACATCACGGCCAGGGATTGATTTCCCCTGACGGTAAATGGGTTCTTGTACCAGATCGCCCGGGGATGAACGCAAAATCGATTATTCCTGCCGCCGGAGGACAGCCCGTCAAAACCTTCGAGTGGGATCCGGAATTGGGCCTGCCGTGGGGATGGACGTCGAATAGCCGCGCCCTTCTATACGTGAAGACCAGCGGCGGAGTATCGAACGTCTGGCACAGATCCCTCGATGGTGGGGACGCCAAACAATTGACCAGGTTTGACAGTGAACTAATCGATTCAGTCCGTATGTCACGTGACGGCAAAAACCTGGCTGTGGTGCGCAGTTCCACCACAAGCGACGTCGTCCTGATCAAGGATCTTAATGTCAAGTAACAGGTCCTGGCGTGTTAGAGTTTTTCCAATATCGCCCTGGTTTGAAGAACTGAAGCAAAATGTGCCCGTGAATTAGTCATTAGGATCTTTGGCTCTTTTCTAATTGGTGGCAATTTCACTTGGACGTATCAGCGTTACCGGAAAAGTGATTTTTCTTCTCGGGCCCGCTTCAAAAAAAAGCGAACAGCAATTTATCCGGGATTGATGGCTGACAAATCTGCTCATTCAAATATCCGATAAAGGCATTGGCTCTTGTCAAATCCGAAAACAACGCCATTTCAAGGAAATGAGTACTATGTGATTGGATATCATATTAAAATAAAGCCATGAATCGTGATCAAGTCATTCGCATTTTGTCCGAGCAAAGCATCGAGTTGGCAAGAACATTCCGTGTCAAGTCGCTTGCCCTGTTTGGGTCGGTATCGCGCGGTGAAGCCGGGCCTGGAAGTGATGTGGACCTGTTAGTGGAATTCGATGGCCCTGTTGGCTATTTTGGGCTGTTCGCCTTACAGGACCATCTCGAGGCGGTCCTTGGCTGTAAGGTCGATTTGGGAACACGTGACAGTTTAAAGCCGCGGATCCGTGAACGTGTACTAGGAGAGTGCGTGAATGTCACCTAGAGACTGGGGAGGAAGAATTAGGGATATTCTGGATGCAATCAGCGAAATTGATGTATTCACGCACGGAATGGATTTTGATGGCTTTAAGGCCGACCCCAAAACAATGAAGGCCGTCGAGCTAAATCTCATTGTTATAGGAGAGGCTGTAGCTGGAATTCCTAACGAGATTGAAGAAAAGCATCCGCAGATTCCATGGTCTTTGATGCGCGCAATGCGCAACAGATTGGTGCACTTATACTTTTCAGTGGATGAACGGCTGCTATGGGATACGGTCAAAAATGACTTGCCTCCCCTGGTTAAGCCGCTTCAATCTCTTTTGCGGTGAGGAAAGGTGATCATTCAACCAGGGAACAAAAGAGACTGCTGAGGATCATTCCTCCAGCACGTCTGGTTCACCCGGCAGAAATGTCATTTGGACGCATTACTAAACCGGAAAAGTAACTAACCTGGCCTAAAAATGGCTGCCTCAAACTTGTAAATTCCCTTCTTCCCTCCCACTCATCCGCTTATAATAAGTCTAGTTTCCATTAAGATTTACAAGGCAATCCAGATGCAAGATTTTCCGGGAGGGATGCATGTCCATGATTGGGAAGTCACTTGCGCACCATGAGATCACCTCAGAAATCGGCAAGGGCGTTTATACTACTTTATGATTATTGATCCAACACCTCTTGGCGGCGGCTAGTTGCGACTCAGAAAGGAAACGCCATGAACTCCTCTGTCAGGAACTTAGTCAAGGCTCTCGGCATCATCGCCATCGGCGCAGCCATTTGCGTCACCTTCATCTGGATCGGGGAATACGACGACGCGCCCGGCGCCTCGCTATTAGGCATCCTCCTGATGATCGGCGCAGTGGTGCTCGGCGTGAGGACCGCGCGGCGCAAAACATAAAACTCACCAGTCCCTGGCGCGATAAGGGCCGCCCTGAGCGCGTTGTCGAGGCCATACGCGCCGAGCGCGCCGGTGCTGCAAATCACGGGTTCCGGTGGACCGATTATCCGCATTTCTAAGTAACGTTTCGAGAAAAAGCAACCTAATATGCCTCGGGTATCGGTTAAGCTGAAGTTTGAAAGGATCCCAATCACAAAATAATGAACCGGAAGCCTTAACCCGCACTAATAACATAAATCCATTTCCCTGGCGGCTTTTACCTCGTCGGGACGGCTGACCGAAGTCTTCCCGGGTGCTGCCCGGATCTCGTCCGGATCTGTTTCAACCTTTTCCGCAATCTCCCGCATTGCCTGAATGAACGCATCGAGCGTTTCCCTGCTCTCGGTCTCAGTGGGCTCGATCATCAAGGCTTCCTTCACTATCAGGGGAAAATAGACGGTCGGGGGATGAAATCCATAGTCGATCAGAGCTTTGGCAATATCCAGGGCGCGAACACCGTTTTCCGCCTGGCGAACAGCCGACAGCACAAATTCGTGCATACACGGCCGGTCATACGGAAGCGCATACAGGTCCTTGAGCCCGTGCATTACATAATTGGCATTCAGAACGGCATTTTCACTCACCTCGATCAGGCCCTGTTTCCCGTTGATTAGAATATAGGCAAGGGCACGTAGATAAATGAGGAAATTACCGTAAAAGGGGGACATGTACCCGATCGATTTCGGGTAATGATAGTTGAGAACGTAGGTGCCGTCCGACCGCTTTACGACCCGGGAAATGGGCAGATACGGCTCCAGAGACTCGCGAACGCCGACCGGCCCCGCACCCGGCCCGCCTCCACCATGAGGCGTTGAAAAGGTTTTGTGCAGATTTATGTGCATCACGTCAATGCCGGCGTCGCCCGGCCGGAATTTTCCCAGTACGGCATTCAGATTGGCACCGTCGTAATAGACCATCGCATCGTGCCCGTGCGCAATTTCGGCAATTTTTTGAATATTCGCATTGAAAATCCCCAGAGTGTTGGGATTCGTCAGCATGATGGCGGCGGTTTCATCCGAAATCAGATTCTCAAGCTCCGTCACGTCCAGCATGCCGGTTGTCTTATCGGTCGGCATCGACCGCGTCCTGTAGCCGGCAATAGTCGCACTCGAGGGATTGGTGCCGTGCGCTTCGTCCGGAATCAGCACTTCGGTTTTACGGTTCCCTTTGTCGCGGTGGTAAGCCGCGATGCACATCATTCCGGTCAGTTCCCCGTGGGCCCCGGCCATGGGATGCAGGGTGAAAGCGGCCATTCCGGAAATTTCACACAGCAGGCGTTCCAGTTCATACATCACATGAAACGCTCCCTGGGTGAACATTCCTCCTCTGTCCAACTGGGGTAGAAACGGATGCAGGTTTACGAATCCGTCGAGGTTGGCTACGGCCTCATTCACCTTTGGGTTGTACTTCATCGTACAGGATCCTAAGGGATAGAATGCGTTATCCACGCCGATATTCCTGCGGGACAGCTCCGAAAAATGGCGAATGACGTCCAGTTCGGACAATTCGCACAACGCGGCGTCCCGGGTGCGCCTGTATTCTGCAGGAATGTCCCCGCCACATGGGACATCGCATTCAGGAAACCGGAAACCCCGGCGTCCCGGTACGGATTTCTTGAATATCACTGACATAGAACCGCCTCCACAGTCCCGGCCAACCGGCCGATCTCAAATTTTGTCCGTTTTTCGGTCACCGCAACCAGCAGGCATTCATTCATGCCGGGATAAAATCGTCCCATCGGGAGACCGGGAGCGATACCGTGGTCAATCAGCCGGCCGACAAGCTCTGCGGCATTGACCGGCAAGCGCACGACAAACTCGTTGAATGTAGGACCGTAATCCACGATCTCCACGCCGGGTATCGACCGGAATCTCTCTTTGGCATAGGCCGTCTTCGCCATACAAAGTTTTGCAACATCCTTGAGCCCTTCCCTGCCCACCAGGGACAGGTAAATATGCGCACGAAGCGCGCAAAGCGCCTGGTTGGTGCAGATGTTGGATGTGGCTTTCTCTCTCCGGATATGCTGTTCCCGGGCCTGAAGCGTTAAAACAAACGATTCGCGCCCCTGGCGATCGATCGTTCGTCCGACCACCCGGCCGGGCATTTTGCGAACCAGCTTGCCGGTTGTAGCCATAAATCCAAGGTACGGGCCTCCGAAGCCCAACGGCAATCCCAGGGACTGTCCTTCCCCGGTCACGATGTCCACCCCGATCTCTCCGGGCGTTTTCAGAAGCGCCATGGCAATGGGATAGACCGACTGGATCACCAGGATACCCATTTCGTGGCAATGACGCACAATATCGGAATGATCGTCGATAGCCCCGAAAAAGTTTGGATTCTGCAGAATCACTGCTGCCGTGTCTTCATTCAGTACATTGAAAAGATTGGTCCGGTCGCTCCGACCCAGCACAACCGGAACCTCCTCGAACTCGATTGCCAGGTTGGCCGTATAGGTATGAACCATCTTCCGGTATACGGGATTGATGCCGCTGTCCATCACAATCCGCCTGCGGCCGGTTGCTGAGAGCGCCATATTGCATCCCTCACACATGGCAGATCCGCCGTCGTAGAGCGAAGCGTTCGAAGCTTCCATCCCGGTCAGGCGGCAGATCTGTGTCTGGTATTCGTAAATGGCCTGAAGCGTCCCCTGCGAACATTCGGGTTGATAGGGCGTATAGGAAGTATAGAATTCGCCGCGGCATGCCAGAGCATCGACGGCCGCGGGAATAAAATGGTCGTAAATCCCTCCTCCCAGAAAATACACCAGGTGCGAGTAATTCCGTCGTGCCAGATCCGAAAAGTAGTTCTGCACCTCCAGTTCCGATTTCCCTGCAGGCAGATCGAAAGACTTCGGGCGAAGCTCTTCGGGAATAACGGAAAACAGCTCATCCACAGAGGCCATGCCGCAGGCTTCGAGCATCTCTTTGCGTTGTATTTCCGTATTGGCAATATAGCTCATAGATTGTTCCTTTCGGTCGCGATCTGTCGCCGCAAATTGTGTGCTACAGGAAATCCGACAATGGTTTTCGTGCGGTCCCCTTCCTGAAAAACGGCGTTTCAACAATCTTTCCAATCAACTCACGGCGTGCCGCAACCACAACACGGCTGCCTTCCGCCGCGAATTCGGAATCGACATACCCGAGCGCAATGGCATAGCCCAGGGACGGGGCAAAGCTTCCGCTGGTAACTGCACCGACAACCTCCCCCTCTTCCGACAGGATGCGGCTTCCTTTCCGCGCCGCCTGTCGTCCTTCAAACGCCAGGCCGACCAGGCGCTCTCTCGGCCCGGTGCGCTCTCGAATCGCAGCGGAACCGATAAATTCTTTTGTCCTCGAAATGAATGGCCCATATCCCGTTGCGGCCGCATTCCGTTCTTGCGTCAGTTCATGCCCATAAAGCGGCATGCCGATTTCAAGCCGCAACGTATCCCGCGCGCCGAGGCCCGCAGGCACGGCGCCTTTTTGGATGCACGCGTCCCAGAACTCACCCATAAGAGACGGATCCGCGTATATCTCAAATCCTACTTCACCCGTGTAGCCGGTCCGGCTGACCAGAACGGGTTTGCCCCCAAAGGCATTATGTTGAAATCCGTAAAATTTCAGTCCGTCGATAGGATCTTCCGTCACGTCACGGACAATTCGCGGCGCCGAAGGCCCCTGGATATCCACTTTTGCCGTCGATCCGGAGATGTTGCGAAGCGTCGTACTCGTTGACACGTGTTTGGCGATCCACCCATAATCGGCATCCTGTGTGCCGGCATTGACTACCAGCATGAAATCCCTATCTTTCAAACGATAGACAAGCAGATCGTCCAGGACGCCGCCGTCAGGATTGCACATAAGTCCGTAGCGGCAACGGCCCGTCGCCAGAGCGGCCAGGTCGCAACTGACAAGGTTTTCAAGGTCCGACAGGGCCTTTTCTCCCGACACACGGAATTCTCCCATGTGACAGGTATCGAAAACGGCGGCTGCCGTCCGCGCGGCCTTATGCTCCTCAAGTATGCCCCTGTACTGAATCGGCATTAAATAACCGCCGAAAGGGGCCATCCGCGCACCCAACTGCCTATGCCGCTCAAAAAGAACCGTCCTTCTTCCTTTTTCCAGTTCGATCATAGACCCACCCGATACAAAACCTTCTATCCTATCGCCGTCCTCAAATCAATATCGTTCCTTGAAGACAATTCCTCGAATATGTAGCAGCCACAGAAATTTGTTCCACCATCATCAAATTTCAGATTTTTCTACTGCAGGATGAAGTATGCGGGGAATGCCGGCTATATCATCAAACCGGCCAGATCGTCGGCAGCGGCGACACTGGATTCGACGATCTTCGTGATCCGGTCTTCGGGGATCCCGTATCGGGTATTCGCGGCTGATACCAGCTTGTCGGTACCATCCTCCTCCTCGTTTTCCACAAGATAGGCGACCAGTGCCACCGGTGGAGGAGCATCGTCCATGCCGTCTCTTGTGCCATGGTGGCCTCCGATAGCCGAAGCGATATACTCTGGCAGGGCCCATTCACTGCAGATCCAGCTTGCCACTTCAGCATGATCCCATGAAAAACGGGTCCGTTCGAGAGCCGCAAGATCGCTATTTTCCCGATACCATTGCTCCAGAACAGGCTTATAGTCTACCGGCCTGTTGTACACCAGGAAAGGAAGGGCCATATCCTGGAGAAAGCCGGCGGTAAAGCATTCCGACATCCTCGTAGGGCAAAGTATCTCCGCTATCTCCTTTGCGACAATACCCCTTTTCATAGCGATGCGCCAGAAACGCCTGTAATCGAAAAAAGAGGAGCCTTGAGGAAAAGAATCCTTGACGGCCACCGAAAGTACGAGAGATTCAAGCTGGGCTGTTCCGACCAAAGCGATGGCCTGTACCAGGTTTTCAATTTTACGGGATGGGGAAAAAACAGGGGAATTGGCGATCCGCAACAGTTCCATCGTAAGCCCCGGGTCCAGTGAAAGCGTTTTGGCAATACTCCCGGCGGATGACTCAGGATCCCGAAGACTCCTGAGGACCGTTGTAACCGTCCCGGGAAAGGAAGGCAGAGTATAGTCCCCCAGAACCTCCCTGAGCCTGGCTTTGGGATCCGTTTTCCTTCGCTTCAGAAACTCAAACATTGAATCAATAGCCCCTCAATCGGCTCGACGCGCCATTTTATTGGATAAAATACTGAGCAATCCGCCCAATCCTACGTATCCCAATAATGCCTCAATAATCGCAATGACCTGAGCGCCCGATGACGCCGGCACTACATCCCCGTACCCCAGGGTCGTCAAGGTAACGATACTGTAGTAAACGGCGGAAAAGGGCGTTTCGTAGTCTCCGTAATCAATGTCGACAGTACAGTAGAGACATGCGAACACAAGGGAGAGGGAAATAATGGAAACGGCCCATCGTGTGAGGCTTCGGCCACAGTCCGATGTCAGCCACCAGATCCAATAGAGAACCGCATGGTATCGGGACCGGTTCTTGAACTCAAAAATGTAATTCTCATCTCGAATATGACGCAGGATCATAAAAGCCCCGCGATGATCCACGCCACTGATATCCGCACCAACCCAGTTAGCCGTTTCATAGTTCTTCAGACCCAGAAGACGCGCATTGGACAGGTTGGAGACATGGAAATCGGCCTTCTTGACGTTGCTGTACTTGAGATCGGCGTTTTCGAGCTTGGCACGGGTAAATACGGCATATTCCATATTAGCGCCGCGAATACCGGCGCCGCTGAGGTTCGCGGCCCGAAAGTCGGCATGCACCAGCGAGGCCTCGCCCAGCGTTGCATCTTCAAGGTCGGCGCTTACCAGGTTCGCACCCGTCAGATTAACGGCTCCCAGGCCTGCACGATTGGCCCTTACCTCGCTGAGATTGGCCGATGACAGATCAGAATGAAAAAATTCACACTCAACCAGCTTTGCTTTGAAAAGATTCGACTCTGCGAACCGGCACCGGGAAAGATTTGAGCCGCTCAAGTCGGCACCGGAAAGATCCGCGTTAGAGAAATCATACCCGGAGAAATCCAAGTCCGTCAGAACTTCCCCGGCCCATTGAACCCCTCTCAGGTCCATCTTCTGCGGCCGGTTTCTATTCCCTTTTTTACAGGATATACGGATAGTATCGATCAGCGCATGCGACGAATTTTCAGTTTCCTCTTTCCCCTCGTTTAACAGGGCACCCAAGACAGACCTCCATGGTTTTTCTATCGGTGCCCACAGGGGAAACTTTATAAATCCGTCTGTCCGGCAGCACGTTAGTTCTATTGAAGTCCTCAATTCATCGTCATGCATGGAAATTCTCTTTCGCCACCGGGATCGGACGCATATTATTGCTTCACGTTTTTCAAATGGATATCGGTATTAAACAGCGGGTTGGGTTTAGGCGAAGTTGTCTATCGGTAGGAGGAATAATCACAGGCTTCAGTTACTCACGGTTGTGGCCGGCGATGCAGCCTTTACCAACCACAACCGTGCATTTACCTGCCGTTACAGTTAATAAAGCTTAAAGAACAACGTCCTTCCTCGCCCCGTGGCGCCACCGGTATCCGGATCAAACACCATGACGGGGCCGCTGTCCTTTTTATCAACCGCGAACGCAACCCAGCCTTCCATCGAATCGCCCGGATTTACCCTGCCGACCAGTGCGGGCTTCGGCGGAGTTGCCGAAACCCCCGTGTACTCTGTCAAATCCGATGCCAGGGCGACCCACTGAAGAGGATCCCGGCCAAGGTCGAAAGGAATGGTATCGCTGACCGCTCTTCCTTTCAGTTCGAACCTGATGCGTGCCAGAACGTATTCAAATCCTTCCGGCGGCATGCCGACGCCCGGATCGACTGCCTTCAAACTCGCAATCGCTTTTTCTCCACGAACCGTTTCCCGTACGGTGATGGCGATGTCGTAAATGTTCGAATAGACGGAACCCAGTTCGATCATGGAACGCACCCGCGAACCGATATCGGCCGGATTCGTCGAAGAGTTATCCTGCGCGAATGCCGGACGGAGAGACGCGGACGCTGCCGATACAAACAGAATTAATGTAAACGCTGCAATTTTTATTCTCATGCGATCTCTCCTCCTATCTCCATTGGTCTACGGAAGCGCTGCCCACATAGCCGAAATCCCCGCCGGACCAGAAAGTGTTCGTTCCTCCTCCGGTAACCACAATCTCGATTGATGTGGAGGTTTCATTATTGTCTCTGGATGCCATGAAAGCAGGATTCCTTCCGGCGGGAGCACGCCTGCTGTAGCGGGATACGGGGACCACCGCCCCCATGCCCTGCTTCAGCCAGCCCGCGTAAGGTTCCACGCCCTCTTCGGCCTGCTTCAATGCATTCGGATTCTGGGACCAGTAAAGCCAGCCCGGCGTTCCGGTATTTTCGGCGAGGTATTTAGCATAGGCTTCCTTCGACGGAAATCCGTTGGACGCCACATCATCCGCGACAATCGGGTCGAGAATCAGCGTAGCCTGAGTGGTGCCGAAGGAGAAGAAATGCTCCAGCCATCCCCGGATGACCTCATGTATCGGCAGCGGGGAATACCACGCAATATCGTTGATGCTCCAGCCGCTGAAGATGCTGACTACACTGTCGGACTTGTCGAATCCTTTCTGCACATGCAGAGGTTTCCAGCCGCCCGGCAATCCACTTTCCGTTTCCGGAAAACAGAGGTTGTTGTAATTCAATTGATTCCCCTGGCTGCCCAGGTAGGTTTCTCCCGGTTTTCCCGATCCGCCCAGGTTTTTGGAGATCAGGGTCCAGCACCTGCCGATCGAAGAATTGGCCCGGTCCATCGGGCCGAGGGCTCCGATGCTGGTGTTCATGCCGATTTCCTCGACGATGGGACCGTTGACAATCACCATCCTGGCAAATGAGGAGGTGGAGCTGAACAGCGATGTCACGCCTTTGGAAGCTATCGCCAGGATAGTCGGGAAATATTCCGGCTTGGCGCCTGCCATGACCGCGTTGACCGCCACCATCTCTACCGTGTAATACCAGGCTTCGTGCGGCGGCGACGGGCGCATCTGGCCGACCCATTCGTCCGGCTCCCGGCTTGTCGCCTTCAACATCTCCGCAACCTTTTCCTCCGTGGGAAGAATGATCGGATTGCCGTCCGTGAAGCCCTGTTCGTGGAAATACTCCATAAGATTGTCCGGAGTGTCGGGTCCCAACAGCCTCGGACGCGGATCCCGTTTGAGAAATCCCGCTTTGGCGTCTTCCGCCGAAAGCTTTCGTGTCAGACTGTCGTAGATTTCTTCCAGCATCGGCCGGCCGGTGAGCGGATCATCGGCCGCGACATATTTCCGGCACAGCTCCGCCGGTCTGTCCGTAATCGGGTGAGGTGTATAGGTAATCCGCAAATTGGGGATTCCCTTTTTGAAAGCAGTCGTTGTCACGAGTTCCTCGAACCTCTGCGTTATCATCGGAACCGCAGGCACTCCCAGTCTTTCAAGCGTTACAGCGTGGCCGACGACCGCCGGCGAACAGCTGCTTCAATGGCCCAACAGAACAATGGCGCAGGCTTCCTTTTCCTTGATCTCGGCCCAGAGCTTCGGGTCGTCATCCATGTAGCCGGCATACTTGTCCCGCAGCACCCAGTTCGTCTTTGGGTATTTGGCTTTCAGCGCATCGAAGAGTGCATTGACAAACGGTTTCGTATTCGGATACTTGGTATCCACGATGTACACGGTCCTGCCGTCCAGGGTTGCCGGACGCGGCGCCATGGGAATCTTGCGTATTTCGGGCATAATGCCCCG
>JAFGTD010000087.1 GCA_016934295.1 Acidobacteriota bacterium
AGGATGGTATTTTCAGTTACACTTTTGTACCCACAGATTTACCGGAAGACCCAAATTATTTAATGAATTTTCAGCCTGTAACCGGTATTTCTCAGCCCTGTAAATCCTTCCCGGTCCATGTGCCTGCCGTATTCTCTTCCGTCAGGTTCAAATAGATATGGAATCGCCCCACGAACTTGTGTTAAATAAGGTCGCTTTTTTTGCAGGAGGATATCTGATTATGCCCGTATCTAAGAAGGAACTGGAACGTGTTCAGTCGCTGATCTCAAAAGAGGGGGTAGTAACCCTGCAGCTGGTTTTCAAGGACCTTGTAGGAAGACCGAAAAACCTGCTGGTTCCGGCAAATCTTTTAAAAAAAGTCCTGGAGGACGGAATCGGCTTTGACGGCTGCTCCATAAGCGGCTTCGGGAAAGTGAACGACAGCGACAAATACCTGCAGCCGGATATGTCGAGCTTTGTTATCGTGCCTTCGATCCTTGAGCCGGAAAGCCCTCCAGTGGGACGATTTGACTGCGACGTCATCAATCGGGACGGGACCCTTTTTGAAAGCGACCCGCGCTATATTCTGAAGAAGGCGCTGGACCGGGCCGACAGTATGGGCTTCAGGTTTTTTACCGGTCCCGAAATGGAGTACTTTCTTCTGCATGAACGCAACACGGCCGTCCAGAAGGTACTCACCGACAACGGCGAGTATTTTGATGCATCCCCGACCGATGCGGGCGAAAGAGTGCGGGAGCGGATCGTCAACGTCCTTGAAAAGATCGGCATCACGGTAGAAAAAGCCCATCATGAAGTTTCGCCCAGCCAGCATGAAATAAATATCCTTTACGAGCCGGCCATGCGGTCGGCGGAGCATCTGGCGCTGGTCAAATATGTGGTGAAACAGGTTGCCCGTTCGCGCAATTACTATGCAACTTTTATGCCCAAGCCATTGAACGATAAGAACAGGAATGCGCTGCATATTCACATGTCCCTGCGCGACAGGAGAGGCCGTGATGTAACCGGTAATGCAAAAGCTCCGGACGGGCTCAGCCCTACCGGGCGGGCATTTATCGCCGGCCTGCTGGCTCGGGCGCATGATATGTGCCTCGTAACGGCGTCCACGGTCAATTCCTATAAAGCCTACGTGCTCCATCATGAAGCCCCGGTACACGTCTGCTGGGGGCTTGCAAACCGCAGCGCGATGGTTCGCGTCATCCACCGGAGCGGCAAGCCGGCGCATATCGAATATCGCAGCGGGGATCCCAGCGGCAGCGTCTACCTGGCTTACGCGGTGATTCTGCACGCGGGGCTGGATGGGATTGAGCAGAAGATCGAACTGGCCCCACCCGTCGAACAGAACCTTTATGAAGTCGGATCCGATTTAGGAATAGAAACACTTCCTCTCGATTTTGGCGAAGCTTTGCGACTGGCGCGCCAGAGCGAATTCCTCCGCAGGGCATTGGGAGAGCAAACCTTTGAAAGCTACCTGGGAATAAAGGCCAAGGAGTGGGAGGATTATCGCGTTTTTGTCACCGAATGGGAACGGTCCCGTTACTTGTAGGAGACGCCTTATGGAAGCCTGGCAGGAACAGCTGCACAATGCGGTTCGCACTCTGGAGCAATTGCGGCGGTACATCAACGTTACGGAAGAAGAGGAACGTGCCATCAAGGAATTGGGGCGGCGCTGGCAAATCCCGCCGCATTATGCATCGTTGATGGACCGCGATGATCCCGCCTGTCCTGTCCGGCGTCAATCTGTTCCATCATTGCTGGAAAGCGTAAATAAATACGGCATCCCCAACTACCTCGAGTGGAAAGAGAATCGCCTGATCGGAGAGAAGCGGCCGGACTGCATTGCCCGTCAGTATCACGACCGGATCGCTTTTTGCGTGACACAGGTCTGTTCGATTTATTGCAGACACTGTTTCCGGAAAGAACTGACCATAGATGACAGCCTCTCCCTGCACCTGGACCTGGAAGAAGGTTTTGCATGGATTGCCGACCATCCCGAAATCCGTGATGTGCTGATCACGGGAGGCGATCCTTTCATCCTGACCGATGACAAGATCGAATATATAATCCGCCGGTTGCGGGAGATTTCGCACGTCGAGATGATCCGGTTCGGCACTCGTACGCTCGTTACATTGCCGGACCGCATTACCGAAAAACTGTGCCGGATTCTTTCGGGCTTCCACTCCGTGCCGATTTGGGTCAACACGCACTTCAATCATCCCAGGGAGATTACCGAAGATTCCGCGCGCGCCGCATATCGCCTGACGCAATGCGGCATACCGGTGAACAACCAATCGGTCCTGCTGCGAGGTATCAACGATGACGCGCCCACATTCCGAAAGCTTTGCCAGAAGTTACTCGCGATACGGGTTCGGCCTTATTACCTCTTCTACTGTGAACCCGCTCCCGGACTGGACCATTTCCGCACTCCGGTGGAGAAAGGAGCCGAACTGATACGCGACGCAGTCCGGGGACACACGACGGGAATGGCGCAGCCGATGTATGTTGTAGCCACAAACATCGGCAAGATCCCGATCTCGCCCGATTATTACTTTGTTGAAAAAAACAAGGCTGAATATATCTTCCGCAACTACAAAGGAGAACAGACAACCTTACCCAATATCCCCTAGCCCGATCCCCGTTTCGCTGACGGCCCTTCCAGGCTCATAATGTGGCGAGTAAAGCAGGCCCGAATGCGAATCTCCGGGTATTTACGGTCCGTTTTTACCGGCTCCGGGATCGACGACGCCACGCAGGGCGTATCGAGGGCTCATGTCAGCCACCGAACAGGCTTCGACAAATCGTGAATCCTACCCCACCCCGAATCGACACGGCGAGTATCGTATTAATGGGGATTTTCGTGGCATGGGTTGCAGGTCATACCTGCAGCAACATTGGCTTCAGAATTCCCGGGCCCGTGGCAGGACAGGCACTGCAGGGAAAAGTCATTCAATTTTTCCTTGAAGGTCATGTTGCCCGCCGTGTATTGGTTGAGAACCGTGACGAGTTGCACGGCGACATCGGCGACAAGGCGGTTGCAGCGCTCGAAATGCTCATTGGTCATCACCTTATAGCCTGATGCGTTGGCCCAGTTTGTTGAAGAAACGTGGCAGAGGTTTGAACCGGCTACCGACTTGGCGATTTGTATGTCCACTTTCGGTTTCTTGGGCTTGTAATTCGGAAGACTCGCCTTTTCGTACCATAGGGACATTTCAGAACAGAGAGCAAAAAGGTCGTTCTGGTCTTTTACGAAGAGGTTGAAGAGTAATCCTGACGCGTTGATGGTGCCGCAGACGGCCCCGATACCGCCGATACCGCCGGAGCCGTAAACCGTAGCATCCACAGGAAAGGTATTGTAAGGAGCGCCGTACCTGTCAGCCAGCGTACCCAGTATGGCTTCGCACACGCCATACATGCAGCCGATTTTTTCCCAGGCGGATTGATACGCGCGTTCCTGGATTTCGGCCGGGTCAATCTTTTTCCACGACCAGGGAAGAGCTGCAGCGGAAGGGGATGCGGTTGCGAAATTGGCGCCCTTTAAGATGGAACCGCCTATGGCGGCGCACCCCGCAACAGATCCGACTCCAAGAATTTCACGACGGGATAGTTTCATTTTCATAACAGTGTCCTCTTATTGGTTATGGGCAATAATAGCATCCATAATAGATACGGATTTCGTTACAAGCAGAAAGTTTCGTTATTGACTCTAGATTTAATGCAGCTATTGTGTCAAGAGAAGTAGAGTGCCGTTTCCAGTGGATCGGGTAACGGAATTTTGATAGGTACACGCCATATAGGCGTTTTTTCGGCAATCGTACAAAAATGAAAGAAGCGGATAAAAATCGATTTCAATTTGTTTTCGGCCCCGTGCCGTCGAGAAGGCTCGGTCGGTCGCTTGGCGTCGATACGGTTCCCTATAAAACCTGTTCGTACGACTGCGTATATTGTCAACTGGGAAGGACTACGGTAAAAACATCGCGCCGGGAGGCTTACGTGCCCCTCAAGGTTCTCGTCCGGGAGGTTCGACGCAAACTTGAAGAAGAGAAAAAAATCGACTACATCACACTATCCGGATCGGGCGAGCCGACTTTATATTCCGATTTGGCCCTACTGATTGAAGGCATAAAAGAAATTACCGACATCCCTGTTGCCGTTCTGACCAATGGTTCTCTTTTATGGGACAGGGAAGTCCGGCAGGGTATTGACAAGGCCGACCTGGTTATTCCCTCCCTGGATGCGGGGGACGGTCCAAGTTTTACGCGTGTCAACAGACCGGTTGAAAGTATCGGCTTCGACAGGATGATTTACGGTCTGCATCAATTCCGGGAATCCTATCCGGGTCTTATGTGGCTGGAGGTTTTTCTTCTGGATCAGATCACGGCGACGGAAGAAAAGGTCCGACAAATGGCGGCTCATGTTCGGTCGATCCATCCCGACAGGGTTCAGCTTAACACGGTGATACGTCCACCTGCCGAAAAGTACGCACTCTCCGTCCCAAAGCATAGAATGCTGCAATTCGCCAAGATGTTTGAATGTAAAACGGAAGTGATTGCAGATTACCCGAGTGCCTACGATACCGACAGGTCCGCCATATCCCGTGAGGACATTGTTCATCTTTTAAAGCGCCGGCCATGCAGATTGGAAGATGTTGCGGCCGGCCTGTCCATTCACCGCAACGAAGCGGTCAAGCACCTGGAACATCTTATGGTCGACGGCGTTATTTCAACCATGGAAAATGAAAAGGGTGTTTTTTACGTATTGAAGTGACCGGTCAAGACAGGCTGACGGAAACGGTCTAACCTGTTTTTATCGGGATTAATCTTTTATAATTCCGCAAAGGCATTTCGGAGAAAAGGCCAAGGACAAATCATTCATCTCCTGAAATAAATTCTGACTCTTCATCGCTTTCGGGATGCATGACCACGGAAGCTATCTCCAGCATCCGGGAAAGGTCCTCGTCCTCTTCACAGACGGAAAATCCGAGATTCAGGCGAACCTTCTTTCTATCCTCTCTGCCCGCCCTCCAGGAATAGAAAGCCTCCCGGATGCAGCGCACCCGTTCGGGGAGCAGATCCGACGACACGCCCGGCAAAAAGACCATGAGTTCCCTGTCCATGTAGAAGAGAATGGATTCCTTCCCCTCAAGGATGCCCCGGATGCGGGACCGGATTTCACAGACGGACTCCCTGTTTAGTGGAACGTGACGTCCGGACGAATCCGGCACATCGAAGTTCAGCAATACGACGGCATTGGCATCCGGATTATCCGATACCTCCTCTTCCGAACCGGCTTTCAATATCGACAAATCCGGCATATTGCCGTTGTAGTGCAGCAGTCTCAGATGTGCGATGAAACTCCCCAGGATTCGTATTACGCGGATGTGGTTATCGTGGAAAAATTTCGGCAATGAGTGGCTCAGGATCAGATAACCGGCAGGCTGATTGCACAGCGTAATCGGCAGACATAATACGGATCGAACGACGCCCGGAAAATCGACGGTATTAAACTGAGATTCCTTGTATACGTCTTCGATATAAAGGCAGTCGCCATGCTCCTTCGCCATGCGCGTCAATTCCTGTTCGAATTCTTTGCTTCCGAGCAGGTTGTCCCCGGTATGAATCCGGATGAATCGACGCTCTTCGCAGATTCCTTCCAGACATAGAATATTGTCACTGTCCGGGAAAAGGAGGCTGCAGTAGTCGGCGTTGAAATCCTGCAGGATGCAGTCGACTATTCTGGAGCAGATTTCCTGGAAATCTCTTTTTTCCTTGATGCTGTCGACAATCCGGTAAAAGCTGGATAGAGAGGCGATATTTTCCTCTAACAGCTTGTTTACCTCGCTGACAGCATTCCTGTAACTGTTGATTATCCGGTTATACAGATTTCTTTCTTCGGCCAGAACTTCTGCATCCAGTGGTTCGTCATCCGAGGCCATCCGTTTGATCTCATTAAAATTCTTGGCGTCGTTAATCAGGATGGCTTCTATCTGTGTGCGGATTCTATCCTCTATCTCCATGAAAGACCTCTTCTCAACATCATTAGGAGATCTGGAAAAATCGTTTGATGTTGACACATTCTTGCGAGGCGAACTCCTTCAGCTGCTCCCATTCCCCCTCGCTGATTGATAACTTCGATAAAACTTCCGCAATATCTATCGATGGATTCAGACCGTGGTCTCCGTCATAGCCGATCTTCAGCTCCTTTGCCAGATGATCGGCCAACATAACCGAAGCCACCATCGGATTACCCGTTTCCGAAGGATCGTGATGTTTTCGGATAACGCCGGCCAATTCCTTTGGAAATCCCCATTGTTTGGCCAGCATTTCGCCGACAACGGCATGATCTACGCCGTAATTCTCTTCCTCGTACCCGCAAATAGTCATATCCGACTCGGTTTTTTCAGCGGCAAAAATGGATCCGTATTTGCCCGGATATGTCTTAAACAAAACCACTTTCCCCAAATCGTGCAGCAATCCGCAAAGAAACGCAAATTCGGTTTCCTTCTGGATGCCGTTTTTCTGCATCCAGATTTTCCTGACAAGCACGCCGACACCGCAGGAATGCGTCCACAACTGATTGATGAGCGCCGCTTCGGATTTTGCTCCTTTGGTGAACGTATCGAAAATATTAATCCCGATAGCCAGGCTGGTAACCAGGCTGACTCCCAGAAGGGTAATGGCGTGGGAAATGGTCTTTACCCGTGCGCGAAAAGAATAGAAAGCCGAATTCGCGAGCCTGAGAATTCGCGCCGACAGCGCGGGATCATGCATGATCAGGTCTTCGAGCTGTTTCGCGGAGCTGGTGTCCTGATCCAGGGCTTGAATGATTTTTATCAGAACCAGCGGAATACTTGGGATCTCAAGTTCCTTGTCGATCTGAAAGGAAACAGGCTGGCTGGACGCGCTCATAAGAAAAATCCGATCAATGTTTCGAATTGCCGTAATCCGGAAACTTATCCGGATCCGGATAGACGGGCACTGCTATCCCTACAATCTTCTTTTCGATCCGGATTCGGGAAACCTTTAAACATTCGAGGGGTATTTGGAAGAGAAATGCGGGCTAGGAAAAACTGTTCGGACATGGCATCATGAGCCTTCCTAGATATTTGGGGGTATACATGCCAAGACGGAAATTAGCCGATTCAGTGGCTGAACATAAAAGCAGGTCCAATTTTCCTGCCAAAGTTGCCGTGGTCACTCTTTCCAACTCGCGTTCCCTGGATACCGATACATCGGGAGATGTAATCCAGGAGTTGCTGGAAAAAAACGGGCACCGGGTCCCGGCAAGAAAAGTCCTTCCCGATAATCTCAAAATCCTGCAGACGACTTTACGCGGATTGTTGAGAAATAAAAATGTGCAGGCCATTATCACGACGGGAGGAACGGGACTGGCCGTAACGGATGTCACCATAGAAGCGGTCCGGCCCATGCTCGACAAGGAGCTTCCTGGCTTCAACTCCCTGTTCATGCTTCTGAGCTACCCCCAGGTGAAGAGCGCGGCCATGATGTCGCGCGCGCTTGCGGGAACGATAAAGGGAAAGGTGATCTTCTGCCTGCCGGGAAGCCCCAGGGCTTGCAAACTGGCGCTGGAGTCGCTCATCCTGCCGGAGTTGGGCCATATACTAATGCTACTGGAGAGCCATTAATCAAGCCCGGAAATACGGTTCAAGCCGGCCCTCTTTTCAGAGTGTGTTTGATGCATCGTTGCCCGTTTCCCGTTTCCCGTTTAATCAGGGATGGAAAATCTTGTTGTATGAACCCCGGCTGCAAGAGCCCTCTTTTCAGAATTATGCGAGCCCGAAGCCGGGGATATTGATGGTATAAAATGAAAAATTTCAAACCTCGCCCGTGCCGTCTCTTTCTATTCGATCTGGACGGGACTCTAATCGATTCGAAAGACGATATTGCAACCGCCGTGAACCTGGTACTGGATAAGCTTGAATTCCCTCCTCTTCCCGTTTACAGAGTTATAGAGTTCGTAGGAAATGGAGTAAAGAAGCTGCTGGAACGGACGCTGAGGGAAATTCACGACCACGAACCCGACGAAGATCTGCTCCTTGAAGGGATTCGGATTTTCAGGGAAGAATATGCAAAGCATATGCTGGACCAAACCCGCCTGTACCCGGGAGTGGATGACGCGCTGCGGCGCCTTTCCTGGGCTGATATGGCTGTTGTCAGCAACAAGCCGGAAAGATATTCGAAACCTATCCTGGAGGGATTGGGCGTTTCCGGCCGATTTCGCGCCATCCTAGGAGAAGAAACCGCCCACGCTTATAAGCCGGATCCGGCTCCGCTTAAACTTGCAATGGAGCTTTGCGGAGCGGCGCCCTCGGATACGGTCATGGTCGGAGACAGCTTCGTCGATATCGAAGCGGGTAAAGCGGCCGGAGTCACAACATGCGCCGTTACCGGAGGGTTCCACACCAGAGAAGAAATCCTCATGTACGATTCCGACATGATCATTAACGACCTTCACGAACTCAGCGACTATTTTTATGACGGGATCGAACCAGGGCAAAATACGGATAAATAGATATAAATTATGGATTTAAATTACATACTCGGTGTCGTCACGGCCCTCTTTTGCGGGGCCTGCATGCAAACCGGCATCCTTCTCCAGAAGAAGGTTGTCAATGACATGTCGCCGGAGGAAAAAGAGCAACAGTTTCTGCGAACCCTGCTGAAAAATCCGCGATGGCTGACAGGTCTGGTGCTGGAATACGGATTGGGCACCGTGGCTTTCATGACCGCCCAGACCCTGATCGGGCCGGCCCTGGTCCCGGGGCTGATGGCAGCAGGCTTGATCGTCCTGGCTATCGGATCGGTCAAGATAATCGGCGAAACCCTGCACTTTTCCGAATGCGCAGGCATTATCCTGATGATCGCGGGCATCGCGCTGCTGGGCCTCAGTGAACTCGAAATCGGCGTGGAAACGGTTCGCGACTGCCTGGCTGAAGCGGGTATTTCCACACGGATCGCGATCCTTACAATTTGTCTCTTCGCTCTATGGGGTTTTACCCATCTGATATCGCTCCGAAGCACCCGAAGGAAGGGAATCATAATGGCCTTTTCCAACGGATTCCCGTTTGCGCTCTCAAATTTCTGGATCAGCCCCCTTTTGGCCGTATTCACTGTCGTCATAACCGGCAGCGGCACCTGGACCCAAACGGGACTTTTTGTTCTGGCCAGCATCATCCTGATAGGCTGCAACGTTTTAGGAATCCGTCAAACCAATGAGGCCTTCAGGTTCGCCCAGGCCAGCAATATCATCCCGGTACAACAGCTCTCCGTACAGATTACGCCTATCCTGTTTTACTTTTACGTATATGCCCTGACACCTCCAAAGTCCATTTCTGTCTTTTTCATTGCCGCCGGCGTCGTTCTCATAATTGCGGCCGCATTCCTCCTCGGAAGAAGACAATCGAAAATTGAAAAAATCCATTAACCGGAATTCTCATGAATAATCCGGGTTATTGATTGATTTTGCAGACCTTCTCGGCTCTAGCGACAGTCATTGCCGATAATGTTTTTAAGGGATCCCTCACTTGACGCACGCCGCTGAGGAATGCATAGTACCTGTTTGGAGGTGAAATTTGATGCTTGAATTATCCGCATTAAGAGACGCAATTATTAATGGTAATGACGAACTGGCGCTTGAGATTACCCGGCAAGCCTTGAAAGAAGAGGTCAACCCGGTTGAGTTAATCAATAAATGGATGATACCCGCGATGGACGAGGTAGGGAGGCTTTTTGAGACACAGGAAATCTTTTTCCCCGAAATGCTCATTGCCGCGCGTGCGATGAAACGTGCCCTGGAGCCCATTCGTCCTTTGTTGGCGGCATCCGGAGTGGAGCCTAAAGGCCGGGTAGTGATCGGAACGGTCCAGGGGGACCTGCACGATATCGGCAAAAATATGGTGGGACATATGCTGGAAGGCGCCGGCTTTGAAATCCACGATATAGGAATTGACGTACCGGCTGAAAAATTTATCGAAGCCGTCAAGACACACAATGCCCACATTCTCGCCATTTCCGCACTTTTAACGACGACCATGCCGGAAATGCAGAAAATTCTGGAGTTGGCGGACCAGTCCGGCCTTCGCAATACGATTAAGATCATTGTTGGAGGCGCCCCCATCACACAAGACTTTGCGGATGAAATAGGGGCGGACGGATTTGGAGAAAATGCGGGATCTGCGGTATCCGTAGCCCGCGCCCTTATCGGCGAGCATTAAAAACATACGCCCGTTTTTCAAAAAGGCATGGCTTAGTACTCGTATTCACAATTACGGTGACGTCTGCTGGTGGGTTCCCGAGATGATTAAATCAGCTTCATTCCCTATTTTGTTATTTGGGTGCACACTCAATTCTGAAGAGCCCACCAGCCCTTCGGGCACCGGCGGGGCGGCCTCGTCTGCGTTGTCGCTCGGCCTCGACGATGTCCCCACATCGCCTGCGGCCTCGCTTCTAGCATCCGAGGCCGCCGCGCTTGGTGCATACGTCACCGTAATTACGAACACGAGTACTTAGCGGCCCGTTGTACTTTTACCATCGGCTGCCGGGAAGACAGGGATTTTTCTGTCAGGCACAATTTCGACCGTTAGGGAAAAATTTCGGATTTGTCTTTTGCAATGATGTACACGGGCAACTTCGCAAAGAGAAAAGGAACACGATGGAAAGCAACTACCTGGAACTCTCCCCCCCACTGTTTCGCCGCCTGGACGATCGGGAGCTGACCCGAATCCACGACGCGTCCCTCCACATCCTTTCACGGATCGGTGTCACGGTCGACTGTGCGGAAGCCCTGGAGCTCCTGGATGGCGCCGGAGCGGACGTGTCGAATCCAAAGCGGGTTCTCATCCCGGGGGATGTGGTCGAAAGGGCCATCGAGACGGCTCCGAACACTGTCGTGCTGCACAAGCGCGACGGCACTCCGTTCGTCGAGCTTTCTGGCAACCGCTGCTACTTCGGCGGCACTCCGGATCAACCGGACATCCTGGATCCCCGGGACGGTAAGAGACGTCCCTGCACGATCGCGGATGTAGCGGCCAACGCGCGCCTCATCGACGCGCTTCCGAACATCACCTGGTCTTTCACGAGCGAGTGGGCCGGATACCCCCAGGGGCTCCCCGCGGTGCTTGCCGGCAAGATCTCCTTCATGATCCAGCTCGAAAACAGCGACAAGCCGCTCGGGTCTTCCATCGCAAACGTTCAGAACCTGAAAGACCAGATCGAGGTGTGTTCTCTCGTGGCCGGAGGCACCGAGGAGCTTCGACGCAGGCCCTTTTTCTTCGGGTCCGTGGAACCGATCAGCCCCCTGGTCCACGGCCGGGACGCCCTGGAAAAGAGCCTTCTCATCGCCGAGCACGGGCTGCCCAACGTGGTCTATTCCATGCCCATGGCAGGCGCCACCGCACCGGCTACCTTTGCCGGAACACTGGCCGTAATGAACGCCGAGCTCTTAAGCCATTGCACCATCATGCAGCTTAAGAGAGAGGGCGCGCCCATGATCTACGGCGCCATGCCGAACATCATAGACATGAAGACCACGATCTTTCCCTACGGCTCCCCGGAGCTCAACCTCCTCGTGGGCGCCGCCACGGAACTTGCGCACCACTACGGCCTGCCCATGCTGGGCACGGCCGGCTGCACCGACGCAAAGGTCATGGGCCTCCAGGCCGGTATCGAGGCAATGTCGCAGTGCATGTCGTCGGCCCTTTTCGGCGCCAACATGGTTCATGACGTGGGCCTGATGGACCATGCGACCATGATCTCTCCCGAGCTTATGGTGCTCACCGACGAGATCATCAGAATGACCGGAGTGATGCTCCGGCGGCTGGAAGTGGACGACGAAACCCTCGCACTGGATCTCATCGATAAATTGGGTCCGGGCGGCAGCTATCTCGCCGAGGACCACACCTTCGATCACTTCCGGAGCTTCTGGTCGCCCGAAATTTTGGATCGGAGCATGGGCGTTAAGCCCCGCTCGGCCGGCAAAGCCGTGCACAGCGAGGAGCTGTTGCGTGACAAGACATTGAAGATCCTCACGGACCATACCCCCAAACCGCTGGAGGAGGGCCTGCTCTCTGAGATAAAGAAGATGGAAAAGAGCTGGTTCGAGCGCCTGGGCCTCAACCATGCCTATCCGGAGTAACGATAGCGCCGACCGGGTGTCACAAGTCAGATAAATAATGAATTTTCAAAATTTGAA
The DNA here is from genome assembly GCA_016934295.1 of Acidobacteriota bacterium. GTDB lineage: Bacteria > Acidobacteriota > UBA6911 > UBA6911 > UBA6911 > UBA6911. The sequence continues at coordinate 12,205 of JAFGTD010000087.1, forward strand.
ATCTCAAGTTGAAAATTCAAATATTTTATGCGCCACGATAATTATGAACGTTGAACGGGAAACGGTCATCGTGCGGAAACCAGTTCGATCCGGATGCTGCCCAGGGGCAGATCGACCGTTATCAGAACCGGCTGTCTTTTGGAGTCATTGCTCAAATAGACTCTTAATTTTTTACTGTCGCTGACGACCCCGTCATTTTCGAATTTGACCGATATCCGGGCGGTTTTGAAACGGCCTGCTTCCGTTTTTATATCCTCGAATCCTTCGACTTCGGCGACAAGTGTCTGCAGTTTATCGTTTTCAATCAGGGTAAAACGGGCGGGCTTGTTCGGCGCGAGATCCATCCCCCGGATCGTATAGAAAAGGGCAGCGACATCGTAGGTGGAAGGCGGGATGGGGATCGTCCGGCCGTCCTGCAAAAACGCCCGGCTGTTGTCGGGCTCCAGCCTGTAACGGCGTTTCTTTTCACGTTTTGGCTGTTTCAGACTGTTCAGCGCCCGATGAGGAAGCAGGGTATGGGCATCCACATACGATTCATATTTGCTGGAGGCCTTATACAGGATATTGGCAAGCCCGGAGGTCTCCGCCTGCATGACTACATGGTAACTGTCAATATCATCGAGAATGCCGCGCTTGCGGACTTCCGTCCTCATGGTAGCTGCCGTCAGGAATCTGGACCATGAAACCTTGTATTCAAGGACTTCACCGACACGATAGGGAGTGTAGCGGGCCACATTAGACGGGGAGGAAGCGGCCGGCTTCGCAACCGGAACAGTCGAAGGGATTGCCAACAGGATAGTTATTGCCGCCGTACAGGTAAACCGAATCGGAACCGATCTCATAGTCAGTATCTCCAAAGTATCGATGTCTCTAAGGATAATATATCGGCAATCATCCCGAAAGATCATTTACGAGCGTTTGAAATCACAACTGAGAAATGCGGATCAAAGACGCAAAACCGTCAAGCTGTTACAAAAGACGCTTGACGGCGCAGGTGCGGTTTCTACACAATTTCCGGATGTTCGATCCTGTCACGGTTTTCTCCTCATGGCCCGAATTCCTCGGCATCTGTCTTGTACTGGTTGTCGCTGAGATCGTATACGTCAGCTTCGGCTTCGGAGCCGGCCTCATCGCCGTCGGGCTCAGCGCCGCCATTCATCCGGAAATCAAGGACATCGCCGTCATTCTGCTTCTGATCAATCTTCCGATAGAGATCCATGTGGTCCGACGTTGCTGGTCGAAAATCCAGTGGTCCGGGGTTCTCATGATCTGCCTCGGCGTCATCTTCGGCGTCCCCCTCGGAACGTGGATACTCAGTATCGGCAAACCGACGATCGTCCTGACGATTCTGGGCGGTGTTCTGATCCTCGTGGGCCTGACGTTCTTATGCCTGCCGCTTCACGCCAGAGTGCAATGGCCGGCATGGAGCGCACCGCCGACCGGCCTGGTCTCCGGCATTCTGGGGGGACTCTTTGGTACCGGCGGCCCTCCGGTCATCGTCTACTATCGTTTGTCGGGTGTGAACAAGGCTGTTTTCCGGGGAAGCCTGATGGCCGTTTTCCTGATCATCGCGCTCGTACGCGTTCCGTCCTACATCGTCGGCGGCCTCATTACGGAACCTCGCCTTTGGTCGACCCTCGCAGTGGCCCCGGCGGTAATCCTCGGAGCCTTCGCAGGCAGCCGCATCCATATTCAACTCAGCGAAGAGACATTCAGGCGTATTGTAAGCGCGGTATTGATGCTGATCGGGGTGCTGCTGCTTTTTCGCCCCTGAAATTTCAATGCCTGTATTTTCAGGTGCCGAGTCTGCGCGTAATTTCTTTAAGTGTATTTATATGAAACGGCCGGCCGGCTCCATCCTGGAGCCGGCTTTTTTTCAGGAGTAGCATCAAGTTACGAGAAAGGATCTTTTTAATAGAATTTTTTAGCGTACGCTGCTTTCGCCTCGTACCATGGGCCGGATCACATCTTCCTTCATGGCGGCAAACGGAATCCACTCATCGTTATCCAGCACATAATAGCCGACGATGACGCCGGTATCGCTGATCTTCCCGGCCACCGTCCGAACGGCGTTTTCGTACTGAACCCGGTAAAAAGTTCCGTCCGGGGCGCGGTAAAATCCATTCCCGTAAAGGAGGGTTTCCGCTGCATCTTCCGGGTGCGCCGTGCAACCGATATTGCCTACGATCTCCCCTTCGCTGTTGATCCCGTTCGGTTGGGTATGCAGGTAGGACTTTCCGGACGGGCAGGGATTTTCGGGATACGCGATATCCTCCACCCACTGCCGGCTGGAGTTCATGATAAAACCGATCATGGTCTGCATGGAATCATTCTTGTAAAAGCCCACGGCATCCCCGGAATCGCTTATATCGGTAAATTCACCCTGGCCGGATGAGGAAGGCGTTCGGAAGATCCAGATGCGGCCGTCCGGCTCGCGAAAGAAAGGGTAAGGATCGGAGGAATCCTCCAGGTTGCAGCGTCCGACTATCTGTCCGTGATTGTTGATTCCCGAGGGCGCCATCTGCAGAACTTCTTTCCCCTCGATTTTTCCATCCTCGGGATAAATATCCATACAGGTGATGTCGTCACAGGACTCACTCTCTAATTCGACGGCGACCGGCATATCCAGAGGGACTGCATCTATACTGTAACTTTCATGAGAAGTGGAAGCGACCAGGCAAAGTGAAAATCCGGCGACCGTGGAAACAACCAACAAAAACCTGCGAAACAAAACCATGAAATCAACCTCCCAACCGTCAGTCAGGATCCGTCCGCATAAACAAGGCAACCCGCATCCCCACCTGACATCCGTGTGGCGGGACATGCGGGCTAAAGCATCACACTCAGTGTTCGCAGGTTAAGAGCGCAATAAACGTTCCAGGAATGGAATCACACATGGCCCTAAATTGTAATAATCCAATAAACACTTGATAATAAATATTTTATCGTAAGTATATCCTTCAATTTTCCCCCATGAATCTATTTCATATATCCTATAATTTTGTAAAATGTACCGACAGGTATTTCGGAAGAAATGCGCGCGCATTCCCGGAAAAGCATTTACTTACAGACACTTAGAACATTCACGGCACATGTAAAAAATGCCGACAGTCTCTATATCATTATTATTTACAATATTTACAGAGATTTACCTCTGGATCCTGGCCGATCCTCCCTGAGCAAAGGCACGCACCTGATCGACCGTTGCCATCGTCGTGTCTCCGGGGAAGGTTGTCAGCAGGGCTCCGTGCGCCCATCCCAGTTTCACCGCTTCCTCCGGCTTCTCCCCGGACATCAAGCCGTAGATAAAGCCGCTGGCGAAGCCGTCACCGCCGCCGACACGGTCGTATATATTCAGTTCGCACGTCGGCGACACAAACGTTTCACCCAGAACCCAGGCAACCGCTCCCCAGCTGTGATGACTGGACGAGTGGACTTCGCGCAGCGTCGTCGCAATCGCCTTGATCTGAGGATGCTTTTTTACAACACTGTCGATCATGGCAAAAAATGCAGCGGGATCGAGTTTCGACTTTGCGCCGACATCGGGTCCCGGAATATCCAGCCCCTTCTGCAGATCCTCTTCATTGCCGAGCAGAATGTCCACGTTTTCCACAATCTGCGCAATCACCGCGGCCGCCTTCTGCTGACCGCCCCAGATGTTCCAGAGCTTCTCTCGAAAATTCAGATCGAAACTCGTAACCGCGCCGGCCTTTTTGGCTGCTTTCATCCCTTCCGCGATAAGGGGACCGGTTGTTTCGGAAAGCGCTGCAAAAATGCCGCCGCTGTGGAACCAGCGGACGCCTCCGGAAAAGATTGCGTTCCAGTCAAAATCTCCGGGCTTAAGCCGGGCTGCCGCTTCATTGGACCGGTTATAGAAAACGACGGGAGCGCGCACGCCAATTCCCCGGTTGCTGTACACCGTCGCCATATTGGGACCGTTGACGCCGTTATGTTCAAAACGCTTGTAGAAAGGTTTGACGCCCATGGCCTTCACGCGCTCGG
>JAFGTD010000088.1 GCA_016934295.1 Acidobacteriota bacterium
CTCAGACTCCTCGACGTACTGTTAAAGTACGCCTGCGGGGTCTTCAGTCGCGCGCCTTGTATCCACGCCCGTCTGCACCGCTTCGCTGCAAACCTTCATGAATAATCCGGGTTAAACAGGAACCGAAGCAAGGAGTGCCGGCAGAGTGATCGGAAATAAACTCGGTCCATACGAAATCATCAAATCGCAGCAGACATGCACAGATACAGTCGCTTCGCTTAACAAGTCGCCGCAGTAGAAACCTTGTGAGAAATGCGGCTTAACAGAGAAAACTATAAAAACTTCACAAGGGTTCCCCATCGTTTGTCCACGCTGTAGCCGAGCGCAAGGTAGAAATTCAGCAGAAAGTAGTGCGCCCGTACGAACCGCACACCCTGTCCGGCCATCCTGCCGCAAAACTCCTCCTCCATGGCGCTTCGAAGGCCGCGTCCCTGCAGCGTCGGGTCCACGACAATGCCGTCAATCCGTACGGTCTCCGGATCCAGCGATTGATAGCAGATGCCGCCGACAATTTTGTCCCGAGGATCGGCCAGCACATAGTGGCGGTCCAATTCCGATACGGCTTTAGGGATGCTTTGCCTGAAAAAGTAGCTGTACAGCTGCCCTATTTCCCGGGGTTCCATCGGTTCCCGAAAAATGTATTCTTCGGAGTGGCGGGTTACGATACGCGAACTGACAATAACCTGCTCCTGTTCTTTCTCTCCTATTCGCGACACTTCGAGTTCCCGTGTCTCTCGGCGGCGGGGGAATACGAGCCTGCTGAAGATGATTCGATCCTCTTCGCCGGTTAAGGTCCCTTGCAGAGCCGAGAGTTCCTCCATCTGTACCGCCGGGATATCCGGCGCGTCTCTCATCCTTGACAGCAGCGCATCGAAGGCGCTACGTATGTCTTTCCGTGCATGTATAAAATAAGTTTGCCGGTACAGGCAGTATCGCACGAATTCGGGAAACTCGTTCAGACGATAAAGCCGATAGAGCTCATCGATAGTCTGTTCCCGGGCTTGTGGCGTGGCTCTGACGTTGAGCGCACTGAATTCCTCATAGCGGTCGACGGCGTTATAGAATGCCAGCGGAAGGTAAATTTTAGTCTCTACTATGTACGCCTCGAGTTTTTCAGAAAGCGGGATCCCCTGGAATATCCACGAGGAGCCTTTTTTGAGCTTTTGCCTCAGCGCCATAAGAAAACGGCGCCCTTCCCGAACGCCCATGGCTTCCAGACACGCATCAAAGATCCAGGAGACATCGATTTGATCGACACACCAGGGATAATGCGCCGCCACCCTGTGATAAAAGTTTTCCAGCATTGGATGCACCAGAGAAACGGGATTTTTATAACGGCGCCATCCCGGAAGGGACACAATCGTACCGTCGGCCTTGAAATCCAGTTCTGGAACGGTGACGTTGTCCGGCGTTATCTTACCGGGGACTATCTGGGATTCGCTCTGCATCCATCCCCGGTAAAAAGCCGTCAGGGACTGGATATAAAGCCTCCTCCATGCATGCCGCTTCAGTGACGGCGCATTGGGGCCCCGTAGCTCCGAATACTCGCGAATTTTTTCCCATGCCGTTATCTCGCCCATAAAAAGGTTGGACCGTGCGCGCATTTGAATGCTGAAGCAACCCGGGCGCGGCAAAACCCGCGGACCGACAGGATGTCCCCCGATTGCAATCGTCCAGTACAGGGATTCCAGGACGCGGGCCCGCCGGAAATCCTCACCCAGAACCAGTTCCAGATCATAATGCCGGCCGTCTAGGAGGTTGATGCTCATTCGGTACCGGTGATGGGTGTGGGGGGAGGGAATTCTCGATATCCAGATCCCTCTTTCCGGCACCTTGTCGAGTGAAAAGTCGTCTTCCTGAAAAGCAAACATGACGGCCTGGTTGAGAAACGGCGTTTGAATCAGCAGCGTTTCTATGCGGCGACGTTCCCGGTGCGACAGAGCCTCGTCGTATACAAGTTTTGACTTCCAGATTAACGCATCGCTCCTTGAGGCTTCCCCTGCCAGTTTTATTTCAAACCGTCGCTGCAATTCCAGGAGTAAATCCTGCGCGGATTTTGCCAGGCGCGGCTCTGCTCTGAAGAGCCTCCAGGCGGCCAGTTCGGCCCGAACGGGAAAGTAAAAACCCGGATGCGCATCTACAAAATTCAGCATCAGCTGGAACAAATTTTCAAACTGCCGTATTGTTGCTTCATTCGCGGGCCAAGCAAGCTGGGACCTGTACGTCAGCATCCTCTGGCGCAACGCTTCCATCCGGTATTTTTCGAATCTTCCCGCGATGACTTCCATGGATTCAGGGTCTGCGAACGTCAATCCCGATTCTATAAAAGCCGGGAAGACTTTTCCGTAATCGGGAGAGGGATCGTCGAGAAGCAGAATCTGGTACGCCAGGCTGCGAATACGTTCCAGCGGATGCCGGGACAGCGCTTCGAGCCTGCGGCGGAAAACTTCATTCCAGCGGAGGTCGGTTCTGGATATCATCTTTCCTATATCATTGACCGCCTGTATCGCATTCCGGTCGTTCCCGAAAAGCGCCGTGCTGACCAGCTGGTTTATATTAATCAGCAGACGTTCCTTGATCCGCGGCAGATCGGGGAATTCTTCGGCGCTGTATCCCTGCTCTACGTTCCGGGGCCGCAGCACCTGGGGGAAAACGCTTCCGAGCGGCGTGTCCCAACCCTCCCGGCAGGGACAGAACCGGATCAGGGAAGGATTCCCTATCCAAAGACGGGGCTGGCGGGCGAAAATACCCAAATCCAGCATGCCGTCGGGAACACGATACTCCAGGTCCCCGACCAGAAAGGTGTCCGATTCGTCCGTACGCTTTATCCGCAGAGTCCGGCCGGTGTCCTGGTTGTACAATCCCGAGTGCGTGACGCGAATGTCGTCTTCGAGAATACTCAGTTCACGATAAAACCATCGGGGTATCCTGACCCGGAATGATCCCGTCTGAAATTCAACGAGATTGTTTCTATAAAGATCCTGGATGATAGGGGCAAAATTCTGTTCCAGCCTGCGGCGATTCAGGGTGCCCTTCGGCGTCAATTCTCCCAGTTCGACATGGAAATCGCGGTCCACTATCGCGAAATTCACAACACGTTCATAGGGGGCGACATTCCTATTGGCCGCGGAGACTATCTGGCGAAAATAATCCCGCCGGTTTTCCATTGCCCCGGATACTTTCAGTACCGAATGATCGTCGTCGGGAACGATAAGAAGCACATTGTATGCTTTACGATCTCCGACCAGAAAAGTGCGTTTGATCCCGGGAACGCCTTCAAATTTCTTTTCAACCAGACGCGGAGCTATTGTCTGTCCCTTGTCGTTCTTGTAAATGTCCTTTATACGATCCACGATCTGATAGTAGCCGTTGGGTTGCACCCGAAACAGATCGCCGGTCGAAAGCCAATAGTCTTCCGCTTCGGATACAGGATAGGGGATCCTGTCACCCGGATGCACTTCATTCAGGTAGCGGGCTATATAGTGACCGCTGAGTTCCAGTTCCCCCTGAGGGGTGAGCCGGGTTCGAAGCCCGGGGAGAGGAATGCCGTTGGTATCATCGACATACTTGGATGGAGGCGTCATCGTGATGCCTCCGGTAGCCTCCGTCATTCCGAAACCGCTGCAAAGAGCCACGCCGTTTCGGTTGAAAAACCGGAACACCCGGGGATCCAGATATCCGGCGGCCGATAATCCCCATCGAAGCCGCGATCCGATAACGGAACGCAACGCTCTTTTTTTATTATCCTTATCCCGCATTCTATCGGCGCAGTATTCTTCGATCTGGGCCCATCTAAGAGGCACGCTCACCAGTCCGGTGGGGTTTACGACAGGGAGGAACGAAAGCAGCGTATCGAGAGAAGGATTGCCCGTAAAAACATAAGTTCCGCCCCAGAATATGCTTCCCAGCATTTCCAGATAACGCCCGAATGTATGGTACAGGGGGAGATAACAAAGAAGGATCTCGTCGTTGCCGACATCCGGCAATGCCGCGGCACGCGCAAACCGTTTAGCGATAAGATTGTAACAAGAAAACGATACGCCTTTCGGCGTCCCTTCGCTGCCGGAGGTAAACATCACCGTGGCAACTTCGTTGAGCGCGAACCTCCTGCGCCGATCCAGGGTTTCGGCAATCTCCTCTTCGCTCAGTCGTTTGCCGTAGGCGCTCAGATGGCAAATGTCCTCGAATCTGCCTGAAGCGCTGTTGTGGAGGGTAACAATACGAAAGGGAGTGTCTGCGCCGGCCGAAACCTCGCGCAACCGCTCGATGCGCTCGTCCGTATCGGTGACTGCAATATTGATTTGCAGGCGATTAAAAATATCGACCAGCGTCTCCGTGTTGAGGTGCGGATTCAGAGGAGAGTCCAGGATGTCGTAAAACAGGCACGCAAGATCGCAGCATGCGCCGGACACACTGTTATCAGCGAAAATGGCTACGCGGGGCTCCACAGGCGCGGCAATGGAGAACAAAGCCGCGGCTATTTCGCGAACCTGCAGTCCTGCAGCCCTGTAACTCCACCCCCCGCGCGCGCCGGGAGTCAAATCCTCGAAAAGATTGCGGTCCGGAATATCTCTTACCCGCTGCTCGAACATTTGCCGCAGGGAATAGTCCGAAAGCCGGATGATACGGAAACACGCCTCCGCCCATCGGAATTGAGATTCCTGATCCTGCAGGCTTCGAATGAAATTGCTTTGCGCCGTAAAACAGAGGCTTTCGCGCCAGATGGTTTTGTCTACGGCATTGCACCGGGAAGGCTGCGCCTGATCCTCCATTTCCTTGAGGACGGCACCCGCCAGATCTCCGGGATATTCCCCGTGTAAGGATGCCTTGTTCCATTCATCCAATAGCGCCTTTAATCTGTTTTCTTTGCATCCATTTGTTTCAGGCATGGGATAAAGATAATATTTTGTCCTCAAATAATACAGCACTCAGCGACAATACACACCTATTGGATTTTTTCTGAATTTCCATGCGGGCCGGCACGGACTATTCATGAGGGTTCTACTGCGGCGATATAGACGGGCATGCAGACCGCGAACGTCATTTGTGCAAAGCATAAAGGACGCGCAGTCCATGTAAACTACCATTGATATCTGGTTACCGGGGCCTCCGGATCCATCATCCATTCCTGGATGGAGCCGCTATAGAGACGGACATCCCGGTATCCGAGCATCTCGGAAAAGACGAACCACCACGTTGATGCAAAACCGCCCACCCCGCAATAAACAATGATTCGTTTCTCGCGGTTGCTTCCAACAACCCCTTGCGCCATTGCCTCAAGCTCTTCCAGATCCTTGAATGTTCCTTTGGCCGTAAAAGCCCATGCGGCCGGGAGGCAAGCTGCTCCCGGAATATGCCCGGATTTTGAGGATAGCATCATTGGGGCAACACCGAAAAAGTCTTCCGGCGATCGACTGTCCACGATGGTTGTATTCCGAGAGTCTGAAAGGTTGCTTTCCACATACCGCTTTGAAACGGAAATCCGCTCTTGAAACGCTCCGGAATATGTTTCCTCCCGGGGTGTGAATATTTTTGTGGAAACAGCCCTGCTTTCGGATGTCCATTTATTATAGCCGCCGTCAAGAATGGCGACGTTTTTTACGCCTCCGTAGATAAGCGTCCAGCCCACGTAGGGAGGATGAGACCGGTCGAAATCGCCGTCTATTTTATTCACTAAAACAACTTTTGAATCTGGGCGTATTCCCGCCCGTCCGATAAGCGCGCGTAACGCATCCGGATCGGGAGGCTCGAGAAGGAGTTGATTCCTGGTTACCCACCAGTTTTCCGTCGAAACATTGACGGATTCAGGGATATGCCCCTTGGAATATTCTTCTGCGCCGCGTATGTCGATAACCACAAGGTCGGAATCGTTGAGGTGGGCCGCCAGCCATTCAGTGGAGACAACAGGATCCATTCCCCTTTGAATGTATTGCCGGTTTTCCGCCGACACAGTCATGCACCAGACCATCATTATCGCCGCATAAAAAATCGCAAAAATCTTCTTCATACAACCCCCCATGGCTGAGCTCGGTATTTGTAACTTCCTTGCTTTTATTCAGGAAATTCGGAAGGCAATACTCCGTGCATAGGAATAATGAATACCCGTTTTTAAGAGCTCCTTTCCTGTCGAAACCCGCCTTTGGTTTCCGATTAGGCGCCTTATGTTATTTTCGTTGAATTTCCTGCTTTGATTTTACTATATTTCGCGGAAGGTTTGGCAAGAAACCCGGTACAAATCTATTTCATATCCGGCATGAATGATTGAAACCGGTTATTCCGGTAAATTATACTTTGACCGGCTCTTTTTTACCGCTGCCCGTTCATTGGGTATTCAGGTTCTTTGCCTTGACCCGGCATCCGGTTTTCTCTATAGTCATAGACGCATAAGCAATTTCTTATGACCAACCATGCAGAGGAGGATACGCTACCATGAATCCGATAAAGGTCCCGGGAATGAAACCGGGTGTTTTTTCCCGCGTCGCGGTTACGACTGCGGCAATCCTGTTTCTTATACTAACGGCACCGGCAATTGCCGAAGACAAAATAGTAACGCAGGAGACATTGCTTGACCGAATTCAAATCGAAGATCTGCTGATAAGGTACTACGTGGATATTTCGTCGGGATCCGGCCACAATCTTTCCCAGAACTTTACCGAGGATGCGGTTTTCGACGTTAATGGAATGATTGCCAGGGGCCGCGAGGCTATTGCGAAAATGTACGGGGGGCTGGATGAGGAAAATGCCCACGTCGGCAACAGGCTTCACATGCTGCTTAACAATCCGATTATCAGCGTGGACGGTGATACCGCGACCGTATGGGCCATCTGGAGCGGCGTCCTGAACGAAGATATAAGCAAGCCTCCCGTGATGGTGGACCAGGGGCGCGAATACAGCGAGCTCGTAAAGCGCGAGGGACGCTGGTACTTCAAAAAGCGCTATATTACTTCGGACAGCAATCTTCCGCCGGTATGGAAGGACACTTACAAGCCCAGGAAATTCAGGTAAGCGCACACCATCCATGCTTATGGCGGGACCGAGGCCGGCGGCTCATCCTGGATCTTTCCTTATAAGAAAGAGAAGGTTGAGCCGTTTCTTCCTTACTGTATGCGCCATACGGCTCTTACCGATCCGGCAGCACCTGAGTGTGGCGCCTTCACTCCTGCAAGCACTGCCGGACATGGGTCCATGCCTATCACCCAGCGTTACCGTCGCTCACAAGCCTGTGTCCCGGAGAGAGCCTTTGGTTCGCTTCCCGACAAGAAACCCAAGCGGTCGCCTGGGGCTGCCTCTAAAACTTCCAGTCTCAGAACTCCTTTAGCGCTTTTATGGCAATTGCAAAGTACTGACAAATAATGGGATACAGATATATGGCCGTTACATTATTTAGTTTAACATTTTGATTATCAAAAGCGACCTGCTGGGGGCAAAACACCCAAGAAAAGAGGAGTTGAGTCCGTTCAGGCGCCGCTTGCGGTTTCATCGATTAAACTCAGGCCGTTCATTTTGCGACCGATTTCACCGAGTTCTGAGTCTAAAACAAGCCCGAATGGTTTTCATATATAATTGATTTTAATGAGTTTATGGCGCGCCCGGCACGGCTCGAACGTGCGGCCTTTTTCAGTATAAGCCGATGTTTATATTGCCCCCGGAAAGAAATGTGCAGGTCAATATTCAGAAGACAGAGGTCCACAAATCAAATGACCCCAGAGCAATTGATATGACGTCCGAAACAGTGGAATTGTGTCGGGATATTTTACAACCTTATAGTAGGTACAAATTCTTGTGAAATAAGAAAGATACAGAAAATATGAAAAAGGCTTGCATTATGTTTGTAAACGAACTTTACAAACTGGATAGAAGTTACCATCAAAGGGCGCTAAATCAGCGAAATTATTAATAGTCAGAAGTGCAACTTTATCATTAACTTATAAAAGTAGAAGAATTAACTGATAACTTTAGATTGCGAATGGAATAATTATTGCTCTGATAATAATGTACAAATACGCTCCCTTATTTCTCGGACTGAAAGGAGTCAGGATGAGGAAATTCCCACTATTAACGATTGTTGTCGTAATTGTAATGTTTATAGGAACGCCATTGTGTTATGCAGATCCAATTCTTACGAGAATGCAAATCGGTACAACTGTTTTTTACCCGAATGCCGTCGGGGACAAAATTATAGGAGACATACCACTTGGTGGATATGATATTCATGCTGAGGTTCATCAGAATGGAGATATGGTTACATTTACCAATACCACCATCAGCTGCGGGAATGTAGAAGAATGTGGTTTTTTTAGAATCGAATATGATTGGTGGGGTGAAGGAAGCGGACTTCATGAATTCACTTTCGGAGGGAGCGGACAATTTACTGGTCTTGGTAGTACCCAGATTTATTTTGTTGTGTACAACAATCACTATGCAGAATACACTCACATTCCTGAACAGTTTTTCAATCCGTCTGCGGGCACCACTAACTCTGATGGGAGTTTTAGTTTCGGTCCTTTCTCGGATCAACTTCAGTTATCAACTTCGTCCAGTTTAACAGGCCCTTACTATGCTTCCATGAGGATCATTACTGCCTTAACATCACCCAATTCAACGCTTTTATTTCCTAGCAGTCTCGATGTAGATGTCAAGAACATCGAATCTAATCCCATCCCCGAACCGACCGCTATCCTCCTCCTCGGCACCGGACTCGGCACATTGGGATTGGCAGCATACCGACGCAAAAGGAAATAGCAGGATTTATCCATTTGCCGTTTTGATTTTTTTAATCATCCACGTGTATATGACAACAACGGAATATAAATTGCTGGTAGAAACATACGAATACATATATCCAAGCACTTATAGGGTTGTGGAAAACTAAGTAAGCCTATGAATTAATATCATTTACGAAATAAATTCGGAAAGTGAGGCTTCAAGGATGAAAACTAAAGTTGCTAAGGTAACACTCACAGCAGTAGTCGTATTATGTTTCAGTACTTTTTGTTTAGCTGATATCTTGACCTATAACTTCACAGGATCTCTCGATGTTGAGCTCCCAGCCTCACTTGTAGACCCAATTGGCTCTACATTAGGAAATTCTGTCGCCGGCACATTTAGTTACGACACAGATGCTTCTCCACTTGACACGGCAATTGAGACTGCAGAATACCACGGCGACAGCTTCAATTTTGTAACCTCTAATGGGTTTTCATTTATAACGAATAATCCATTGATTTTAATGATAAATAATGGGTTTTCACCTTTTTTGGATTGCTTTGCCATTGCCGCTGCGTCAGAAAGCGATATAGTTATGATTCCCACATTGAGCGGTTCGCCAAAATGGATCTCCCTTAGTCTTGTCTCTACAAATTTAGATACATTCACCAGCACGGATCTAGTTGCCTTGCCGTCTCTCGCTTTATTCAAAAATTCATCTCCACTTGGTGGCGCAACCCTTGGTTTTGGTTTCACTGATCCATTTTTCCCATCGGTAAGGTATAGTATCGACACTATCGAACTAGATGAATCGAATCCCGTCCCAGAACCCACATCTCTCCTCCTCTTCGGAACAGGACTCGGTGCATTGGGATTGGTGGCATATAGGCTTAAAAGGAAATAGCAGGATTCATCAAACAATTCATACTTCCTGTGAATGGGCCGCTTCTCCGGGGCGGCCTTTTTTGTTCATTGCATCTTTTCAGGAAGGTTTTCAATGTAAAGATTTTACTGTTCTAATAGTCAATTAAGACCAAAATGTACAAAGGGACATACTTTTTCATTTTTTTCTCCATGAGCTTTTGGCAGGATAGTCGATAATAAAAGGCTGGATCCTGCCCCATGGTTTATCTTTGTAACTACCTGTTCGCTAATGCGACGAATAGCAGCGATCCGGCTCAGTCATTTTTGGAAATCGCATGATAAATAACCTCACATTAATTGGAATGCCCGGCGCCGGGAAGAGCACGGTCGGCATCATACTGGCAAAAAACTGCGGACTCGGATTCATTGACACAGATGTGCTCATCCAGATCAATCACCAGAAGACACTTCAACAAATTCTCGATGAAAGCGATCATCTGGCGTTACGTGGCATTGAAGAAAAAGAGATCCTGAAGCTGAATATTGAAAACCATGTTATCGCCACTGGCGGGAGTGCGGTTTACAGCGTGGACGCAATGAAACATCTACAGTCTATATCTAATGTGATATTTATTGAGATATCACTTGAACAGGTTCGGAAAAGAGTGCTGAATTTTTCGGCCCGAGGCATTGCCAAGGCGAAGGATCAGTCGTTGGAAGAACTGTTTCAGGAGCGCCAACGACTGTATAAAAGATATGCTCAGTTTACCATTGACGGCAATGCAGCACCACAGGAGCTGCTGGCGGTACAAATCGCAAGTCGGATCGGTTTGTAATGCTTTTCTATAATACCCGGCGGCAGGTTATAGCCGTCTGAATCGCCTGGGATTTCCTGTTTATTCCTACGTATTAATCCTTTAGATTTCAACCTCGGAAAGGAGATCTCATGAAATCCTCTGCCACGAAACTGGTCAAGGGTATCAGCCTCGTCATCGTTGGCGTAGCGATTGGAGTCGCCGGCATCTTCCTCGGGGAGTACGATGACGCGCCAGGCGCCTCGCTGATAGGCATCCTGCTGATGATCGGCGCGGCGGTGTTCGGCGTGAGGACTGCGCGACGCAAGACATAGCACCCGCAATCCGTACGCACCAAGCGCACCGTTGCTACTAACCCTATTTCTCCTCTCACTCTGCCTCGAACTGAATTCAGGGAGGCATCCGCTGCTATAAATCAACCATAGGGTGTCGGGTAACTTTACAAAGCAAATGTAAAATGTTCAGTCCAATAAAACGTTGACTAACAATGAATTAGCACAAATAAAACAAATGCAGGCAGAAATACCTGTAAATTTGCTTTACAACCCAAGGCAGTTCGAAATCCGTTAAGCCAAAAACGCGTATCGCTTTAAAACATTGAATCAGTAGGCTATAAGAAAATTCTATCGTGCATAGATGAGCTCTGGACAAGGAATTGCTTTATCGTCAGTAGGGTTTAGTTACTATACGCTTTGACGCATCCGGTTACTTGAAAGCGTTAAACGTTCCTGGCAGACCCCTAACTAAGTGCATTTGGATTGGTTGTATACGGGCACAAAAATAAACAGCGGGTTTCATACAACAATTAATATCAATAGCCTAGGGCCGCTCTTCGGGGCGGCCTTTTTTCTGCCCGGAATTTCTCTTCCCCCCATCCACCCCATCCGCATATAATAACTCCAAGATCCATCAAGATTTACAGAAGCAGTACGCAACCGACTTCTGCCTGGAGGAAAGCGTGCCGGAGATCAGGATTTGCTCCTCGAGCTACGCCCGACAAGTCGGCAAATCGGTCGGGATTGAATAACCGTACAACCTCGACGCGAAGGAAAACAGAGCAAGTACAATGATCGGGAAAACACTGTCGCACTATGAAATCACGGAGCAACTCGGCAAAGGCGGTATGGGAGAAGTCTACCTCGCCAACGATACGACTCTGGACCGCAAAGTCGCCCTGAAGTTCCTTCCAGAAGCTTTTACCAGTGATCCCGAGAGGATGGCAAGGTTTGAACGTGAGGCTAAGCTCTTAGCATCCCTGAACCATCCCAACATCGCCGGAATCTACGGGCTGGAGCAGGCGGACGGAAACCGCTTCCTGGTTCTGGAATATGTGGAGGGCGAAACGCTTCAGGCAAGGCTGAGCAAAGGAGCGTTGCCCCTTGAGGACGCCTTCGCATTGTGCCGCCAGATAGCGGAAGGGTTGGAGGCTGCCCACGAAAAGGGAGTCATCCACCGCGACCTCAAGCCAGCGAATGTGATGATTACGGCTGAGGAAAAAGTCAAGATCCTGGATTTCGGCCTGGCGAAGGCGTTCTCCGATGACACACAGAGCATCGACTCTTCGCAATCTCCCACCCTCACAGAAGCAATGACCCGACCCGGCGTGATCCTGGGCACCGCTGCATACATGAGTCCGGAACAGTCAAAGGGGAAGAGCGTAGACAAGCGTGCCGACATCTGGGCATTCGGAGCGGTTCTGTACGAAATGCTGGCGGGACAGGCGGCTTTTCAGGGGGAGGATGTCACCGAGATTCTTGCCGCGGTCGTCAAAAGCGAAGTGAATCTGGACCTGCTTCCCTCAAAAATCCATTCACGGGTTCGCGAGGTGATCTCGCGCTGTCTGGACAAAGACATTAAAAAACGGTATCGGGACATCGGTGATTTACAGTTTGACTTAGGTCTTGTCTTGTCGGATCCCACAGGGCTCACTTTACCGGAAGAAGGTATTCGCCATAGAACAGATCCCCGAAAGATATTGCTGCCCTGGTTGATGCTCGGTTTAGCCGTCATTTGCATGGCAATCATTCTGGCAATATTTCTCAAAAACAGGAGTGATGTCCCTATTGCCAGCCATTATGCAATTCCCCTTCTCAATGAACAGGTTCTGGAAACCGACACGCCAAGCCCTCTGCTTTCGCTAAGTCCGGACGGAAGGAAGCTTGTATATGTAGGGACCGAAGGAGGGAAAAGACGGTTGTTCATTCGCTATATCGACCGGGACGAACCGGAACCTATTACCGGGACCGACGGTGCCTACTGCCCCTTCTTTTCTCCGAACGGCAAATACGTCGGTTTTTTCTCAGGTATTTATCTGAAGAAGGTCAGCCTATCAGGCGGCGCTCCGGAAACACTTTCCGTGGTTCCTTCCGTCACGAGAGGGGTCAGCTGGGGAGATGACGGCACCATCGTTGTAACATCGGACCCCAACGGTCCATTGTTGCGGTACACATCATCGGGTCAGCGACTCGAAAACGTGACAAAAATCGACCAGGGACACGGTTTGAGCCACCGCTGGCCCGAGTTTCTTCCCGGTGGACGCTCAATTCTGTATACACGCGATATGGGCGAACAATTGGGGGAAGCTTCGATCGAGGTCCTATCCCTGGATACCGGCATAAGTAAGCAATTGATAGCGGGCGGAACATTTCCGCGTTATGTGAAAACCGGACATATCGTTTTTGCACGAGCGGGGAGCCTGTTTGCAGTTCCCTTCGATATCGATCGACTGGAAATTTCAGGCGAACATGTTCGTGTGGTCGAAAATGTACTATTGGAACCGGATGGGGCCGCACAGTTCGACATCGCCGACAACGGGACTCTCGTTTATATCAGCGGCGGACTACGGGAATCCCTTCGGGAGCTTGTATGGATTGATCGCAAAGGGAATGTCGAACCGCTGCCGCTTCCCCCGCGTCAATACCAGGGACCAAGCCTTTCACCCGATGGCCGGCGAGTAGCCGTAACCATTAATAAAGGAGCAAATTCGGATATCTGGATGGCTGAACTGGATGCCGGAAGCATAATAAGGCTGACTACAGATCCTAATGAAGAATTAACCCCCCTGTGGGCTCCGGATGGATTGAAGATTGCATTTTCATCCGAGATGAGCGGAACGGCACCGCAATTGCACTGGTTGTCTGTGGACGACAGTGCCAACCCGGAGATAATTATAAAGCGTGAAGGAAACATCGTTGATACACCCGAAAGTTTCTCATCCGACGGCAGGCATTTGGCATTCACGTCATTTGATCTTAACGGGTTTACAGGTCCTGATCAGTGGACTGGCAGCGATATACTGGTCGCTTCCCTCAACGACTCCAAATGGAGTTACAAACCATTCGCAAATAGCCAATTTTTTGAACACTCACCGGCATTTTCTCCTGACAACCGCTGGATTGCCTATGTATCGGACGAAACAGGTATTGAGCAGGTATATGTTC
>JAFGTD010000089.1 GCA_016934295.1 Acidobacteriota bacterium
CAAATAATTGTTCATGATCTTCCGCCTTTAAAAGATCAGTTAGAGAAACTGGTATAAAAATTTGGTGACAGGCTAGATTGGCACCAATTTAACTTCCGCCATCCACCCCATCCGCATATAATAAGCCCAAGTTTCACCAAGATTTACAGAAGCAGCATGTAACCGACCTCTAGCTGGAGGACCGCATGCCCGAAACCGGCCAGACGATTTCGCACTACAGGATTGTGGAGAAGATCGGCCAGGGCGGCATGGGCGAAGTCTACCTCGCCAACGACACGACCCTGGACCGCAAAGTCGCACTGAAGTTCCTTCCCGAAGCTTTCACCAGTGATCCCGAAAGAATGGCCCGCTTTGAGCGGGAGGCAAAGCTCCTGGCATCGCTGAACCATCCAAACATCGCCGGAATCTACGGGCTGGAGCAGGCGGAAGGTAACCGCTTCCTCGTGCTGGAGTATGTAGAGGGCGAAACGCTTCAGTCAAGGTTGAGCAAAGGCGCGTTGCCGCTTGAGGATGCTCTTGAGCTATGCCGCCAGATAGCGGAAGGCTTGGAGGCAGCCCACGAAAAGGGAGTCATCCACCGCGACCTCAAGCCTGCTAATGTGATGATTACGGCCGAAGAGAAGGTCAAGATCCTGGATTTCGGACTGGCTAAAGCCTTGGCGGATGAAACACAAGGCGCGGACTCTTCCCAATCCCCCACCCTCACAGAAGCAATGACCCGTCCGGGGGTGATCCTTGGCACTGCCGCTTACATGAGTCCAGAACAGGCTAAAGGAAAGAGCGTTGATAAGAGGGCGGATATCTGGGCCTTCGGATGCATCCTGTACGAGTGTTTGACCGGGAAGAAGGCGTTTGAGGGGGAGACCGTTGCGGAGATGCTGGCGGCTGTAATCAAGGAGGAGCCGGATATTGATGCAGCTCCAGCAGAAACTCGCTTGTTATTGAGACAATGCCTTGCAAAGGATCGGAAGAAAAGGCTTCGGGATATCGGCGATGCGATGGCTTGGATTGAAAAATCCCCCGGTGCCGTTGAAACTATACCCATTAGACGACCATGGTTTGCCTGGAGTATCGCGATTCTAGGAATTGTATGTACGCTAACTTTGGGCACTTTATATTTCCGCCGGACTCCCATCGAAGAGCCGGTGAGAATCACAGAGATCATCACGCCCCCGACATTGGAAACAACCTCGCTGGCAATCTCTCCGGATGGGAGTCGAATAGTGTTTGTAGGTTCGGATCAAGGCACACAAAAGCTATGGTATCGGTTGCTCAGTAAAAGGGATGCCCAGCCGCTTCCGGGAACGGAAGGCGCAACCTTTCCATTCTGGTCACCAGACAGCCGGTCGATCGGATTTTTCGCCGGAGGAGAGCTGAAGGTAATCGAAATTGAAGGCGGAGTGCCGATATCACTGGCTGATGCACCGGCCGGCTTGGGCGGAACCTGGAACCGGGACAATGTAATTGTGTTTACACCGAATATGGGAATGCCATTGCATCGCGTTCCGGCCGCGGGAGGAGTTGATGCTGTTGCCGTCACCCAGCTTAATCTGCCCTCTCAAACTTCACATAACTTCCCCTGTTTTTTACCCGACGGTCAAAGCCTTTTATACTTTGCTTATGGGAAAGAAACCGGCATTTATCTTGCATCACTTAATTCGTCTGAGACCAGATTGCTCTTTCAAGCCGATTCGCCTGCGAGGTATGCACCACCCGACTATTTGATTTTTTTGCGCCAGAGTACACTTTTCGCCCGACCATTTAATTCCAATAGCGGAAAACCTCCCGGGGATCCAATTCCGGTAGCCGACTCAATAACGCGGCACACTGCTTATGCACATGGCGGATTTTCAGTATCCGAAGACGGAGTGCTGATATATCGAACAATCAACAGGAACTCGCGCCGACAGATGGTTTGGTTTGACAGGTCCGGAAAAGAAATTGAGAAATTAGGGGAACCTTTAGAGGGCTTAATGAATCCGGAACTTTCGTCTGACGGTAGCCAACTTGCAGTGGATCAACCAACCCAGGGAATGGAGGGAAATGCCTTGGTTTGGTTGACGGAAACAACCCGAGCAGTATTCAGTAAGCTTACAAGTATAAATGAAGCTCAGCAATTCGCTGTATGGTCGCCCAATTCAAGTCAAATAATCTTCAGCTCCTTAAGAGAAGGAGCCTGGGACTTACACCGGATGTTTGCTAATAGTTCCGGCGAAGTAGAAATACTCCTGGAGTCATCTGAACCGGGAATCTATCGATTTGCCTACGACTGGTCTCGAGATGAAAAATTTCTCCTCTATACATCTGTAGATCCAAAGACCAATCGAGATCTCTGGGCACTGCCGATGACCGGGAGCGAGCACCAGCCCATTCTTATTGCAAATACCAGCTTTGAGGAACTGAACGGCCAATTTTCACCTGATGCCCATTGGGTTGCGTATCAATCCAACGAATCCGGAATGTACGAGATCTATGTTCAGCCGTTTCCGGGGCCGGGGACCAAGAAGACCGTTTCAATCGGGGGTGGCACCCAACCGCGATGGAATCCAGAGGGCAATGAAATTTATTATATCGCCCCGGACGACATGTTGATGGCGGTGCCGATTCATATCGCCGGAAATAATGTGAGTGTAGAGGATCCCATACCGCTATTCCCATCAAGAATTCCACGTGAAGGCTATATGGACATTATGAGAGCCCAATATGATATTTCTCCCGACGGTCGTCGTTTCCTGATAAACACCAATGTCGATAACTCCGCCCCTTCGCCTATCACGATCGTTACTAATTGGACACAATCTCTGAATAGATAGGATCGTTTATGGGAGTTCACCAATGGCCTTGAATACAGGAACCAAACTATCTCATTACGAAATCACTTCCCAGATCGGCAAGGGCGGCATGGGAGAGGTCTATCAGGCCACAGACACAAAACTCGGCCGGGATGTGGCGATAAAGGTCCTGCCGGAAGAGTTTGCCAGGGATGCCGACCGTGTAGCCCGTTTCCAGCGGGAAGCCAAGCTGCTTGCTTCTCTGAATCATCCGAACATAGCCGCCATTCATGGACTGGAAGAATCCGACGGCACCCACTTCCTTGTCATGGAACTCATCGAGGGGCAGACGCTGGATGATCGGATAAAATCCGGTCTCATTCCCGTTGAAGAAGCACTGAAACTCGCCCTCCAGATCGCCGAAGCCCTGGAAGCAGCGCATGAAAAGGGCGTGATCCACCGGGATTTAAAACCATCAAATATCAAAGTCACACCTGAAGGCAAGGTGAAGGTGCTGGACTTCGGGCTGGCGAAAGCATTTGCCGGAGATCCAGAAAACATAAACCTGTCGAATTCCCCTACCTTGAGTGATATTGCCACCCAACAGGGTTTGATATTGGGGACGGCAGCCTATATGAGTCCGGAGCAAGCCCGTGGCAAGCCTGTAGACAAGAGGACAGACATTTGGGCTTTCGGCTGTGTGTTGTACGAGATGTTGACCGGAAAACCTGCCTTTCGAGGAGAGGATGTCACCGAGATCCTTGCAGCGGTTGTTAAAAGTGAAGTGAATCTGGATCTGCTTCCCGCAAATATTCATCCGAGAGTTCGTGAAGTAATCATCCGCTGTCTGCAGAAGGACATCAAAAATCGTTACCGCGATGTAGGCGATGCACTGTTTGAAATTAAGCAAGTCCTGTCTGATCCCAGCGGTGTGTTTGTGCAACCAGTTACGACAACAAAGCCCCGGAAGAAGCTGCGATTGGGGATTCCGTGGGTTGCCGCCGCTCTTATTGTAGGAGGGATCATAGCGGGAGTAGCTGTCTGGAAACTGCAGCCGCCTTCTCCTCCGGGCAACATCGTCCGATTCACTCATCTGCTCGGGGAAGAAAGTTTCTCCCGCGGTGGTCGTCCGCTCGTCGATATTTCGCGCGACGGAACGCAACTGGCATATGTGGCGGACCAGCAGATCTGGTTGCGCAAACTTAGCGAGAGCGAGGCAAGACCTGTTGTCGGAACGGATGAGGATCCATCAACTCCGTTTTTCTCGCCAGACGGTGAAAATATCGGCTTCTGGTCTTCAGACGGCGAACTCAAACGAATCCCCGTCGCGGGCGGGATGCCCATCACGATTACCGAAGCGGAAAATCCCTACGGTGTCAGATGGCATGAGGACGATTTTATCGTGTACGGTGCTGCAGAGGGTGTATGGAGGGTTTCCGCCAACGGTGGGACTCCTGAACTGATCGTTGAATCACGCGACGGGGAACAGGTCTTTGGCCCCCAGTTTCTGCCGGGTGGCACCCAAATCCTCTACTCGGTTTCAAATGGAACAGCCTGGGATGAGGCCCAGATCGTGGTAGAGAACCTGGAGACTGGTAAGCGAACGACGATCTGGACGGGTGGAAACGATGCGCGTTATCTTCCTACCGGACACCTGATCTATGCCTTTGAGAATGACCTGTTTGCACTCCGTTTCGATCCGCAAACATTGTCGAGTGAAGGTGGACAGGCTTCGATGGTTCGGGGCTTGCGCAGAGGGGAGCCCAACACCGCAACAGCGCATTATGCGATTTCCGACGGAGGCACTCTGGTTCATGCACCGGGGACCGGTAGCGGATCAGGCGAGCAGTTCGTGCTTGCGTTCGTGGATCGCAAGGGGAACTCGGAAGTCTTGCCGGCACCGCCCCGAAACTACAATTATGTCCGACTGTCGCCCGACGGAGAAAGGATTGCGGTCGAGGTCGTAACCGATGATGGGTTGGCGGACATCTGGATTTATGATATCGCAGACAGCACTCTGAACCAGTTGACTTTCGAAGGAGGGGCAGGACGGCCCTTGTGGACGCCGGACGGCGAGGAGATCACCTATCGCAGCGAGGGATCCCTATGGAACATCAAGTCTGATTTCTCCGGCGAAAAGACCTTGCTGGAGGGAACGGATATCGCGACTAATGTTGTTCCATCATCCTGGTCACCGGATGGGCAGACTCTGCTATTTGCAGCGTATGATTCCGGCATACACTCGTGGACCCGTGCTGCGGACGACCCGGAGCGGGCAAGTTCTGTTGAACTGATCGTCCCGCCAACCGACGATGAAAGGGTGGGCAATCCCAAGTTTTCACCTGACGGCAAATGGTTTACCTTCTGGGCCTTTGATAGATCGGGTTTGCCGCAGCTCTATGCGTATCCGTTCCCAATTGGCGGAGCAGGCCGGCATACGATTACGACCGACGGTGGTGTCGTGCAGGTATGGCCACGCGACCGTAAAGAAATCATTTTTTATAACTACAATACCGATGTCATGGAAGCGAGTGAAATCCGGACAGAGCCAAGTCTGGCGCGCGGCAATCCAGTTAATATGATCAAACGACCAATTGGATCTCGAATCAACAACGTTGGTGAGGGAATTCCCCTTTACGATGTCAGTCGGGATGGGGAACGACTCCTTTTTAGTATTTTTAAAGAAGCTGCAGACACCACCGGCGGCGAAGTTGAAGATCAGCGCAGCATCAATATCATCCTGAACTGGTTTGAAGAACTGAAGGAACGGGTGCCGGTGAATTGATTCAAGAAACCTCAGCCCTAAAAGGAGATACAATGAAAAGACTACTCATCCCTTTTGTCTTCCTGTGCTGCCTTGGCTGTCAGCAGAGTAAAGAGATAGCCAGTGAAGATGTTGGGATGGATGTTCAGACAATAAGGGATCGCGTTGCAGAATTGGAAGCCTCGACGAACTCAACTCATCCGATAATCGGATCATGGAAGCTCAATATCGAAAAGTCGACCTTTGCTCCCAATTCCCCACCACCCCCTAAGGAAGAAACTGAGGTTTATCGAGAAACAGAAGGTAACTTGATCGAATTGACCTATAAAAGTATCAAAATGGATGGGTCTACTCAGTTGATGGTATTTACTTGGCCTGCGCAAGGGGGTGCTGTGAATATCGTCAAGGCTGATATTCCAGAAAACTTGTCCTGGGTACAAACATTTATCGAGGGTGAATGGTACGCCACACTAATGGTGGACGGAAAACAATTTTACACGAGACACAAAACGATAAGCAGGGATGGAAAGATCCTTCGCCAGAGCTTCAGAAGCACGGATGATCAGGGGAAGCCTTATGAGAACATCCTGATTTTTGACAGGCAATAGGACTGCTAACAGCTAAAATGACCCTATCCCCAGGAAGCAAACTCGGCCCATACGAAATCCTATCCTCCATCGGCTCCGGTGGGATGGGAGAGGTGTGGAAAGCGCGGGACACCCGCTTGGGCCGCACTGTGGCCATCAAGAAGGTCAAGGGAGAGCACTCAGAGCGTTTCAAGCAGGAAGCCCGATCCATCGCGGCACTGAACCACCCGAACATCTGCCAGATTTTCGACATTGGGGACGATTACCTGGTTCTGGAATACGTTGAGGGCAAGCCCCTATCCAGCCCTCTGCCGGAACAGGAGGCGGTACGGCTGGCGATTCAGATCGCCACCGCCCTTGAGGAAGCCCACCAGCACGGAATCATCCACAGGGACCTGAAGCCATCCAACATCATGGTGACGGATAAAGGCTCCGTGAAGCTGCTCGATTTCGGCCTGGCCAAGCTCTACGAGCAGGACGCCTCCATCTCCAGCTTACCAACGGCGGATTTCCCGGCAACCCAGGCAGGGGCTATTCTCGGGACCGTAGCTTACATGTCACCCGAACAGGCGCAGGGCCAACCGGTGGATGCGAGGTCGGACATATTCTCCTTTGGCTTGGTGCTGTACGAGATGCTGAGCGGGCGGAGGGCGTTCTCGGGAAGCAGTGCTTCAGAGAACATTGCCGCCTTACTTCGGGATGAGCCAGCCCCCCTGAAGGCTTCTCCCCAGCTTGAAAAGATCGTGAAACGTTGCTTGGAGAAGAATCCCGCAGACCGTTCCCAGAGGATGTCGGAACTCAAAGTTGATCTGGTGAAGGCGACAGCGAAGAAGGTAGAGGTAAGCCCCGAAGAACCTCAGCCTTCAATCGCAGTGCTTCCCTTCGTCAACATGAGCGGCGACAAGGAGCAGGAGTACTTCAGTGATGGGCTGGCGGAGGAGATTATTAATGCACTGACGAAGATTCCTGGATTGAAAGTCATTGCCCGTACATCGGCTTTTGCATTTAAGGGGAAGGATCAGGATATAACCAAAATCGCTGAAGCACTCAGAGTAAGTAATATCCTTGAAGGAAGTGTGCGGAAATCGGGTAACAGGATAAGAGTTACAGCGCAGTTGATTACTGCATCCGATGGAAGCCATCTATGGTCTGAACGGTATGACAGAGAGTTGACCGATGTATTCGAAATCCAGGATGAGATATGCCAGGCCATCGTGGATAATCTGCGAATCGAGCTGTCAGTCGGTTTCCCAATCACAAAACCCCCTACCGGTAATGTAGAAGCTTACAACCTGTATTTGAAGGGACGCTATCATATATCCAAGTTTAAACAGGAAAGTCTGGCGAAAGGCAGACAATATTGCGAGCAGGCCGTAGCAATTGATCCCGATTATGCTTTGGCCTGGTTTGGTCTGGCGTTCTTTCATGCAGCTATGAGCTATTTTGGATTCATGCCATCGAATATAGCAAATACGGAAAGCCGCCAAGCTGTGATGAAGGCCCTGGAACTTGATGAAATGTTAGCTGAAGCCCATGCAACGTTGGGTACGCTCCATGCAATGGAGTTTAATTGGAAAGGAGCTAAAGGCGAATTCCTCAGGGCGCTGGAACTTAATCCCGAATCAGCGGATGCTTGGCATTACTATAGCTTTTTTTACCTTACGCCCACGCGACGGATAGATCGAGCCATCGCTGCTTCCCAAAAAGCATTAGAGCTTGATCCTCTCTCGCCAAATATGCAGGTGAACCTTGGTGTTAATTCCGGCATAAAACTGAACAGAGGAGCGGAATAAATTTCAGAATAGATTGACAGATTACAATCTGTTATCAGATTATC
>JAFGTD010000090.1 GCA_016934295.1 Acidobacteriota bacterium
ATGCAACTCGAAGAGTTGCACCGCCTTAGCATCTGCCCCTGCGGCGCTCGGAACGCGGCCTATTGTACTTTTACCACGGGCTGCTAGGCATCAATCAACTCCGGTTCGATCCTTTCCCAATAAACCGGCTTAATAGCACGTCGGGATACCAAATCCACATTTCGTCCCAAAGCCCGCTCCAGTTCTTCGGCAAGTTCCACAAATTGAATGCCGATGGACGGATCCACCTCTACAAGGATATCAATGTCGCTTTCTTCCTGAGCGTCCCCGCGCGCCCACGATCCAAATAGAGCCAATCTTTGTATCGGGTAACGTTGACCCAGAAGCCTTCGCTGTTCGCGCAGTGTATTCAATATTTGTTCTTTGGAAATCATTTTGTCACTCTACATCTTAGCGCCCGGATAATCCGGATTCTGATAATTAGTGTATATCGTAAGATGGTCCAAAGCATCACTATTTAACCAAGATTTCGTCTCGAAACTTATTCAGGACGGCCAGTAGTAAAAAACAGGAAATATTTCAATTATTTCACCGGCACCCGTTTCTTCAGCTCTTCAAACCAGTTTGTGACGACGGTAATTTTACGTTGTCCACTTGTATAGGATTCTTCAGTTGTCGATGTATCGGGTTTCAGCATCAGGAATTTTTTACCGTCGGGATGAATGTCCCACGTGGAAAAATCAAAATTGCCGAACATAAAAGCACTGCTGATATATGATTTTTGAAAGAGGGGCTTCGGCTGTCCCAGGTTCATGTCGGGATCGGTTTTGACAGATACGGCCATGACCATATCCCCATTCCGATAGTAAAGCGTTTCGCCATGCGGCGACCACAACGGGCTGTCTCCGCCATTTGTCGACACCGGCTTTCGTCCTCCACTTTTTATCCCGGGAAACGGACGCACATACACCTGGTTCTGTCCGGAATCACTGGATGTATAAGCGATCCATTCCCCATTAGGTGAAATTCGCGGTTGAGCTTCGTGATATGTCTCATTTAACAGCGATTCATAGTTACCTGATCCATCCATCTCCAGCATGCCAATATCGAAACTCATAGGTACCGACATATTGAATTCACCAAGAAGCAGAGTCTGGCCGTCCTTGGACCATGCAGCGGGATAACACACTTTGCCCGGCACGGATTTAACAAATTCAGCATCTCCGGTATCGTCAACGGCCTTCCAGTAAACACTTAAGTCTTGTTCCCTCTGCGAGCCAAAAGCGATCCGTTTGCCGTCAGGGGTCCAGAGTGGAGCTACATCTAAATTTTTATTGTTTGTCAGTTTCACCCTGTCGTTGCGGACCAGGTTCCATATCCAGATATCACCCTCCCCGGCTGCTTTTCCGATGTTCGGTAAAATTGTAAAAGCCAGATAGCGTCCGTCGGGAGAGATTTTAGGCAAATAATAATCGTCAGGCGGTGCCGGAATCGGCGACTCATTCCCGTCGAGGTCCACCCATACGATTTTTCTTTTGGCTGACTCCTCAAGCCCCGTACGGGACAGGTACACCAGTGTTCCCGAGTCGGAAACGGCAAATTGCGGCGCGCCGTTTCTCATCCGGAATAAATCCTCAATGACAGCAACCGGTCCTCCCGTCGGCACACGCCTTCCGGGATCGAACGGCACGGCGTAAAGATAGTTTTCCGATGCATATATCAAATGTCCCGTTGGGAGATAATGAGCATCGTCGCCGGGAAACAGAATTGTTCGTTCCTGTGATTCAAGGGATTGTACTGCAATCTTGTATCCTTCATCGGTTCGAACTGTGAATATCATGGATTTTCCATCCGGTAGAATTCGCGGGTGGTATAACATTTCCCCTTCACCGCCGATAACGGTCTCGGAGGTACCGTCATCCGGCGATATTTTCACAATGCCGTCTGCAGGCTGCCCGAAATAAATCGCATCGTCCTCAAGCCAGTTGAAGGATCCGTTGGCGCGGTCGTCGGATATCCGGCTGGGGATCCCTCCGCTGAGGGGGAGTTTTTTCAATTGCGAATCGTCCATCGACCAGTAGCCGACCCACTTGCCGTCCGGCGAGAAAAATGGCTGCCAGGGGTTATCTTCCGTTCCTGGAAGAAGAACAGCATCCAGCTTATCCAACGAGCGCAAAAAGAGTCCTTTGTTCGTGGCATAGAGGAATTGGCCGCCATCCGGGGATACCGCAAGCAAAGGATAAATATTCATATTGAACTGTTGATCCGGTGGAAGTTCGTAGTAAAAACGCGTAGTAGTGCGCGGTTCAGGCGGTCGCATCTCCCATCCGGCAAGCCCTGCGATAATGGCGGTCAGTAAGACGGCGGCAGCAATCCAGGGCAGCATCTGATATATTTTGACGCGAGTTTCAAATTGTGCGGGCGGCGTCACAAACACACCCCGGGGATCCGCCAGAGCCTGCTCAATTTCATAGCGGGCGTTAGCTATATCCGGATACCGTTTTCTCAAATCCTTTTGCAGGCAGCGAGAGATCACCTCATGGATTCTCTGGTGGATATTTGAAGGTAGTAAATCCAGGGTGGTATCACCCTTAATCACCGATGCAAGAATCTCGCTGACTTCATCGCCATGGAATGCAGCTTTGCCCGTCAACATCTCAAACAGTACCGCACCAAAGGCCCAGATGTCTGTCCGCTTGTCAACTGTCTTGCCTTTGGCCTGCTCTGGAGACATGTAGGCCGCCGTTCCCAGAATGACTCCCTGCATAGTGGCTGCCTGACTCAGTGTAGGGGAGTTCGACAGGTTTATATCGGATTGCTCGCCGGCGAATGCTTTGGCGAGTCCGAAATCCAGCACTTTCACCTTACCCTCAGGAGTTACTTTAATGTTGGCCGGCTTCAGATCCCTGTGGATGACACCTTTTTCATGGGCGGCTTCGAGAGCTTCTGCGATCTGGAGTGCCAGTTTCAGGGCTTCCTCAACAGGGATCGCACCGGATTTTATCCGATCTGCAAGGGTCTGCCCCTCAATGAGTTCCATGACCAGGAAATGGGTGCGGTCGGATTCTTCAAGTCCATATATGGCGGCAATATTAGGGTGGTTCAGAGAGGCGAGCAGCTTGGCTTCCCGCTGGAAACGGGCAACACGGTCGGCATCCCGTGCGAACTCCTCCGGCAGCACCTTGATCGCCACGTCCCGCCCGAGCTTCTGGTCCTTCGCCTGATACACTTCTCCCATACCGCCTTTACCGATTTGGCTGGTAATTTCGTAATGCGATAGTTTGGTTCCGGTTGAAAGTGTCATTGTTTTAATAATGAGGTCCAGTTTTGAATAATATTGAACGGCGCCGGAGAAAATCCCGGAGATGTTTTCAACAACAGAAATTTCCTGCCGTCCGGATGCACATCCCACACAGGGAATCGAGCCTGGGAGGACGGCGTTAAATAATACGGAACCCCCTCAAATAAAATCCTGGGTTTCCCCAACTTGAGAACCGTACCGGTTGAAAACGACACCGCCAGGACTTTTCCATCTTCCGTACAATAATACAACTCTGTCCCGTCATGCCTCCATCGCGGCCCTAGTCCGCCCCCTTCGGACACCTTCCCGCCGGCCCCGGCCGGGGACACATTCCCGGAGCTGTGCAGGAACTCCCGCACGTAGATTTCATTCACGCCGGATTTATCCGATACGTAGGCGATCCAGCGCATGTCGGGAGAAAAATGGCCATCACTTTCATTGAATTCATTGGGCAAAAGGCGAGTTTCCCGATTGTCGCTTTCCAGGGAAAGCACGCATAAATCGCTATTGTCGTTTTCATCGAATGCCGTGTATAAAACAAAACGTCCATCACTGGAACAACTGGTCGGATACTTGTCCTCCACTGACTCAAACAGCAGTTCCGCTACTGCAGACCCATTCGCCGACATGCTGTAAAGATCGTATGACGGGCCGCCCCGTTTCGACATGAATATGATCTTTCTCCCGTCTGCCGACCAGACAGGCCTGCTGATATTGCTTTGCGGAGAGGCCAGGGGAGTGCCTACGTTACGTTTCAAATTGTACAACCAGACAAAGGAGTTTTCGGGTTTGTCCACAGCAAATTTGCCGGCGGCGACGTTTTCCCCGTCTGCGGAAATCGCCAACCGATAATAAATGTCCGGGCCCCCTACTGTTTCGATAAATTTCCCCTCGGCATCGACCCATGTGGGTTGGGAGGCCGGGCTTGTATTGCCCCTGTACGCCAAAACTCCCGTCTCCGAAGCCGAGAAGAAACCATATGCTTCGAAAATACCCACTCGATCGCTGATCTGAACGGGCCTGCCCACCTGCTTCATTTTCCCGTTGTCAAATGGCTGTGCCATAAGGGCTTGACCGTTCAAATAAAGTAAATATCCTATAGTAGATTCCACACCGGGGACGTACCGGGCAGCCGTGGAAGTTATCATTAAAGGTTCTGTGTTCTGCTCCTCCGGCTTCAAGTCCAGGGATCCGATATAAACACCCTTGTATTCCGGGATAGACGACTTGCAAAAATATAGGAAATGACGGCCGTCGGGAAGAAATGAAGGGAAGTAATGCAGTTGTTCCTTGCGCTCCGGATTCGGCCTTGTAACCGGAGAAGGGCTACCCCTTTTGGCCGCTACCTGTACAATCCCATTGCTTCCCCTGTAATCCCCGAAAATGATTATGTCTTCACGATTCCATGCTCCGCCCACGGCTTCTCCCGACAGGTTGCAAATTATTTCGGGCGGGCTGCCAGAAACGTCCGCTTTTTTAAGCTTCCCGTCAGCGTTGAAGGCGATGAACCGGCTGTCGGGGGACCAGCAAAAGGGCGGGCATTGGCCGGAATCGGTGCCTTTCAAGGGACGGGCTTCAAGAGAATCAAAGCTGCGGATCCATATGCGCAGTCCTTCGGCATCCACCGCGGAAAATGCCAGGTTACGGCCGTCCGGCGACAGGGCGAGCGATCCTTCAGTTGCGGGGCTCAAGTTTTCCGGAAACACAATCTGAAGAATCGTCTCCTCAGCGGATTCCGTTTTTGCTCCACGAAAATGAAGGAAAGCCAGTGCAAGCGCTATCAGGCCAACTGCGATTGTCACACTCCAGGGGAGCCGGGAACGTCTTGCGGGAATGGCTGCTGCCTCATGAAAATCGCGGAATGCCTCGATCTCTATCTGCACGTCCGCGATATCCCGGAACCTTTTTCTTCTCTCTTTTTCCAGACACCTCCGCAACACAAAATGAATATTCCGCGGGGTGGTTGCCGGCAATACGTTCCAATCCGGTTCTCCCCTTAAAATTGCAGCCAGCGTCTCCGTGACCGTCTCACCCTCAAATGCCTTCTTCCCGGTGAGGCACTCATACAGGATGCAGCCAAAGGCCCAGATATCTGCTCGTTTGTCTACACTCTTGCCCTTGGCCTGTTCCGGACTCATGTAGGCAGCAGTGCCCAGAATCACTCCCGGTTGGGTCATTGCCTCTGTGAGGGTTGGGGATTGTGAGGAGTCAATGCTCTGGGTTTCATCGGAGAGGGCCTTGGCCAGCCCGAAATCC
>JAFGTD010000091.1 GCA_016934295.1 Acidobacteriota bacterium
GGGGCTGTTTTGCTATTGGGCCGTGCATGAACTGGGGTATCCTCTGACCAAACTGGCTAAAGCATTGGGCCGGACCGGACCCGGGATCGGCTATGCTGTTCAAAGAGGGAAGCAGCTGGCAAACCGACAACAGTATAAATTAATTGATTAAACAATTTACTTATTTACGGACGTCCCCATCTCTACATCTCTACTCATCGGATATGGTCCATAAAGAACTTAGTCAGGTAGGCAATGAACATGCCATAGCCGAAGCTCATCAAGGTGCCGATGATGATATACTCCGCCTCCATGCGGTTTTCGCGATCCTTCACTTCGCCAAAGCGGAGAATCGATTTGGCAGCGATCAGAAATCCGATACCCGTCGGTTGTCCGGTCAGAATGAAAAAGAAGATGAGGCTGCGCTCAAGGTATCCGATCACCTTCCCGCCATTTTCAAACCCCCTGATTTTAGTCGCATCGCCTGTTTCCATCCTTTTTGTCACCATCAGCTGATCCGTGAAAGGCTTTACGGCCAATCCGATAAGGATCGCACCGGCTTTAACGGAAACGGTAAACCCCGTAATCAGGATGCTGAATCTGAGAAAGCCTCTACCGATCATTTCGGTCCAGAGGGTCGATGAGGCGGTTACGGGAATAAAATTTGTATCTAAGGCGAAAACGACGGCGAGGATAACGGCAAGGTGCAATATCTGGTCGATGATAAAGGAGCAAACCGTTTCCCTTTCCGTTTTAACCTTGATGTAATCCACCAGGCTGTGGGTAAGAAAAATGACCAGGGGAATTTTCCAGAGCGACCAGATCCCGCAGAGCAGATATCCCAAGGCGGCAACAATGGCAGCGTTTTTTAAGAGGACCGCGGTTCTTTTCTTGCCCGATGCGATCGCATCGGTTTGAAAAACGAAGTCTCCCAGAAAATGAGCTGCCGTCAGATAAATCAGGATTTCCTGTGCAATTCCATCCATACGGTATGCCTGCCTCCTGAAAGACTGTGTCGCAATGGCCTTCAGCCGTCACTCCGGCGCAAGCCGGAGTCCAGAAACCCTTGAAAACACTGGTTTCCGGCTTTCGCCGGAAAGACGAAAGGGCCAATTTCTGACTTCGTAGACAAATTACGACACAGTCTCTGAGTACAGCCTTCAAAAGCTGAAAAAGTCACTTACAGCTCATATAGGCTGTAATCCTATTTTACAGCCTTCATAAGTTGTTGTTTATAAAATTGGATCGCCTTCTCAACGGCAAACCAGCCGGCCCGCTGAAGATGTCGATTGACCGACTGCTGTGAAATCGGCGGCTTCCAGAGGTTCCCGATTTCTTCCTGCTTCAATCCCCTGATTGCGCCCGTGACGGCGAGGGCCTGCCTACTGCTCCAATTTTGTGCCGATACATCGATCAGGTGGATCATGACATCCATCGATTCTTCAAGCTCCCAGTTGGGAAAGCGAAAGCACATCGTGCCTGCCCGGGTCATCTTTTCCAGGGCAAGTCCCGAATGCCGATAGGCCTGTCCGTCCCCTTTGGACACCCGGTCATCGGGAACAAAATCGACCGTCCCGATCCCGATTGCCATACGCGTGTCAAGTTTTTCCGTTTCCGAATGGGCCCGCAAATAGGCCCTGAGAAAGAGACCGACCTCCAGTGAAGCGGCGATGTCGGCAACCAAGAGTTGCCATGAGTCCCCACGAAATACATCCGCCTCCAGTGGAATGGCCCCTGCAAAGGCCTTTTGCGCGGCCAGGGATCCCTGCCTCATCGTGTCATGAAGCAACCGGCGTCGTTCGACGGATAATTTGGAAAAACCCACGATGTCGCCCGTCAGGACCGCGTACAATTTGTCCCGTTTAATTTTCATGAGGCCCTCCCGCGCTTTCTTTTCGGTGCGGCTGCACTTTGTTCATTGTCGAGCAGATGTGACGTTCTGTAAATATAAGGCGCGAACCCGCCCGCCCTAACGAGGAATACCACATCTTTTTCGGGTGAAAGGGACGTCGTTTTTTGCAGGACGCTTTCCGCGGCAGGCTTGAAGTCTGCTGAGGTGAGAAGTTGATTGACATGCTTCTGGGCCGCCTCGAACCCTCTCAGGGTTTCCGTTTGAAACAGGTCGCTTTCTCCGAATTCGGCTATCGTATCCCAGACAATGCGCGCAATCGATATGAATGTGGCATTTATCCCGTGATTTTGAGAGAGGCCGATAGCCAGCAGACGAAGCTGCTTGCGGAGGGCAAATTCCTCTTGAGGGGGATAGCGCAAGATGGCAAATGGCATATCACGGTGTGCCGCGATGCGCATGGGCCGGGCAGTCAGTTCCATTTCCAATTGCTTTATCGATTCAGCCAATGACGCCATGTGCATAGTCCTCGAAGGATACAGCAGGAAACTCGGTACGCCACATGTTGCCCGCCGATTCAAACTTCAGCCACCCATGCTGGTGGCACTCCAGAAAGAGATTTTCAACGCCGTTCTCGCCAAGGAGAAACAACCGCCAATCCGGATGCTTTATGAGATCACGCCCCGTTGCCCCCATCTCGTTCAGGCAGAAGGCAATCAGTGTAAACGCATCCGGGAACAGGTTTATCGACGACACTTTCTTGCGGGTTGCCCCTTCGAGAATTCCGAAATCGCGTAGCGCCGCCATCATCCCGCGGGAAACTTTCTTGACAACCGTTGGTGTCCAGGTCTTTCCTGCAAGGGTTAGTTGGTGACTTAGCCAGGATATAGCTTCTTCGATACGAATCTCTCGTTCAGGTGATCTGGATCGCGCGTAAACGACTTCCGTCACAAAGCTGTACAGGGTGGTCTCCGATCGCGCAGTGATCCAGTAGTAGAAGGGTCTGATGATGTGCAAGTCCGCGTTCTGATGCCCCAGAACTTTGGCCAGGCGCCAGGCGTTCGGGGGGGATCCCTGTATAAACCGAGGTCGAAAGGCCCGGGTGAAGGTATCTTTCAAACGCACCATCGTTGTTTTGGGGATATGCCGGGCTAAAACGGCAACAGGATCTTTTTCAGACAGCTCTTCCGACCAGAGGGCCACCATTTGCCGCATATCGGAAAGTAAAGCTCCGCCTTTTTGCAGGCGGCTGTTTATGCCTTTTTTGCCCAAAAACGCCCCTCCGGGTTATGATGAAACAAAAACAGCATGATGGAAGCGATTATTTGAGTTTCATACCTGTTTATAAACGCAGTGTCAATAAATAGTTAAACAATTTAAAATAGTTATATTATTTATAACCACGATGATTTAAGTATAAAAAGGGGAAGCCTAAAAGTTGAAGGAACAAAGCGATTTGTAGGTCGGTAAGATTGATGTTCAAGACTGAGGTATAGGAACTAAAAGGATTTTCCTTAATTTAAGGAAGGGAATAAAATGGGAAGATGGGAATTAAATTGAAAACATAACTTAATCGGCAACATAAGTCTGGCATTACCGGGACAGATACATGCAGTCCTCATTTGTAAAATCGGATCGCGCCGGCGGCTGAAAATTGACTGGCATTTTTCGGATATCCGTGCAATTTAACAAATTATGAGTTTAAAGATTCAAATTCAGGAACAACTCGAACATCGCATCCTTCACGGCCTTGGCTGTGAGTGGGAAACCGTACTTTGGGTGTTGGAACCCCATGAACGCGGGATGCTGCGAAAGCCCCTGATCAGTATCCGGGACTTAAACAGCCAATGGGGGTACTGGTCGGGTTCTAAAAACGAATTGTGCCTGAGCCGTGAGCTGGTGCTGAACCACGGCTGGGACTCGGTTCGTGAAGTGCTTCTGCATGAAATCGCTCACCAGTATGCCGAACAGGTTTTGGGAGCCCGCAGAGAACGCCCGCACGGCCCCTCTTTTCAGCAGGCCTGCCGGCGGCTTCGAGCCAATCCCACCGCTTCCGGAAATTCCCGACCGCTGCGGGAGCGGATTGCCGGCGAAACGGAGGATCACCATGATAAAATTTTCCGACGGATCATAAAACTTCTGTCTCTGGCCCAAAGCTGCAACCCGCACGAAGCCGAATCCGCCATGTTAAAAGCCCATGAGCTGATTGCAAAATACAATATTGACCTCTCCAACGGATCAGCGCAGAGAAGCTATACCAGTATATTTGCCGGGAAACCTGCCCTGCGCCACCCCCGGGAAGAATACCACCTGGCGCATCTGCTGCAGGATTACTACTTTGTCCATGGGTTGTGGGTATCGACTTA
>JAFGTD010000092.1 GCA_016934295.1 Acidobacteriota bacterium
AGATTTATTTCCTTAAATTCTTCAAATCCCGGAATATCGAAGGTGTGACTTCCCGTTGAACGTTGGACGTTCTACGTTTCCACGTTAGAACGTTCCATGGAATAGTCTCATTCGTTTACTTGACAATGGAAAAATTATTAAATATCGTCTCTCCGATTCCATGAAATACGCCAAAATTACCTATTCAGTAATTCTCGTCGGTGGAGCGCTGTGGTGTGCCGCCATTGTACTTACGCCAATGTTGGCTGCTTCCCCGGGAATTTCCGGGGCGGCGGGTAAGATTTTTTACGCTTTCTTCAACTCGATATGCCATCAGATAAATGAACGGTCCTTCTTTATTGACGGGATGCCCTTTGCCGTGTGTTCCCGTTGTTCGGCAATCTATTTCGGATTTTTCATTGGAATACTGATCTATCCTTTTACGCGAAGCATTGGAAGACCGGAAATGCCGTCCCGGCTGTTTCTCGTTGCTGCCTGTATCCCAATGATTGTCGATGCGTTCCCCTGGCGATTCGATATGTACGAAGCAACGTTGGCCTCGCGCGCCATAACCGGAGGAATCGTCGGATTCACTTTAGCTTTTTTCATTGTGCCGGCGGCAATACAGGCTGTCTCTGAACTTGCCGGTATCGGATTGTTAACGGTTTACCAAGATAAAGGAATTTCGAATGCCACAGAAACCAGATAAGTTCGTTCCTGCAATGTACGGCGGTATTATCATGGGCGTGCTCTCAGCCACCCCGTTTCTGAGCTTTGTCAATTGCCTTTGTTGTGCGGGCATTATGTTGGGCGGATTCATGAGTGTGTACTTCTACAAGAAGACTCTGACCGAAGAGATGGAAGCCCTGACAAGCGCAGACGGAATGGGTCTCGGCGCGTTTGCCGGCTTGTTCGGCGCTGTCGCCAGCACGATTTTAAGCGGTCTGTTCTTTTTGATGCTCGGGAATATTGTGAATGAAGCGATATTGGAGGCGATGCAATCGGGCGGCTTCCTGGACCAGCTGCCGCCGGATGCCCGCATGCAGATGGAACAGAGTATGGTCAATCAGGGATTTTCGTTAATAGGTATAGTGATCTCTTTTATCATCTGCCCTCTTTTCGGCCTGCTGGGTGGATTGATCGGCTATGCGGTGTTCCGCAAGCGGGAAAGCAAAGAAGAAAAGATTGTCTGACGGTAAAGGCAATCGATACGAAACTACCGTCTGATTCCAACGTTGCAACGATCTTTTTGCTTTTAACGTGCAACGTTTAACGTGCAACGAGCAACGAAGCTTTACATATTGATGGAGGCGAGTGCCTCCAGCGCGCGTTGTCGGGCCGCGCGGTGATCGACGACCGGCCGCGGATACTTCGATGTTTTCAACTCATGGATCCAATTTCGTATATAGGATTCCTCCGGATCGAACCGGGCAGCCTGCAGCGCGGGATTGAAGATGCGAAAATAGGGGGCGGCATCCGCGCCGCACCCGGCTACCCACTGCCACCCCAGGGTATTGTTGGCGAGATCGGCGTCCAGGAGCGTATCCCAGAACCAGCGCGCCCCCTCCGTCCAGGAAACCATCAGGTTTTTAACCAGAAAAGATCCGGCAATCATCCGGACCCGGTTGTGCATCCAGCCGTCGGTCCACAATTCACGCATGCCTGCGTCTACAATGGGGAATCCGGTACGTCCCTGTTGCCATCGTTTCAATCCTTTCCGATCCCGTCTCCATGGGAAGCGTTTGAATTGGGGACGAAGCGGCGCATTCGGCGTGTCCGGAAAGTGGTACAGCAGGTGATGCGCGAATTCCCGCCATCCCAACTGGCGCAGAAAATCCCCGGACGCTTTGCGTTCTTCCCGGATGCAGGCCGCGCGGATCCTGTGCGGCGAGATCTCTCCGAAATGCAGATGGGGTGAAAGGCGGGATGTTCCGGATGCGGCAGGGAAGTCCCGCTTTTCAGCGTAAGTGTCTATCGTACTGTGCGTAAAGCGCCGCAATAATTTCAGGGCTCCGGATTCTCCCGGTTGCCATGATTTCCGCAATCCCCCGGCCCAATCGATTTTCGGCTCCAAATTGAAAGAATCCAACGGGATCGATTCCGGGAGATCCCGTTTCCACGCAACGGGCGGCGGATTCCTGAAGAAATCCGGCCCGGCTGACGCCAGGCATGCTTTCCAGAACGGCGTAAATACGCGGAACGGAGCGCCGCTTTTATTTCTGATTTCTTCAGGATCGAACAGCAGTGCGGAGTTGCAGGTTTTTACCCGGAGTCCGTCGGATGAGAGCGTTTTCTGAACGACGGCGTCTCGCGTGCACAGGGCCGGTTCGTAGCGCCGGTTCCAGAAGACCGCTTGGGCTCCGGTTTCACGAATAAGCCTGCGCAGTGCATTGAGAGACGGACCGCGCCGTAGAATAAGTCGGGATCCGCGGCGTTTCAGTTCGGTATCAAGGGATTGGAGGGATTGGTGCAGCCACCAGCGGCTGGCGGCGCCGGGCGGCCAATCGCCTTCCTCTTCGGGCGCCCAGATGAATACGGGTATGGTTTCGTATCCGGATTCAGCGGCCGCATCCAGTGCGGGATTGTCCGATAATCGAAGATCGAGCCGGAACCATACCAATGCTCGTTTTTTCATAATCGGAGAACATAGCACATTAATTTGGTGCCAATCTAGCCTGACACCAAATTATGGCCGGGTGTATAATGAATCGTAAGAATCCAAACTCTAGCTTCAATGCAATTGTCACGTTGCCGGCAAACCGACACACTGTAGCCGGTGGTCTTCAATGTGCGTGACAGGAAAGAAGGTGGAATATGTCCATAGAAAAATTGGAGAAACATGAGGTTTTCGGATTGCTGAGCCCGGATGAAATCAAGCGACTCAGTGCTGATTCGGGAGCGATGGTTTTAAAGCAGGGAGAAAGGATATATTCGGAAGGAGTTCCTGCGAGTCACATTTTTATTCTTATCAGGGGCAGGGTAGAGCTGAAGCTACCGACACCTGGCGGTCCGGGTCTGCTTATAGACGATCTCCTCCCTGGAAACATATTCGGCCCCTGCTGCCTTTTGGGAGCGGACCGCTATCTTCTCAATGCCGAGTGTGTGGAGGATTCCGAGGTGCTAAAGATTGAGGCGAAGGCGTTGCGTAAAATCCTTGATGATAACCCGGTTGTGGGTTACGCCATGCAGCGGACGGTATCCCGGATCTATTTCAATCGATACCTGAAAACAATGGAAACTCTCCAGAGAGAACATATGCACCCTGCCGGCAGGGAAACCAGGTCGGCTTGATATTAATTCAGCTGATTAGCTACATCGTCGGTGAAGCCCCGATGCTTGACCCGAATCAGGCTCCGCTCTAACATTGAAGAATGAAGTCGACCAGTAAAGCAACGACCGGTATTGCCGAAGTGGACCGGGCCGTCGGGGGAGTAATTTCCGGCGATAACCTTGTGTGGGAAATTGACTCCGGGGTGGCAGGGGATCATTTTATCTCGAGCTTTGTCGCCGCCTGCGAGCAGGATGGTATTCCGGTAGTCTACGTCAGTTTCAACCGGTCCACCCAGACAATTGCGTCAAAATACGCCCGGCTCATGTCGCCCGAACGGTGGTCATGAGTCCGGACGACAGTATTTCCCTCGATCTTCTTCCGGAAGAAGTACGGGAAAATCGCCCGGATGAATTTATGCTGCCTGCCTCAACGGAATCCGAAGACCCACAGTTTCTGCTTCGCCGGGCGGTTATCCGCCTGCTGGCTTCCAGGAATGACCCCACGGGAGTCCGCGATTCGATCCTGGACACGGTGGAGGAAACCGTGCTGCGCTATTTCGTGGATTCGGGTCGATACAGCCAGCGCGAACTGGCGAATCTTCTTTCCCTCAGTCGCGTGACTCTGCGAAAGAAGCTTGGCCGCTACGGGATTTCATGATTTAATGCTGTCTGTCGGGATCTTCTTTTTTGTCCCGACGATGGGTCCATGAGCCCCCCCGGATTGGCCCTTTTCGATATATGTAACAATTCCCGGCTCTGCCCGTAATTTGAGTGTTGAGGTGTGTTGCATACGAAAGTTTTTGGCAGACTGGCAGTATTTCCTGTAAAATAAAGAATTTACGGGTCGACGGATTGTATGAATCAAAAGGATCGGGTTTTATTATGTTCAGATTTTTCCTGGTTGTATTATTTTCCCCCCTGCTGGCGGTTGCCGCCACTTCATGGGCCAATCTGGAGCCTTTCCATCAATGGTCTCTCGATAAGGCCGTTAAAGTATTGAACGATTCCCCATGGGCCAGACAGGAAACCTTTACGCGGGTCATCCGCGGAGTCGGCAGCGGGATTTCCGGTGAAAAGGAAATTTATAATACGTTCTATATAAGGTTTTTGTCCGCGCGCCCCATTCGGGACGCCTATGCCCGGGTGCAGCAGATCCGACACGGCTACGACAGAATGGTTCCTGAAAGAAAGCAGCGTTTTGACAGGGCACAGAGACCGACACTTCACATGGATATGTCCAAATGGATCGTTTTATCCGTCAGCTTTCGTTCGAACGATCCGAACGAAGAAAGCAGCGTCCGGCGCTTTTTCCAGAGTGAAACCGTCCAAACCATGAAAACAAAGGCTTTCCTCTCCACACCGACCTGTCCCCAGGTGGAAATCGCCGCCTATTTTCCGCCAAGGGAAGAAAGTGTCGGCGCGAAATTCGTATTTCCACGAGAGTATGACGGGCTGCCGGTAATTACGGAAGAATGCTCGAGTGTCAGTCTCGAATTGCTCGACGTCCCGGGAACCAACACGGATAGCAACTCGCGTAACAGTTCGGGATCCAGCTCGGGAGCAAATTCCCGACTTCGTGCCACTTTCAAAGTGGAATCGATGATCGTCGACGGCCGGATCGTTATCTAAAAGACGCCATCCCCATTATTATTGTTGCCGCAGTTATCGGCAGTGCAAGGATCCGATATGATTGTACGCAAGTTATTGGTATTAATAATTTTTTGCTCTATGACGGTCGTGGGTGCGGCATCAGAGGAGGCAACCGGTGCAACACAATCCACCGAGCAGCAGTATAAAGCCGTAAACGGTCGTGCGGAAGACGAAATCGAAATGGATGCCTTCCCTGATTTACGGCAAATCGAATCGTTTGGACTGGAAATGGACGAATCCTGGCGGACCGAGGACGTCGTAAAAGATGAAGAAACCTCTAATATCGTGAATCCCTTTACCGTACGCAAGCGCGGCCGATATTATGGATCCGTCTACGAATACCATCGAAACGATAATTTTGATGCCCGGAATGCCTTCGACCTGGAAGAACAGCCGGAATATAAGCGGAACCAGTTCGGACTCAGTCTTGGAGCGTTTATTACAGACAAGCTGAGAGTTTTCGGAAGCTACGACGGCCTGCGTATTATACGAGGCTCCACGCGTACTTCGCTTGTGCCGACGGCCGCGATGAAACAGGGGGATTTCAGCGGTATCCCCTGGAAAAGAATTTCGGATCCTTTTACGGGAGAACAGTTTGAGGATAACGTCATCCCTCCGTCGCGCATCCACAGCGTGGCCCGCAATCTTCTTTCGCTGTTTCCCGAGCCCAACATTAACGGTTCCTACTACAATTATGTCAACAGCGAGCCGATGATCGAAAACAATAACAGTATATCCACGCGCGTCGATTACGAATTGAGCGCGCAAACCAAGATTTTCGGCACATATAATTTCAGCGACGGTGACCGGAAAAGGACAGCGTCCCTCCCTACCTTCGGAACCACAACCGATGAAAGGGAACAGCGTGTATCGATCGACCTGACCCATTCCTTCAGCCCTAATAAGGTATTGGGCCTGGGCTTGCTTTTCATGCGGGAAGTCAGCCAGACGCTTTCGGAGCATTCCTTTAATGACGGTCTGCTGGCCTCCCTCGGTATTGAGGGAGTGCAGGTTCTGGATTCCATGGATGAAGGCTACCCGACTATCAGTTTTGCGGAATACGCCGGAATCGGTTCCGGAGGATTCAGTGGATTCGAAGGATTCTCGGGATTTGGAGGCGGCGGGGCTCCAGAAAGTTTCCACGAGAACCGGTTCAGCATCGACGCGACCTATACCTACATTCGTGGAAACCATACAATCGCTTTAGGGGGTGAGTTGAATGTCACCCAGCTCAACGACATGCGAACCTCGGGAGCGCGCCGGGGAGAATTCGGTTTTTCGG
Source organism: Acidobacteriota bacterium (assembly GCA_016934295.1). Classification (GTDB taxonomy): domain Bacteria; phylum Acidobacteriota; class UBA6911; order UBA6911; family UBA6911; genus UBA6911. The sequence goes on from JAFGTD010000092.1 coordinate 6,182, forward strand.
GGGCTTTTACCGGAGATTCCTTTGCTGATTTTCTGATGGGTATTCCCTATACGGCAAAACGGGGGATCGGCTCCAACCGGCTGGACCTGCGACAGCGGACCTGGGAATTTTCGATCCAGGACAGCTGGAAAATCAGTCCCCATTTTACCCTCACGGCGGGTCTTGCCTATACCTATTCTCCTTTCTTTCATTCCATTCACGACAATGTTTCTTTCTTTTATCCCCTGGTTTTCGAGCCGCCGCCGGACGGTGAAGTCGTTGTGACGGGAAGCGATCGGGCCCGGGAGCTGGGACTGGATCTCGAACCGGGGCATGCCGCCTATAACGACAAGAACGACTGGCAGCCGAGCGTCGCAATCGCCTACAGCCCTCTCGGCAATAACCGCTTCGTCGTCCGGGCGTCCTACAGTATCCGGAATATGGATATGAATCCCATGCAGGCGCTGCTCTATATGGGGCGTAACTATCCGTTCTTCTATACCCAAAGGATGGATTCACCGACCGATCCCATTCTGGATATCGGAAATCCTTTCGAGTCCGCCGCCCTGCCGGCCCTGACGTTCAAGGCCGCGGATCCGAATCTGCGCAATTCCTTCGTTCAGGATCGACAGGTATCCATTCAGTACGAGTTTCTGCCCAACTGGAACCTTGAATTGACCTATATGGGAAGAAAGTCGGACCGGCATTTCCGGGTGATTCCCGCGAATGTCCCCCTGCCGGGGCCGGGTGATATTCAGAGCAGGCGCCCCAATCCGGAATACGGACTCATGGAAATTCTGAAAAGCGACGCATCCTATTCCAGCAACGGCATGATGGCCCGGGTGACGCGCCGACTTACCAGCATCTTTTCCTTAAGCGCCGATTTCCAGTGGGAAAAGGCCATAAGCGATTCCTGGGGATGGATGAGCGCCGATCCCAACAATCCCCGCAACCTGGCGGCCGAGCGCTCGGTTAACGGATTCAGGCCGCTGAAAACTTTCAGGATGAACTACATCCTGGACCTTCCGGTCGGCAGGGACAGGATGCTGTCGAGCCGGTGGGCGGGTAAATTCGCTCAATTGATTGAAGGATGGAGAATTTCCGGAATAACGACCCTGGAGGGAGGCAGCCCGTTCAGCGTAGAGATTTTCGGCGATCCGAATAACGACGGTATCTGGGGCGATCGCCCGAACCGTATCGGCCCCGGGACTCTTCCCGATTCGGAAAGGAACATAGGCAAATGGTTCGAAACGTCCGATTTCGTAATGCCCGATTACAGCGGTTCCAACCCTCAATGGTTCGGCGATTCGGGCCGGAACATCCTGATGTCACCGGGATCTACCCAGTGGGATATAAGCCTGCTGAAGAGTACGCGCGTGACGAAAAGCGGGCACCTGCTTGAATTCCGAATTCAGTTCTTCAATGCATTCAACCATGTGAACCTGGGTTGGCCGGGGAATTACATTGGCATATGGGATCCCTATACAGAAGATCTTATTCCCATCACCACTTTCGGAGCCATTACAAGCGCCGATCATGCCAGGGAGATCGAAATCGCCCTGAAATACACCTTTTAATGGAAATTTTCAGAGGGTATATTGGCAGGGACATGGCATATCATGTCCCTGCCTGAAATCTCGCCTCAATCCACCTTTCACTTCAACTCTCTCGTGTATGGACGACAGCCTTCCCCTCTTCAAATGGAAATTGTCCAATGCAAGGAATTTACAGTCCGGTCTGTTGAAAAAGCGGCTCGGCAGGAATCGGTCCATTCAGGCTTCCGGGATCCGGCCGATGCATTGCGATTGGGAATTTGCTCAAACTGCCTGAATGTCCACACATGCGGTTTTCCGGATGCACGTCGTGGTGTATTGCATTGCGAGGAGTATGTGCTCGACGAAGCCGGGGGGATGTCTCCGGTACAGACTGGATATTCGAGATCTGCAGCATAAAGAAAGACTCCGACGATCGGTTGTTAATCCATATGTGTTGAGATAGAATATTTCTTCGTGCGATGCAGCCATTGTTACTGAAACAATACTACTGATAAGGTTTATTTGAAAAATGAATAATGAAAGGGAGATGGATACTGAAACGATTCCCTATGATGCAGAGGTTCAGAAGCCTACCGTCAGCGTTTTTGTTTGCGCAAATTGCGCGCGCCCCGGAAAGGCGGCCACGTCAGCCGGCCGTTCCAGGCCGTCGGTGCCCGAGTTCGCTTGGCCGTTTCCCGTAAAAAAGATTACCGTTCCCTGTGCCGGCCGAATTCAGCCTGAACATATTTTGAAGGCCTTCGAGTTGGGAGCCGATCTTGTTGCGGTCATTGCCTGCGAAGGAGAAAACTGTCATTATATAGAGGGAAGCAAACGGTGTGCCCGTCGTGTGGAATTCGTTCAATCCATCCTGGAAGAAATAGGATTGGGCGAAGAACGCTTGCTTCTATTTTCCCTCCCAGGCTCTGCCGCAGAGGACCTTTTAGTGACGGCGGGTAAAAAGACAGAGATACCGGATCCCGAATCCCTGAAGCGGAAAATCGACTCGATTCGGGAGCGGACGGTAAAAGCGCTCGAGATCCTCCCCCCAAATCCATTACGGCTTATGGATTCCGATGCAGTGCCCTGTCGCAATTCCCGGGAAGGAACGGATACAACGGATGACAACACAGACAAATGATTTTGCCCGGGCTTTAAATTCAGGCCGGCTTGTAGTTACGGCGGAGTGTCTTCCCCCGAGAGGCTCGGATGCGGCTTACATAGCGGACTTTTCGGACAGGCTTCCTTCGAACCTCGATGCGGTTGTAGTGGCGGATAATCCCGATACTATTCGAAGTTCCTCCATTTCCGCTGCTTCGCTATTGAAAAGGCAGGGACGCAATAACGTCATTATGGCCATGACTACCCGGGATCGAAATCGAATTGCCTTAATGAGCGATGCCCTGGGGGCGGCAGCTCTGGATATTTCGGCCATTCTATGTGTCGCGGGCAACCACCAGTCTATAAGTATTTGCCCGCAGGCCGCTGCCGCAAACGATCTGGATTCGGTCCAATTTATTCATGCCTTAAAAGACATGATTCTTCATGGCGCGGGCCTGGGTGGCAATAAGCTGTCTTCAAAACCGGAACTCCTGGTAGGCGCGCTTGCCCAGCCGTACTTGCGCCCGATGGAGCTGAATCTCCTGCATGTCAGGAAGAAAATATCCGCCGGCGCCGATTTTCTTTTGACTCAGGCGGTTTTTGATATTGAAGGCTTTGAATTGTGGTTGGAAGCCGTACGGGAAGCCGGACTCGATAAGCGCGTTGCCATTATTCCATGTGTTATGCCGATTGCGGATTTGAATAAGGCCAGGGATCTGCAGCGGATTGGAACGTACGGTCCGATTCCCGATGCGGTCATCGCCAGAGTTGAAAAAGCGCCGGATGCCGCTGAGGAAGGTATAGCGATTGCTTCGGAAATAGCCGTAAAGCTTAAGGCTATGCCCGGAGTGCGCGGCATCCATATTCTCAACGCAGAGCTGGCTTCCCTGGTTGCCGCCGTTATCAAACGGGCCGGGATCGATCCCGGAGGGGATGCCTGATTCATTGGTTCGGATATTACGAAAACTTTAGAGTGAGATTGAAATGCCTGATCGTTATCACATTCATACAACTGTAACCCCGGGGCGTTTTCACCGTGTCGGTAAATTCGGCGGTGTGGATTGGCGCGAGGACTGTGCGCGTTGCTCCGAGTGCGTTAAGCCCCTCTGCAATTATGAGGTTCATGAAAACGAAACGAATCACAATAGAGATCCCCTGGCGGCCGTACAGCCACTGTACGAATGCAAAGCCTGTTTTTCCTGTGTTCAGGGGTGTACGAAAGGATTGCTGAGCCTTTCAGTCAATCCCGAGTATCTGGATATGGGGGATGAATACTGGAAGGCGGACTTAATTCACAGTACCTGGGTTCAGGCCGATATGGGCAAAATTCCCGTGTCGGGCGCCGGGTACCGCGGTCCGTTTCACGGCCCCGGTTTCGATTCCATCTGGACGGATATGTCGGAAATCGTCCGGCCTACCAGGGATGGAATTCATGGACGGGAGTATATTTCAACGTCCGTGGATATAGGTCCGAAACCGATGCGTCTTGTGTTTTCTGCCGACGGGAAAATGGTTACGCCGCCCTCGCATCTTCTGGAGATTCCCCTGCCGGCAATCCTGGATATCCCTGCATGGCCCGTTCGGGAAATCGGAGTGGCTCTGGCCCGGGCATCCGCTGCACGGGATCTGCAGACAATGGCCGTACTGTTTGCGGAGGATGCGGTAGCAGTGCCCGACCGCGACATAGGTTCCGTCGTGCCGATATTAAGCGGGGAAGACATTGAAAAGCGCCGGGATCTTATAAAAAAGGCCAGTGGCATGGTTCAGCTGCTGGACGGTCCTGAAGTTGCAACCGCAGCTGCCGAAATTCGGAAATTGAAGCCCCGGGCAATTGTTTCGATCCGGTTAACGCTTCGCCCGAATACAGCCGACCGTGTGGTTGAGCTGTCGCGGCAGGGCTTCAAGGTTCTTCATCTGTGCGCCGACCAGCATGGGTGTGAAAGAACTTCCGACGGGATGCCCGGTCGGCATATCAAAGATGCGCTGCGTGAAATTCATGGTCGCCTGGTGCAGGAAGGCTTCCGGGATGAAGTCACGTTGATAACTTCCGGCGGCATCGCCCTTGCCGAGCACATGGCCAAGGCGATTATCTGCGGATCCGATCTGGTGGCTGTGGATACCGCACTTTTGGTGTCCCTTGGATGCCGTGTTTGTCTCAACGCCCATTCGTTGCTTATAGACGGAGCAGACCGCCAGTCTCCCGAATCCAGACATCCGGAATGTCCGATAAAGAGCGCCGTCAGCGACGTTCCTTATGCAACCAGACGAATGGTGAATCTTATGGGCGCCTGGCACGGGCAGTTGATAGAGGTATTGGGCGCTATGGGGATTCGTGAGGTGCGAAGATTGCGCGGCGAGGTCGGACGGGCAATTTTCAGGGAGGAAATTGAAAAGGAGGCATTCGGCGATCTGGAGCGAATACCGCTGCAGCGGGTATCCGCATGATACGCATGCGGGGCCGGATATTTGAGGATTGGCGGCACGGAATTATCAGCCGGCGATCTGTGCTTGCGCCGTCATAGCCCTGTAAGGGCATACAAACAGTCCGGTAATAAACCGGAATTATTATCGGCTCTGCCGGAACATTTTATTAAACAGCATAGGTGAATGCATGACGACAACTATCGCCGATCTGAAAATGCGAAACGGAGCAAAATTCGAACGCCTGGGAAACAGCGATTATCCGCAGGAAACTGTCGAGCGAAAGGTTCGCCCTGTCCCCGATCGATATCGGAATGCCATTGGAAAATTCAAGGTAGACCGGCTGGCGAACTGCATTGGTTGCGGCAAGTGCGGCGAGGTTTGCGCATACGGGGTTCATTTAAAGCCGGAAGGATTTAAATATACGATACGGCCGAAGGATTATCTGTGCATCGGTCCCGCCTGCCTGGAAACGGGTCGGGATTGTGTGAGTCAATGCCCTGAGAAGGCTATCAGAGTGCGGTTGAATCCGAACGCGGAATGCCTCGGGGATCCCCGATGGTCCAGTGATCTTGTCCTGGCCACATGGCACATGGCGGAAACCGGCCATACGCCGCCGCCTCACCTGGAATATCGCGTCGGAGAATCCGGAGGCGGTTTTGATAAGATCCGGTTCAAGTTTGAAGTGGATGGTTCCGAATCCGTGACAGCCGACGTTGATAAAACGGCAGACCAACAATTGGAGGCCCTTCCGGAAATAGACACCGGACTGGAATTGAACCGCCGTAACGACAACCGGCCCCGGATACATATCGACATTCCCGTCTACGGCGGGGGGATGAGCTTCGGATCCGTCAGTATCAACACAATACTAGCCAAAGCCAGGGCGATGACCGCCTGGAACAGCTTTACATGCACGGGAGAAGGGGGATATCCGGACAGGCTGAAACCCTATGACGACCATGTAATTACGCAGGTGGCGACCGGACTGTTCGGCGTCCGGGAGGAAACGATACAGCGCGTCCGGATTGTTGAATTCAAGTACGCACAGGGTGCGAAGCCGGGATTGGGAGGGCATCTGCTGGGAGATAAAAATACGCCGGATGTGGCCCAAATGCGAGGAGCCGTTGCAGGCAATGCATTATTCAGCCCGTTCCCGTTTCATAGCGTATACAGCGTGGAGGATCACAAAAAACACCTGGATTGGATCAAAGAGGTGAATCCCCGTTGCCTTGTGAGTGTAAAGGTATCCACCCCTACGGATGTAGATATGGTTGCGGTCGGAAGCTACTATGCCGGTGCGCATATCATCCATCTGGACGGCAGCTACGGTGGAACGGGTGCGGCGCCGGATATCGCCAAGAAGAATATCGCGATGCCCATTGAGTATGCCATTCCCAAGGTTCATAAGTTTCTTGCGGCGGAAGGTATCCGGGATAAAGTCACCCTGATTGCGTCGGGCGGGATTCGCACCGCTTATGATGCCTTGAAAGCGATTGCATTAGGAGCGGACGGGGTCGTCGTCGGCACGGTGGAAATGATCGCACTCGGATGCGTGCGTTGTTCCACCTGTGAAAGCGGCAGAGGCTGCCCGCGGGGTATTGCCTCCACCGACCCTGAATTGGTGGATTTAATGGGTTTGGATTGGGCAACCCAAAGGCTGATCAATCTTCAAAACTCCTGGCGCGAACAAATGGTCTCCGTCCTGAGAAAGCTGGGTCTGCCGTCGATACAAAGCCTTCGCGGCCGCACGGATTTCCTCTGTTATCTTGCTGATGAATAGAGCGCTACCAAGGATGTAACCAAGTGAAAGATTACTCTGAACAAATTCTGAAGACCCGGTCGCAGGTATATTCCGCTGCCGGGACCGCATCTTTATCCAAATCCGCCGAAGAAGGCGGGTGCGGTGTCACGGGTTTTGCCTGTACCATACCGCTGGCCGGACGATTCATTTATGAGCCATCCGTCCAGATGCGGAATCGGGGAAACGGGAAGGGCGGCGGGATCGCGGCCGTCGGGTTGACCTGTGAACAGATAGGAGTTCCCGGCGATGTTCTGGAAAATTACTATCTGTATCAAATCGCTCTGCTGGATCCGGACTGTCATGCGGAGCTCGAGCGCGATTATATCCTTCCATACTTTGAAGTGGCGTTGTCTACCCGACAACCCCATATCGACGACTACAGGGATATTCCGGGATTGGAAGTATGTCCTCCGGATGTACACCGCTACGTTGTTCGTGTGAAGCCGGACGTATTGAAAGCCTTTGCCGAGGAGAACGGCCTTGAAAAGATGGATCCCAGGGATCTTGAAGATGAATTCGTCTGGAGAAATTCCTATCGGCTGAACGATGCCTTCTACGCTTCCCTGGGTGAAAAACGGGCATTTGTTCTCTCGCACGGTCGAGACCTGCTCGTTTTCAAGATTGTCGGGTATGCCGAACAGAATGTTCAATATTATGAACTCCAGGATTTTAAGGCGCATGCATGGATCGCCCACCAGCGCTACCCGACAAAGGGCAGGGTGTGGCATCCCGGAGGCGCCCATCCTTTTGTCGGTCTTAACGAGGCCCTGGTGCATAACGGGGATTTTGCCAACTACCACTCGGTCGGCGAGTATCTGCGCCAGCGGAATATTCGACAGCAGTTCCTGACGGATACGGAAGTTTCCGTACAGCTTTTCGATCTCTGGGACCGCGTGTACAAGTATCCGTTGGAGTATATTATCGAGGCTCTGGCGCCGACCACCGAGCTGGATTTCGACCAGTTGACGCCGGAAAAGAGAGAGATTTACCGGCAGATTCAGGCGACCCATATTCATGCTTCGCCCGACGGCCCGTGGTTTTTCATCATTGCGCGCAGCAAGCCCGACCAGAAGAAAGTGCAGCTTCTGGGTATTACGGACACGTCCATGCTGCGTCCCCAGGTGTTTGCACTGTCCGACAACGGGGATGTCCAGATCGGATTAATCTGCTCCGAGAAACAGGCAATTGATGCAACCTTGCGGAGCCTCGCTGCCGAGGATTTACGATTCTGTCCCGTCGCCGATAAATACTGGAACGCCCGTGGAGGATCCCATACGGACGGCGGCGCCTTTATCTTCACGGTTGATTCCAACGGCAACGGCAATAAAACGCTTACGTGCACGGATAAATTCGGTCGCCCCGTCACCCTGGATGTTGGAACCATTCGGTGCGACCTGGTACAGGATGACGACCGGAACGGAGATACACCGGAAGCCTTAAAGGATCTGGTGCATGCGAATCTTCAGCAGGGGAATGCCGAGGCTCTCTTTAACCATGCTCGGGATCTTCAATCCTGGCCGGCGGAAAGCCTTCGGCAGTATTGCGGTTTGCTGGTCGACGGTGCAGACAATGACACGTCAAGGGCAACTGCAGTAGATGCCTTGACGATGCTGCACGACAGGAGATTCTATACCGGAGATAAACGCCGGGCAACGGTGATTCGCGTCCTGGAAAGCATGCTCGAAAAGCTGTTCGACAGCGCGCCTCTTTTCAAGGAACAGGCAAGCGGGTATTGGAGACGGGTAAATTGGGATGCCCGGGAAATGGTTGCAGCGCCTGAAAAGGGAGAAGAAGTTCTTATTATCGATGCGCAGGGCTTTCCCCCTGAAGGGGATAATTGCGACGCTTTGGTTATCCGCAAGGGTTACGAACTGGGCTGGAAGAAATTTATCGTTTATCGCCTTCGCGGGCAGAGGTTCCATGGCGCCAGCCTTGGACAGAAGACGGATGGCGTGCGGATTGATCTTTACGGATCGGACGGGGATTATACGGCCAGCGGAATGGACGGTTTGCAGATTTACATCCATGGGAACGCCCAGGACCAGGTTGCTCAGATTGCAAACAGCGGCAAACTGGTAATCTATGGGGATGTCGGGCAGACATTCATGTATGGGGCTAAAGGCGGAGAGGTGTACGTGCTGGGGAATGCGGCCGGCCGCCCCCTTATCAATGCCGTAGGCCGCCCTCGTGTAGTTATCAACGGGACCTGTCTGGATTTCCTGGCGGAATCCTTTATGGCGGGCGATCCCTTATCGGACGGAGGTTTCGTCATCCTGAACGGGATGGAATTCGACGGTCGCGGTCGTCTCGTACCTCAGCAGGCTCCGTATCCGGGCAGCAATCTCTTCTCCCTGGCCAGCGGCGGCGCCATTTATATACGGGATCCTCATCAACAGGTGGTCGAGCGCCAGCTTAACGGGGGCGTGTTTTCCACCATGACCGAGGCGGACTGGGATTTAATCCGTCCTTACCTGGAGGAGAATGAACGGTTGTTTGGAATACAACTGCAGGATCTGCTTACGGTGGACGGTACTGTGAAGCCCCCCCGCGAGGTGTACCGTAAAGTCAGTGCGGTGAAGCTGTCCGTATTGGCCGGTTCACAGCCGGCAGGTTCACAGATAGAAGAGGACGATTATTAAATCTCCGGCATTCAGGCGGTATGCATGGGAGATCGTAACATTCGTTTGGACGCCGGGGCCGATCCGCTCCATACATCCGAACAGACAGAAAGTGCAGGGATATTATGATTGTAGCTTCACCTAAATCAATAACGGAACTGAAAGATATCATATCGGCTCATAAGAATGTTCTGTTCGTCGGTTGCGGGACCTGCGTTTCCGTATGTCTGGCCGGGGGCGAGCGGGAAGTCGGCATCGCTTCCTATGCGGTTCGAATGGCGCGCAAGCTGGACCGCAATCCTGTTGAAATAAGCCAGATTACGATTGAGCGCCAGTGCGACAACGAATTTTTGAAAGAGCTTGCGGAGCCGATTTCAAAAGTCGAGGCGGTCGTATCTTTCGCTTGCGGAGCCGGGGTGCAGGCAATCGCGGAAAGATTTCCGGAGAAGCCGGTTTATGCCGCACTCAACACCGAATTCCTGGGAGTTCTCGAAGAGCAGGCGATCTGGAACGAAAAATGCCTGGGTTGCGGCAACTGCGTGCTGGCCCAGTTCGGCGGCATCTGCCCGGTGACGCGCTGTGCAAAACGGCTCTTAAACGGACCCTGCGGCGGTTCCACCGAGGACCATTGCGAAGTGAATCCCGATCGTCCCTGCGCGTGGCAACTGATTTACAAAAGGCTTAAATCCATCGGCCAACTGGATCGGCTCGAAGAGATTGTCATGCCAAAAGACTGGAGCACCGCCTGGTATTCCGGTCCGCGCAAAATCGTCCGCAAGGAACACCAGGTCTGATCCGTCCTTCAGTTATTGTCAATTTTTGCCTTGCTAAGTACCCGTGAGAAATGCGGGCCAATCCCCGGGCGCGAAGCCCGGGGATGATTCTTCCAGCAATCCTTCATGAATAATCCGGGTTAAAGATCAAATCGAATAAGCCGGGCGCCTGTTTTTTGCTATTCCCAGCCGCTGTCGGATCCGTATTCGTTCACGACACCGATGGCCATGATGTCCCGAATTTTACCGTCTTTTATTTTAAACAGCTCCGACATAGGCATGCTGTTCGGCTGCCCCACGAAGTATGCTGCCGGCTGTGTGCTGCCGTCCGGCATGGTAATGGTTTCCACTCCCTGGTGGTTGAACATGTAAACCCCCCAGGTGACGCCTCTCTCCTCATCGACGACCGGTATCCGGCGGGGGCGGATACTCTCGATGAGGGCGAATACGCCGGAGTCAATCGCTTCTGTGCAGGCGCCTCGGGCGAAAGCTGGAGAATCCTCATCTCCAAAACCAGGTTTCGGGGCGGGTGGCTCCTGCATATGAACGGCCATTTCATCCGGCAGTTTCTGTCCCGCGGTCCACATGCCGTTTTCCAGGCGATAGCATTCCTCATGCCAGGGCACAATCTTGCCGTTGCATTGCTCAATTGAGTCGAAATAGAGGTTCGAGATTTTTATCAGTTCCTCCCGCGACACCCGCTCTTCGGGAGCGAGTGCCTCGGAATACGCCGCCGGTGGGACGGTCATCGCTTCTCCCGTATTTCCGCCCATCATGGATTGGGTCACAATCGATTCCGACTCGGTAATCCGCTCGTTCTCTATTTTCAATCTCATAGACAGGATAACGGGTCTTTCAACTTCAACAGTTTCTTCTTCCCTCGTTTCCCGGGCCATAGTTTCGACAACACCCACGAACGCAATCTGCCCGGCCTGTGGATCGGCAATATAGATTTTGTAATCGGTCAACGCGGTCGCTTCAGCCCATAATCCTTCAGGGGATTCTTGAGGATTGATATCTTTGGCGTTTTCGGTAAAACGGATATTTTCAGCAAACGGCGCCGCGGCAGGATCATGGGCAACCATTGCTTCCAGGTATTGATCCACGATGCCTTCCAGGCACCGGCGGTCGCACTGAAGGGAAGCGGTGGATTCTTCTTTGTCTCCACAGGATGAGATAGCGATTATGATTATCCCCATTGCCGCGAATGTAAAGAAACTGCGCATAGTGTTGCTCCTTCCTTTTCCATCAGCAATCAGTTAAAGCCTGCACTCCCCGACAAACACGCCTCAGTCGGGGAGTGCAGAATTCTGGGTACTATCGTATTTTCGCCGTCCATGCGGTGATGATTCCGACCAGGCACAGCGGAATCATCAGGTAACCGGCAATGGCCCACGTTGAGATTTCCAGCAGTGTTCCGAAAAGAGCCGGTCCGATAAACATTCCCAGGTTCTGGCATAAAGCGGCGACGCCCATTCCGATTCCTATCGTTGCGGGATTCTTCATGATTTCCGGAACGGCGGCAAGAATGACCGGGGCAATGATACCCACCATAATGCCGGCCAGGATCATGACGGCGGGAATCATCCATCCCGTTACGGTGAAAGGAAAAAGGAACAGTACCGCCAGCAAGATATATGGAATGACGATCATCTTTTTGCGCGATCCGATGCGATCCGATATGAATCCGCCTATGGGACCCGCGAAGATGCCGGTCATCATCAGAAGGCTGGTAATAAAGCCGGCATCATTCAGAGAATACCCGCGCTCGGTGTGAAGGAAATCCGGATAGAGCCCGTTCCAGGCCATTACCGTCAAGTTATACATGCCGAAGGCTATGGCAACCATCCAGAGGCTGGAATTTGCCATCGCCCTTGTCAGGCTTACCGGTTTGCCTTCTGAAGTATCCTGTGCGGGCTGTTCGGACAGTTGCCGGATCTCATCCTCTTTGGGCATTCGAAACAATATTCCGAAGAGTACGAATGCAATGGCCGAAAACGCCGCACAGGCCCACCATACGGCCTGCCAGTTGTATGCCTCCACCAGTTTCGGGGCGAGATTCATCGCGGCAATGATTCCTACGCCTACGGAGCTGGCCCATAATCCCATCGGGAGACCGCGTTTCTCGGCCGGGAACCATATGGAAATTGCAGCCGGTGCCGCCACCATGATCAGCCCCATACCGGTTCCTTCAATGAAGCGGCTGAAATAAAGCAGGAAGGCGCCGTCAGCCATAGCCCCCAATATGGAACCGACCACAAGAGAGCCTACGGAGATCAGTCCTGTGATCTTGATCCCGATTTTCTGCAGGATGAATCCGGCCGGGAGCGCCAGGACAAAACCCATGACGGAAAATATGGATATCAACCATCCCGCCCAGTAGTAGTCCAGACCGAAAGTGTCTCTGAGAATGGGCAATACCGGCGAGACCTTCGACTGGCTCAGGGGCGCGGCCAGGGTCGCCAGATAGATGGAAAACAATACGACCCAGGCGTAACCGGGCGTCTTTATAGTTTTATTCGGTGTCAATACGGGTTGCTGGCTCATCCGTTTCTCCTTCTGCGAATTGCGAATAATGTCTTTATCCGAACGATCCGGGATCGGTCCACGATTTGAAACCCATTCAGTATGTTGTTTCAATAATTCCTGATCTAACAACTACTTTACTAACAGGAGGACCAACCCTCCCATGGAAATGTCAGTTTCGGGATAGAGTATCGGTCCGATCATAGACTAAAGTCGGTTTTTTCAGCAGAAAAAAGTCAAAAATGAATATTGCCGTAGGTGGAGGAAGACATTAAATCCGGTTGATTACTGCCGTCGTTTGACAATAATCTGTAGCTTCGTATACTGACTAGCGTTTACAGAAAATATCTTAAAGATTCTTGCCTTCGAAAGCACCGGCGTTACATGCGGATGCTTCCGGAGTTTATTTAACAGCCGCTCTGCTCAATACAGGGCATAAACGGGGAGCAGTCCATGAAAAAAGCAACGGTTCTTCTCTGTATTCTTTTTATTGTCGGCGTTTTCAGCAGCGCCTGTGCTACAAAGCAGCTGGATCGTGCGGGCCTGGTCGTCCTGATGGATCAATACCTTACGGCCCTGGTGAATCACGATCCCGCGGGTCTTCCTCTGGCGGAGGATGTAAAACTTGTGGAAAATACCGAGGTCCTGTCTATCGGCGAGGGACTGTGGGAAACCTCAACCGCAGGGGCAACGACAGATTATAAAGTTTACGTTGCCGATCCGGTTGAACAAAGTGTCGGATTCATGGGCCTTCACGAAGAAAGCGGCAAGCCGATTCAATTGGGCGTCCGCCTGAAACTGGAAAACGGCGAAATCACCGAGATCGACCACATGATTTGGCGGTCAATCAGCGATCCTATGCCGGAAGGCCTGTTGAAGCCGCGTGCAGGGCTGATTGAACCGGCCATCGATTCGGAAAAGGTATCGCGCGAGCAGATGGTGAAAGCCTCCCTCGCCTATTATGACGCGATCGAACAGAACGACGGCAATGCCGCGCCCTTTGCGGATGAATGCCAGCGGCACGAGGGCGGGATCGCCTCAGCCAACAGTAAGGCGCCTCTTCCCGAAGGAGCCGAGGAAACCATCGGATCCCTCGCCCAGTTCGGACGGATGAAATGCGGGGAACAGCTCGACACAGGGGTCATGGGTTACATTACGGACATCAACCAGCGACGCGTGGCCGCGGTGGATGAGGAAATGGGACTGGTCATGATTTTCTCCATGTTCAACCATGACGGCGAACCGAATCCCCTGCCGATCAAAAACGTCCCAGGATTTACGGAGCGCCCCAATGAGTGGGGACAGTTCAATGTCGGAGCAGCCCACATATACAAGATCAGAAGCGGGAAAATCTACGAAATTGAAGCGATGGCGTGCCTTGGTGTTGATTATCAGGCTTCCGATGGATGGAACCTCAGCCGCCCTGCGCTTGTAGAGATGATGAACCGGTACCTGGCCGCACTGGCCGGCAACGATCCTTCCGGTCTTCCGCTGGCCGATGATGTGCAGTTAGTGGAGAACACTCAAAAGACTCCTATCGGTGAGGGATTGTGGAAAACGGCCACCGGCGGCCCGACTGATTTTAAAATAATCGTCGGCGATCCTGATTCAGGCGAAGTCGCATTTATGGGAGTGATTGAAGAGAATGAAAAGCCGACCATCGCCGCTATCCGCCTGAAATTAGTGGATCAGGAAATCAAGGAGATCGATCACCTTGTCATTCACAATGAAGACGGGGCGCCCTTGAATCCCAATATGTCCAAAATGCGTCCTGCGTTGCTCGAACGGCTGCCCAAGATGGAGAGGGTGCCCAACGAGCGCATGCGCGAGATTGCCAATTCCTATTACGAGGCGATTGTCCAGGATAGCGGCGATGTCGCGCCGTTTGCCGATGACTGCCAGCGTAGGGAAAACGGCGGAATCAGCGCGGGAGATTTTGCCGGGGAGGCTGAAGAGGACGATTTTACAACCTTCAGGCAGATGAAGTGCGGGGAACAGCTCAGCACCGGAGTCATGAGCTACATCACCGATATCACCGACCGGCGTGTTTTCGCGGTGGACGAAGAAAAAGGCCTGGTATTCGCCTTTTCCATATTCCGTCACAGCGGAGAGCCCGAGGTGATGAAAATCGTCGGCGTGCCCGGCGTCACCGAACGTGCGAACGAATGGGGCCCTTTCGAGCTTCCGGCCGCTCATATCTACAAAATACGCAACGGCAGGATACACGAGATTGAAGCAATCGGGTATTTTTCAGAGGGTGCCGGTTTAACAAGCGGCTGGGAATAAGGCCGCGTTCATTTTTTCAAGTTTTATGACGGGGATCTGCGCACAGCGCGGCATCCCCGTTTTTTTAGGCGCGGATTAATGTTCACACTGAAATTAACGGTATTCATTTGAATCCGGAATGGGTATCCTTTCATTATCGGAACCTGTTAGGATGTTTTGATGAAGATACGTTTTTTACCGGCGGTAACCGCAGGTGTCGTTTTTCTGGTTCTGTTGCTCAATGGCTCAACAGGACTTCCACACCAGAGAACTATCCGCAGCGAAGTGTCGATTGTCAGCATTCATTTTAATGCTCTGGATAAAGACGACATACCCGTGAACGGCCTGAAAGCCGGGGACTTTCAGATTTTCGAAAACGGCGATCCTCAGGCAATCGAGTTCTTCAGCGAAACCGCAAAAAGCGAAGAGGTGATCTTAACGATCGCTCTGATTATAGATACAAGCGGCAGCGTCAAGGATAAGCTCCGGTATGAAATTGAAACCGCGGCGGAATTTTTCAGGGAGATCCTGAGGCCCGATAAGGACCTTGCATTAATCATCCAGTTCGATTCCGAAGTCAATCTTGTTCAGGATTTCACACAGAGTCAGGACGATCTTCTGGATGCTTTAAACAGCATACGGGCGGGCGGCAATACGTCCCTCTATGATGCGGTCTATCTGGCTGCAGAGGAAAAACTGCGGGACGAAGCCGGACGGAAAGTGATGGTCGTAATTAGCGACGGTGAAGACGTCTCCAGCCTTGTTTCCAGGGAGGAGGCGATTGAAGCCGCCCAGAAAAGCGACGCTCTCATTTACGGCATTGGAGTGCGCGGCGGGGGATCCCGGGGCGGCTTCGGAGATCTGAAAAAATTTACGGAGCAGACCGGAGGCGCCTTTTTCTCGCCCCGTGCGGAATTTAAGGATATTCAGGAGGCATTTCAAAAGATCGGGAGAGAACTCCGCGGTCAATACAGCCTCGCCTACGTGCCGACGGATAAAAGAAAGAACGGCACATTCCGTAAGATCGAAATCCGCTGTAAAAAACGCGGCGTTCGAATCCGCGCCCGCAGAGGCTACTACGCTCCTGAGGGGAACCGATAAGTATCCGGTTCCCCTTCGGTGCCATGATAAATATACTGAACAGGCTTTTTTATGCGGCTTTTTATTTCGGCGCGTCCAGGCCCCAGCGTTTGAAATATTCCTCATAGACGGGAGGCTGCTTGAAATTGCCTGTTATCATGTGGCTGAAACTGCGGTATCCCATTCCCATTTTCTCGTAATGGTAAACACCGGACATCATTTCTTCCATCCTGCCGGCCGGGACGGTGAGCATCATTTCGTCGTCCCCGACTGCGCCTCTTTCAAATTCTCCGGGATCGGGAACCGTCACTTCACATTCCCCCGTTAACAGGGACGGTACGACGGAGTGCACGCAGGACCAGAGCGGATCGAGAGTGGATGTAACGCGGTATCCGTTTTTCAGTATCATGGCGAACAGCATGTGGCGCAGCTGCGTTGCGTTGCAGTAAATCACCGTCAGGTCCGGAGTGAAGTTCGCTTTGTGAAGCGGTCCCAGAACCATCCCGGCATACTTGCCGTGCGGCAGGAGCGGTATTTCACTGGTGCGTTTCTTTGCCGCTTCCTTGTCCTGAACAAAAAATGCGCTCATGGATCCTTCCAGGTAATCTTCGGGCGGCTCGGCAAGTCCGTAGCCGATGATCGGTTCGAAACACCAGTGGTCTTCCAGGAACATCGCCAGTGTCGTGCCGCGCTGGCGCACAATGCCGAAAGCCTGGCACGCGGAGTAATGTTCCCCGAGGTCCCTTTTCGGTCTTACGGCGCCCTCGGGGATTTCGCTTTCGCTTTTCAGCATTTTTATGGCAATCGGATAGGTTCGCAGGACCAGCATATTCAAAAGATCCTGACCGTATGTATTCATCGTTTCTGTTGGTGTCAATGTTTTTCCCTCGGTTTTTGCGGCGCCCTGGGCCATATTTGCCAGACCTGCCGATCCGGCCACGGCGGCAGCCGCGGCTCCGGCTACAAAGTTCCTTCGCGTCAATCCTTTAGGCGCAGATTTCATGGAGCACATAATATTCCCCCCTGATTTTATATTCCTTTGAGGCATTCTTATATCGTTCAATAGAGGAGTGCAAGAAAAACTTCTCTACTGTGTATTTAAGTAAAACTAATCTTATGTCTTAAATGTATAGGACGTTCCCGCCGTGTTCAGGATGAAGGCGTCGGGCATTGCGCTGTTGAAAGCGACGAGCGCTTCGAATCCGGTGCAATGCATCGGAGACACGATATCCGGATTTATTTCCTGGATATCGGCTATCGTGTTCCAGATAGTCTCCGTTGCGGCGTTGACCAGATGAAAGCCGCCGAGGATAGCATGTACCTTGTGTGCGCCGGATATGTTCTGAATGTGCTGGACGGTATTGACGATTCCGGCATGGGCGCAGCCCGAAACGACGACAAGCCCCTTGTCCTTGATATTGAAGAAGAGCGCCTGTTCTCCTCCAAAGTCGTCGGGCTCCAGCGTATCTCCACGTTTTACCAGCATGCTGGAGGACGGCGTCTCATAGGGCGTCGTGCGCTCAATATTCCCGGTAGTGTACCCGCCGGGAATGATCTCCATCGGATGCTCGATTTCCCGTATTGCCACCCCCGAGGACTCGAGATCGGCTTTGTCCAGCCGGCCGAGATCCATAGTGTCTTCGGTTCCCGGTCGATGGGAATACCTGTGAAGGAACGCTTCCTTCCCGACATAGAAAGGCATTCCGTCCTGAAGCTTTGTGCGGTTGCGCGTCAGGATTTCCACCGATCCCCCCCAGTGATCGAAGTGCCCGTGACTCAGGGCAAATGCGTCCGCCTTCCCGATGTCGAGGTCCAGCAATTCCATGTTGTTTAACACTCCGGTCGGGTTCATGCCGAAATCGAACATGCAGGCGCCGGTTTTTCCTTTGGATTCCGTTTCGATGAAATAGGACAGGCCGTGTTCGGAGTAGATGGATTTGCCCGGGGATGTTCGATATCGCTTGGCGAATGCAGTATCCGGTCGCAGCGCATCATAGTAATTGTCCGTCAGGACCGTAACGGTCACCCGGTTTGCTTCTGATATTGAACGGTCAAGTCCTTTCATAATAATCTCCAGTTTAATCCCCGCGAGGAGTGCCGGTTAACATCATTTCATAAGTGCGGAAAATAATCTCCCCCAAGAAGGAAGAGTAGCTTAAAATAAGCCGGCCGCAAACAGACGCCGGAGATTCCGGGATCGGTTGCTCTTTTAATAATTTTGGAGAATAGATATGCATATTACATTTTACGGCGCCGCGCGTGAAGTAACCGGTTCCATGCACTTAATTTCCGCCAATTCGGACAATATACTCCTCGATTGCGGTATGTTCCAGGGACGAAGGAGTGAATCGGCGGAAAAAAACAGGACCATGCCGGTCGATCCCGGGATTCTCACCAACCTCGTCCTTTCCCACGCGCATATCGATCATTCCGGACGCATACCTCTGCTAACCAAGAGCGGTTTTAAGGGAAGGGTTTTCTGCACCCGGCCGACTGCAGACGCGTGCGATTACCTGTTGCGGGATTCCGCCTACATTCAGGAGTCGGATGCCAACTACCTCAATTATAAAACGGTCCGGGGAGCGCTTGCAGAAGCGAAAAAATCATCCAGGGCGAAAAGCATCAGCCAGCGCGGCCTTGGAGAAATAAAATCAATACTGAAAAAGGGACGGCACGAACTGAATGTTTCCACGATCAACGAACTGCTCGGGAAACACCGGTTGGAAAGCGTAGAGCCACTCTACACGATTGCCGATGCCGAGCAGGCTCTGGAACATTTCGATGCCTACCCTTACCGCCATAATGTTTCCGTAGGGAAAGGCGCCACCTGCAGCTTCTACGACGCAGGGCATATACTGGGGTCGGCCTTCAGCGTCATAAAAGTTCGGGAAAACGGAAACGACCGTACGGTTCTTTTTACCGGAGACATAGGCCGTTATAACAAACCCATTCTGGAAGATCCCACGACCGTTTTTGAGGACACAGACTGTGATATTGACCTCCTCGTAATGGAAAGCACGTACGGAGACCGGGTGCACGAGCCTGTCGGAGACATGAAGGGAAAACTTAAGGAAATTCTCCTTAAAACATTCGAACGGGGCGGCAGTGTCATTATTCCCGCATTCGCTTTCGGCCGCACCCAAACCCTCCTCTATTTCCTGCACGAGCTGTACAACGAAGATGCGAAACTGAATGTGCCGATCTATGTGGACAGTCCCCTTGCGACCAATATTACGCGTGTTTTCGGCGAGCATCCGGAAGTCTATGATAAAGAGACGCACAGAACATTTCTCGAAAAAGGGGAAAATCCCTTTATTTCCGAGCACATTCATTTCATAGGGTCCGTTGAAGAATCCATGGCCGTTAACAGGGAAAAGAGGCCTCATATTGTGATTGCCGCCTCGGGAATGTGCGAAGCGGGGCGCGTCCTGCATCATCTGCGCTATAAAATTCACGAACCGCAGCATACAATTCTTATTGTCGGATATATGGCCGAGCACACTCTCGGCCGCAGGATTGAAGAGCAGGGCCTTGCGTATGAAGAGGCCGGGCGAAAGGGGGATGCTCCGCTTCTCCGTTTCCTGAACAAAACCTATCCGCTGAAGGCGAGGGTGGAAAAAATCGGCGGTTTCAGCGCCCATGCGGATAGAAAT
>JAFGTD010000093.1 GCA_016934295.1 Acidobacteriota bacterium
CAATTACCAGGGGTTCGTTTCACTCACCCCTGGCTATTTTCTGCACACCCTTTCAGGGCTTTTCATCTCATATCAGCCTAATTAAACGCCGTAACGGCAGAGCCTATGCGAGTCACACCGCTAGAAGCGGTGGCTTTCTTAAATGAGTATAATCTTGTAGGGGCGAACCTTGTTTTCGCCCCAACAATTCATTTATCGATCAGCCCGTTGAAATCGATCAGGGTGACCGGGACATATGCCGGATGGAGGTGGCCCAGAGTCAGCGTCGATGCCGCCAGGGACTGCGGAATCCATGCAGCGGCAAAGTGAAAATGCGCGGGCGCTTTCGATTGCGTCATGCGTCCGACGTGACCGAGAACCTGTCCTCTCGCAACCACCGACGCGGGAATGTCGGCCGGCAGTATATGGCTGTACTGGGTATACAAAATCGAGCCGTGCTTATTCACCGTCTGCGGATGTCGAACCAGGATTGTCTTGCCTAGAAAATCATCCAGAACGCCTGCGAGTTCGCCACTCTCAATAGCACGAACCGGAGTCCCTTCCGGAATGGGCCGGATCAGGCCGTTCGAATCCCGCCCTTCGGCGAAATCGATGCCTTCATGTTCCGCGTAGCGGCGGTTCCCGTCCCCCCACCATTCCGTGTGGGCTCCGAACAACCTGCCCGCCCGGAATACCCAGGATTCGAAACCGCTCTCCTTTTTCAGCTCATCCAACCATCCGGGAAAATTTTCGGCAATCCTGTCGGGAGGCAGGGATTCCTGCGCTTTAATGCGCACATATTCCCTGAAAGAAACCCAACGGGTCTGACGGTCCGGATTCTCATCAAACGTCAGCTCCACCTTCCTGAAATAGGGCAACAGCCGGGTTCCCTTCACTTCACAGGCCAGAAGCGGCACCCGGGCGATCACTCCCGAAGCCGTCATTCTCCGCCTTTTCTGCAAAACTTCCGCGGACGGATCGATACTGAAGCTTGAAGGGTCGACAGCCATGTAGCCAAGATCCCTTCGAATCACATTCCATTGATCCCTGGACGGGGCAAAGTAGAGATACTTCTCCGGAATACGATGCAGAGTTCCCGCATGGAAGTCGGTCCACCGGGAAGCATAGGCAATGAACTCTTCAATATCGTAGCCCTTATCCTGAAATATCACCTTGACCGCTTCATAACGGCGGTTCGGCTTCAGCTCATATACCAGCACAAAGCCTTTTCTTCCTGTAGGCACCGATTTGGTAATGATATACCCGCAACCCGAATTCGAATGGTAAGGGATCGAAATCGCAAACGTGCCGCGAGGCAGCGTGGCCATCAACGGAAGGGCATCCGGCGGGAAAATTTGATACAGGAATTCCGGTTGAGGCGAATCTCCCGCCCTTCGCGTCCGCACACGCAACACAACCATATCCGCAATGGATACCCGAATCGTGCAATGTTTTGATTCGTTTCCTGTTTCTTTTCCCTGCATATAGAAGTAAGTATTGCCATTGTGTTAAAGAATCCTTGGAGTGCGGCAGCACTTGTCCGGCGTAGCCTGGCCGAATCTTCGATTCGGCTTAGGCGAAGCCGGAAGCTGCCGCGCTCCAAAGACTCGCAGTTACGAATTCCAGACACCATCTATTATACGGCCAGCAGTCTGTCCAGGGATTCCAGGTCTTCCTGAAACAGCCCGGGGGATGATTCTCTCATGGGCAGAAATGGAATATGCAGCCCCCGCATGTGCAGTTCTTTCTCTAGAGTTTTCATGAACACGCCTGATTGTTCCGCCAATACACTCCCTTTATCCAAATCGTCTTTTCGATGCACCGCACACCCGGGACTTTCGACATTTCCACCAACAATACCGAGAACCCGATCCTGATTTAAAACATGTTCTTCAATCTGATCCGCTACTGTCCTGCTGAGAGACCGGCAGCACTGCACTCCGCTATAAGTATCCAACACATCCCGAATCCTGAATCCTTTTGGTCTTGCCCGCTTCAAACCCAGGCAAACCATTTCGGGACACGGCAACTGAATAATGCCTGCCTGATGCTTAAAAAGTATATTCACGATTTTATCGGAAACGGCGGGACTGACAGCCGCCCCGGGATCCCGCGAATTCTGGTTCAGTATGCAGTGAATCACCGCAACGATACGCCCGCTCCTGGCATCCGTCATATTTTCGTTTTTATCGTGAAAGAAAGGTAATTTCATAAATTTAATCCAGAAAGTAACAAACTCAACTCTTACCGATTCTGAAGAAGTTATAGTAGGATGGCAACAGGAAAAAGGATGCCGTCCTCGGATTTATGTAAAACGGAACGTCCTTGGTGAGGCAGGCCCGACCTTTCAGGTCGGGCCTATCTCACTTCCGGTAGCCATACAAAATAGGAATAAATGCGGCAGCAGGCTGCCGCACTCCATGAACGCTGACGGACTGGCAATTTCCAAGGTGACACTTCCTCTTTGTGAGGAAATAGCACCTCTGCTACAATCGCCATCATCTAGAAAGAACCGGAGAGACAGACATGGAACTGCAGGGGAAAACGGCACTGGTTACAGGGAGCTCGGCAGGAGTAGGGCGCGCTACGGCCATTGGCTTTGCGGAACGGGGCTGCTCGGTTGTCGTCAATTACAACCGCAGTCATTCCGAAGCCGAAGAAGTCGGAGAACTTTGCAGGTCTAAAGGGGCCGAAGCCATTGTCGTTCAGGCGGACGTTTCGGTGGATGCCGACTGCCGCAAGCTTGTCCAGGCTGCCGCGGATAAATTTGGCCGCCTGGATATTCTCGTCAACAACGCCGCCGTGACCAAATTCGTCGAACACAGCAACCTGGAAGGCCTGACGGAAGAAATATGGATGAAAATCCTGCGTACTAATCTAATGGGTGCATTCTTCTGTTCCCGCGCCGCAGTGCCTCATATGCAGCAGGCCGGAGAGGGGGCCATCGTCAATGTCGTGTCCATTGCAGGATTTACCGGCGGGGGAAGCTCGATCGCCTATGCCGCATCAAAAGCCGCGATCATCAACATGACCAAAAGCCTCGCCCGCACTCTCGGGCCGACCATCCGGGTCAACGGGGTCGCCCCGGGAGCTATCGATACACGATGGATCAGAAACGGAGTGGGCGAGGAGGCGTTCGACGCGTTGCGCGATTCCCTTCGCTACACCACCCCCCTGCAGGTGATTGCAACTCCGGAAGATGTTGCGGATGCGGTCATCTGGCTCGTTGAAGGCGCGCGCATGGTTACGGGCGAAACCATCAAGCTGGACGGTGGACAGCACCTTATGAGCGATCGCGGATTGAAACAGAGGGAGTAATTAAGCCGTATTTCTCACGGGGTTTCCCGGCAGGAGCGACAAATGAAGCCGAAAACGATCGCAATAATCGGGGCGGGCCCGGTCGGGGGCATCCTGGCGGCCCACCTGTGCAGCGCGGGGCATTCCATACACCTGGTGGACACCTGGGAGGAGCACATCCGGAAGATCGAGGCCGAAGGCCTGAAAATAACGGGCAACGAGGAGAAAACGGCTCATCCCGACCGCCTGCTCACTTCCGTTTCCGACCTGGGCGATCCCGTACCGGAATTCATCTTTATCTGCACGAAAGCCTGTTATCTCGACAGCGTGCTCAGAGGCATGAGCGACGGGATCAAGCATTCCAACACGGTATTTATCTCCGCCCAGAACGGCATCGATACCGAACATGTCATTGTAGAGAACATCGGGGCCGGGCACGTTTTGCGGGCGGTCATCACCTTCGCCGGATTTCCGACAGGACCGGGAGTCATTAAAGAGACCTTCTACATCCCGCCCAGTTATATCGGATGGTTGAATGCCGAAGGGGAGGCCCCTTGCCGGGAAGTAGCGGAAATCGTGACGGCAGCCGGACTCACAATGGAACCGACCGCGGAGATCCAGAAACATGTGTGGAGAAAAACGATCCTGAACACCTGCACCATGGCCATTGCAGCCGTGACCGGCCTGAACATGCAGGAACAGTACGAATTCGCTCCGACGCACGTGCTGATTGAAGACCTTCTCCGCGAATCCATCCGGACGGCCGCAGCCTACGGATTCGATTACGGCCCCGATTTTTTTAATACGGTAATGGAATTCAATGAAAAAGCCGGTCCGCACCGGCCGTCCATGCTGGTGGACCTGGAAAACGGCCGCAAGACCGAAAACGGATTTATCGTCCGCCGCGTAGCGGAATATGCCGAAAGGAAAGGGATTCCCGCCCCGGCTCATCGCACAATGGCGATATGCATCGATGCTTTGGAAATGCGGGGCTTGAAGAAGTAGTTTTTGGAGTGCGCAAGCTTGCGCACTCCAAAGAAAAGCGCCGCTGCAACGTTTGAACTTACAAGGTTGAAACATGCAACGACGCTTTATTTTTTTTATTCTACGACTTTTTCGGCGATCAGGTCTCCGACTTCCGAAGTGGAGTATCCCATGCGCCCGGCCGCCAGCGATTTCAGCTTCTTGCTGGTGACGTACATGGCGGCTCTTTCGACCGCCTCGGCCGCTTCGTCCTCTCCCAGTGAGGCCAGCATCATCTGCATGGAGCAGACGGCGGCCAGCGGGTTGATGATCC
>JAFGTD010000094.1 GCA_016934295.1 Acidobacteriota bacterium
CAATTACCAGGGGTTCGTTTCACTCACCCCTGGCTATTTTCTGCACACCCTTTCAGGGCTTTTCATCTCATATCAGCCTAATTAAACACCGTAACGGCAGAGCCTGTACGAATCACACCGCTAAAAGCGGTGGTTTTCTTAAATGAGAATAAACCATTACATCTTGAAACGCTGCATATTAGCACGTTCACACGGGATTATAACCTTTCTTTGAAAACCTCATTCGTCGGAAGAACCGAAGTTTGGCTTCGAGTCGCGCCAACTTGGCGCTATGATAAATGCCTACCAAATCCGGAGACAATTATGGAGTCCAAAAATCCCGAACGCGATATCATCCATCACCAGGAACCCTACCACGGCAAAATCATTTCCGTTCATGTCGATACCATACGACAGGCATCGGGCGGCACAACCATTCGCGAAGTGGTCCGTCACCCCGGAGGTGTCGCCGCCGTCCCGATCCTGGACGATTCCCGCGTCCTCCTGATCCGGCAATTCCGATATCCGATCGGCAAATATATTTATGAAATACCTGCCGGGAAACTGGACAGCGGGCAGCCTCCGCTCGAAACCATGAAGCGTGAACTGGAGGAAGAAACCGGTTATCGAGCGGGGATTCTGGATCACGAATGCTCTTTTTATACAACTCCGGGCATCAGCAATGAGCTAATCTATTTATATACCGCACGCAAACTTTCACCATGCGCCCAGCGTCTCGAAGAGGGGGAACATATCACGCTTGAGGCGCTCACCATGGAGGAATGCCTGCAGAAGATTAAAACCGGAGAAATCCGCGACGGCAAAACCATTTTGGGCCTGCTCTGGCATCAGATGCAAACCGGGCCTGATTCTCTTTCATAGCTTATACTTAACAGTAAAAAATACGGGTTAATTCCTCGAGCTTTGCTGCCGATATGTTAAGAGAATCATGTCAAAAGCATATTAACCTTTGATCAGGGTGAAATGATGATTTGTCCTAAATGCGGATTAGAACAGGAAGAACGACTGGATTGCAAAGAATGCGGCATCGTATTCAGTAAATATAACGCATTGTTTCAATCATCCCAATCGCAGGATTCAACGGGCGAAGAAGCTTCGACAAACAGCGAATTTCAGGAGCTGCAGATAAAAGTCAGGGAGCTGAGTGCAAAATCAATCGATATCGAATTCGAAAAAGCCGAACGGAAAAAGCTTCGAACGGATGTGAAGGACCTTGAAGAACAGGTCCGGAGAAACCAGCAGGAGATAGAAAACCGTATCCGGCAGATGGAAGACAGGCTGCAAACCTCGGGAGTAGAAAACGACTCGAAAATCAGCCCGGAAATACTGGAAATACTGGAAAAATCCGAAGAAATGGAAGAGAAAACCGCCAAGATAACAGACAATTTGAACCGTACCATAAACCAGCTCACCAGTTTATGGGAAAAAACCGGCCAGAATTCATTCCAGATTACAGAATTGAACAACCAGTTGGCTGCCCTTCGCAATGAAATGCTTGGATTGAAAACCCAGGTAGAAGCCCTGCAGAAGAATCATTCAAGCACAGAGCCGAAAACCATTGCCGAAGACGACGTCAAGGCCATTCGCCAAAACCTGGATGAGTTGGGCCAGTTCATCAGCAGTTTAGGCAAAAGTCAGTAACGGCCCCATCCCGAAACCCAGATCAAAATACGTGAAAAAATGTGGACACCCATTGTCTTTGAACCCTGACGTCAAGAAAAAATGTGGACACCCATTGTCTCCGGATCCTGATGAAAAAATGTCACAAACTAAAAATGTGGACACCCATTGTCTTCGGATCCTGATACTCCCAAAATAAAGAATGGGAAAACCCGTTGTAACTTATAGAAATAAATGAATTTGCTTAATATCCTCCCTCCATCCACAAAACGCGAATCCGTGCTCAGTCCCCTTTACTGAAACAGCGTGCCCGTTTCCATATCCCTGTTCAGGGATCCTTTCAATCCATTGCATTAGCGGGTTTTGTCTTTATTTCCCTCTGCCGGATCCCGATACTCATCCCTGGAAATTGCCTGGATACGGAAAAATTGCAGGCTGAAAGGATGCAACGGATGTGCTATAATCGCCCGATGAGTAAAATAGCAGCTGGTACTGAAATCGAGTCCTATTGTACAAAATGCAAGCTGATTCTGGCCCATACCGTCGTTTCCATGGACGGTGCGAAACCAAAGCGTGTGAAATGCAACACCTGCGATGGCGAACATAATTACCGGCCCAAAAAGCCTGCAACAAAAACTACGGCTGCCAAAAAGGGAAAGACCACCAGAGGCGCCTCTAAAAAATCCCGGCAATCCTGGGAAGATACAATGAAGGAAGCCGCAGACAAACCGCATAAGAAGTACAGCATGTCCGGCAGTTTTAGCGAAGGCGACTGGATCGAACATGACACTTTCGGATTGGGTTGCGTCCAGTCCTTTACCGCCCCGAACAAGATCACGGTTCGCTTTGCCGACAGCACACGAATGCTTGTTTGCAATTACAGTTAGGTGAAAACCGTAGTCTCAACGCCCGGCTCACTGCTGGATACCCTCCTACTCCTTGTACCCGGAGCTTCAAAACGCACCTTGCGCCAGATGCTGGCTCAGGATCGAATCCGCATCAACGGAGCCGTATGCCGCAAAGCGACACACCCGGTTCAAGCCGGGGACGCGATCGAAATCAGGCCGCGCAAAAATCCACCCAGGCTTCCCACGGGTCTGGATATTCTGTTTGAAGACGAAGCAATTCTTATCGTTCAAAAGCCTTCCGGCCTGCTTACGGTTTCGACTCCGGATGAACGGGAGCGGACGGCCTACGCCTACCTGCGACGATATCTTAAAGAGCACAATCCCCGACAGGGGCTTTACATTGTTCACAGGCTCGACAAGTTCGCCAGCGGAGTGCTGGCATTTGCCAAAACCGAGGAGGTGCAGTTTCGGTTGAAGGAACTGTTCAGCACGCACGATATCCGGCGCATGTACTGGGCTATCGTCGAGGGCAGGGTCGAAAAGGAACACGGCACCATCCGGAGTCGCCTGGCCGAGAACAAATCCTTCCACGTGTATTCCGTTCAAGACAGGAAACAGGGGAAACTTGCCGTGACGCACTATCGGGTTCTCCGGCGACTCCCGAATGTCACCGCGCTTGAAGTGACTCTCGAAACGGGCCGTAAAAACCAGATCCGGGCTCATCTATCCGAAATCGGGCACCCGGTTGTGGGAGACCGGTCCTATGGCGGGGGGATGGATCCTCTCGGAAGACTCGGTTTGCATGCATTCCACCTCGGATTTACCCATCCGATACTGGGCACACCTGTCGAATTCACAACCGAACCGCCGCCGGAATTCCTCCCTTACCTGCCCAAAACCGCGACAAAATAAAAACGCACCGAAGTAGGGGCGAACCTTGTGTTCGCCCTCAATTCGATTTCATCAATGAAGTAAGTGCGAACCTTGTGTTCGCCCTCATTCCGGCCTCGTCAAAAAAGCAGGGGCGAACCTTGTGTTCGCCCTTTAAAGAATTATTCGGGAATCGAGGAGAGAAGGTCTTCAAAGTCCGTGATTCTTTGGATATGGTAGTGCGCTCCATCCACCCGGTCTTCACTGCCGACCATCACCGTAACCATTCCAAGTTCTTTTGCAGTATGTATGTTTACGGGAGAGTCTTCTATCAGAATGCACTCCTCGGGTCGGGCATCGATAAAATCCAGAATCCTGGAATAGGCCCGACGATCCGGTTTGTTTATGAAATCCAGCATATGGATATCTAAAATCATTTCGAAGTGCCGCAGGACGCCGGCATGGGACAGAACGCGCCGGGCATGCCGGGCATCGGCATTGGTGAAGACGACCTTTCTTAATTTCAAGCGTCCGAGCATGCCATCCAGCGCCGGATCTTTTTGGAGATACTGATTGAGCCGGATATCGTGAACGAAGTCCAGGAATTCATCCGGATCCACACTATAGTGGCGACGCAGGGCATTCAGCGTCGTTCCCCATTTTTTAAGAAACGCCACCCTTCTCCGGCTTACCTCATCTTCATCGATTCCAAGGCGCTCAACCATATAGCGGTTGATGCGATTGCCGATTTCGTGCATCAGGCCGCACGATTTCGGGTAGATGGTATTGTCCAGGTCAAACAATGCGTACCGAAGGTTCTTTCTCAATAGCGTCCTCTTCTTTTGTCGACTGGGGCAGCTTTCCGACAGCCGACAGGATGGAATGCCGGATATTCGGAATTTCCTTCTGGAGGTCGTCCAGCAGGCGCTGCATCCGTTTTCGCTTGAGGTTCTCCCGGGATCCGCACAGGCTGCAGGCGATAACCGGGTATTGCTGCATTTCCGCGAAGGCCTCGATATCGGATTCCCAGCAGTATGCCAGCGGCCGGATCACAATATTGCGGCCGTCTTCGCTCTCGAGCAGGGGCGGCATGCTGCGTGGTTTCCCCTCGAAGAACAGGTTGAGCAGGAAAGTCTGCAGAATATCGTCGGCATGGTGCCCCAGGGCGATTTTCGAGCATTTTTCTTTAACCGCGACATTATAAAGGATACCCCGGCGCAGGCGGGAGCAGAGGGAACAGGTCGTATCCCCTTCCGGAACCACCCTTTTAACGATCGAGTAGGTATCTTTTCGAATGATGCGAACCGGAATTTTTTGGGCCTTACAGTACTCCGTGATGACTTCCTCCGGGAAGCCCGGCTGCCCCTGGTCGA
>JAFGTD010000095.1 GCA_016934295.1 Acidobacteriota bacterium
ATAAATCGATGATTTCCGATATGGATCCGGATACAGCGGTGGATTCGGTCCGCCTCTTCATGATTCCCGGCGCGGGCCACTGCGGCGGCGGCGAAGCGGGTGTCGCGGATATGCTTTCCGTAATAGACCAATGGGTGGAAACAGGGAAGGCTCCGGAACGGATCATTGCAGGCAGTCCTCCGAATCAGAAACCGGTGTCGCGCCCGCTCTGTCCCTATCCGCAGGTTGCCAAATACAGGGGTTCGGGCAGCACCGACGATGCGGCCAACTTTGAGTGCGTTTCGGAGGAAGCCCGGTAAGATAATTTCAGCGATACCATTGCCTATAGTGTTATGTAAAATCTTAACGAATTTTTTTCCCGATTCAATTGGAGGTACGGAGTGAAACGTTACAATCGACCCATGTCATTTTCTTTGCTTCTCAGCCAGGCAATTCTTTTTATCGTTGGCCTCTACGGAATCAATGCCTTCGGGCAGGGCCAACCGGCTGCACCCGCTCCGGTTCCGGAAGCCGTTGCCATACCGCGACCGACTGCTTCTGAAGTGAAGCTGGCGGAGCAGGCCCTGGCAAAATTTCTCGAAAGCGCGGATCCCGCAGTCAAAGAGATCAACCGGAAATTTCCGGGTTTGATCGCGGTACGGGTTCCGCCCCCAAATTCCGCTATAGTCCCAAACCTGGCGCCGTTTTTTCAACAAAAGCATCAGGCCAATCTTGAAGTGGCCCGGCAGGGGAAAATCGACGTCCTGTTCATGGGAGACTCCATAACCGATTTCTGGCGCAACACGGAAGGGGCCTACGCAGGCAAGCCTGTTCTCGACAAATATTTCGGGCACCTGAGAGTAGCAAATTTCGGCATCGCGGGAGACACGACCCAGGGAGTTCTTTATCGCCTGCAGAACGGCGAGGGACAGGGGTTCAGTCCCAAAGCCGTGATGCTCATGATCGGCACCAATAATACCGGCGGCGGCTTTGGGGGGGGCGGAAATACGGCGGAGGAAATTGCTGAAGGAATCGGCGCCGTTGTCCTCGAATTGCAGAAGGATTTTCCGAAAGCGAAAATTCTCCTGCTGGCCGTTTTCCCGCGGAACAAGCCGGGCGACCCGGTTCGTGCGACCATTGCCAGAATCAACGACATTATCTCAAAGCTGGATGACGGCGACCGCGTCCATTACCTGGATATCGGATCGAAGTTCCTGGACGCCGGGGGGAATATTCCAGAGGATGTCATGAGCGATGCGCTGCACCCGACTGCCAAAGGTTATGAAATCTGGGCGAAAGCCGTGAAGGAACCTTTGGAGAACCTGATGAAATAATGGGGATGAACATTTTGTCCGCCCGCTATCCGTCTTCGGAAGAATGTAGGGGTGAAGCCTGATCCTTCGGACCTAAAACAAAAACGCTGATTTGTTTCTGTCGCGAAACAGGCATAATTTTTAAATTTGGCGATTGGCGGCGACTTTCTTTGGAGTGCGGCAGCTTGCTGCCGCCTTCATAAATTATTGAATACAGGCAATATAAGGCGCAAGCAAGCTTGCGCACTCCAAAGAAACCCCAGATTACGATATTTGATTGCATTCGTTTCGCGACAGAAACTGATTTGGACAAGCGCGAACCCGTGTTCGCCCTTATACCGCATTTCTAAACGATGCAGGGAGCACCCGGATGCCGACGAATAAATATCCGCACATATTTCAGCCCATTAAGGTTGGGAAATTAACTCTTAAAAATCGAATCACCAATGCTCCCACATACAACTTCCTGGCTTCCTATGACAATCACGTTACCCGAGAGCAGATAGAGGCCTCCAAACCCGTTGCAGTCGGCGGTGCGGCAACCGTCACCATGGGCAGCGGCTTCATCAATAAAGTGCTGCCGCCTGCGGCACGCCATATTGTGGGAATGAGCGACGAGTGGATTGTTACGTACCTGTCCGAATGGTGCGAAGCGGTAAAGCGATACGGCGCAAAAGCCTGCGTGGAGCTGGTGCCGATCGCGTCCTATTTCGGCACACATGAAGTGGAAAGCTCCGTAGGGATTCCCATGGAAATCGACTGCAATCTTCTATCCCTGGAAGAGCTTCAGGATTTTATCGAGGATTATGCAGTAGCGGCGCGTCATGTCCTGAAAGCCGGTGGCGATATGGTCCTGATCCACGGCGCGCACTGTCAATTGCCCGCCCTGCTGTTTTCCAAGGTTTTTAACAAGCGATCGGATCAATACGGCCCCCAATCTTTCGAAAACCGCTGCCGCTTTGCCGAAGAAGTTCTCAATGCCATCCGCGCCGAGGTCGGAGACAAGCTGGCGATCGAGTACCGTCTCAGCGCAGTCGACATGGTCCCCGGCTCCCCTGATATTGAAGAGGTGATTGAGTTCGCCAAGGTCATTCAGGACAGGATCGATCTTCTGCATATTTCCAGGGGCAATCTTGCCATTAATAAGCTGACCCCCTTTATTCTTCCTCCTGCTTACATGGATCACGGAATCAACATTGAATACGCGGAGCAATTCAAGAAAGCCCTTCGCATTCCGGTAAGCTGTGTAGGCGCCGTCACTCCGGATCAGGCTGAAGAGGCGATCGCTTCGGGCAAAGTGGATATGGTTGCCATGTGCCGTCAACTCATTGCCGATCCTGATACAGTCCATAAACTGGAGCGGGGGCGGGAGAACGAAATCCGTCCCTGTATCCGGTGCAATACCTGCATCAGTCGAAGCCATTTCGGATCGAAGCCTCCACGATGCGCCGTAAATCCTTTGTTTGGACGGGAACAGGATTATGGGAACCGTCCCGCTCCCGGCAGAAGGAAAAAGGTTGTGGTTGTAGGCGGCGGGCCGGCAGGCCTGGAAGCCGCCAGAACCATGGCGGAGCGCGGGCACGCAGTGGTGCTGTTCGAGAAAGCTCCTTACCTGGGAGGTCTTCTTATAAGCGCCGTCAAGGCTCCCTTTAAGTCCGATCTGAAACGGTATCTCGATTGGTCCATTCGGATGACCACCCGCCTTGAGAACATCGACCTGAGAATCGGCACCGAAGCCACGGCGGATCTTATTGCTGAAGAAAAGGCCGACGCGATGGTTCTGGCTATAGGGGGAAAACCGGTGATCCCGGATCTCACCTGTAAGGATAAATCCAGGGTTGTCTGGGTTGGGGATATTGACGGCGACAGCGCCCGGATCGGTGGCAGTGTTTTGATAGCGGGAGCCGGCTTGACCGGCTGTGAAACCGCGCTGCAATTCCTTCAATCCGGCAAGAAGGTGACCCTGATCGACGCTCTGCCCAGGGAGGAAATTGGGTTGGGATCTTCGCCGATCAATGCCTATGCCCTTTTCAATATTCTTGAGGAATATAACCTTGATTTGAGGACCGAAACAAAACTGGCGGACGTGACACAGGATTACGCGGTTGTAACCCATAAGGGCCGTGAAGAAAAACTGGTTTTCGATACGGTCGTTCTTTCGCTCGGAACCATGGTGGATGCGGACGCGGTCAATCGTTTGAGGCCCGCGGTTGCCGAGTGCTATGTCGTGGGCGACAGCAGCGACATGTCAGGCACTGTTTGGAACGCAGTGACCAGTGCTTACGATGCAGCCATGGCCATCTGAAAGGGCTCATCCGGCCATTATGTCTCCGCGGGCTTCTGTTTCCGGACAGCCCGGACTCCGATTGGAATCCTGTCGATAAAGATTCCGGTGTTGTTTTAATTTCCTGAGGCATATCGGATGATGGGTGTTTATTAAAGGATTCTGTTATGGCTAAACATCTAAGTCTTCTCGTTGATACTGTTCGAAACAACCTCCACGGAATGGGCCCGGCCAAATTCGGCACCGCGCTTTTGTTGTTACTATTTGTCGCCGTGACCGGCCTCTCCTGTGCATCCGGAGAGAAGCGGCATACAGCCGCCGCGACAGGAATCTACCCCGTAACTCCGGTGGATCTGCGCGATGTAAAACTCGCCGATCAGTTCTGGCTCCCGATTGTCAAGCGAGTTCAGGAAAAGACAATCCCCTATGCCCTGGAGAAATGCAGGGAAGAGGGCCGGCTGGACAATTTCCTGATTGCGGGCGGACGAATGGAGGGTGAGGTCAAAGGTCAGATGCCGTTTGACGATACGGATGTCTATAAAATTATCGAGGGCGCATCCTTGTCTCTCATCAGCGCCCCCAATCCCGAGCTGGAGCAGGAGCTGGAAGATATCATCGAAATTATCCGAATTGGGCAGGAGGCGGACGGCTACCTGACTACATGGCGCACCATAAATCCAAAGAAGCCTCCGGCACCCTGGGTCAAAGTCATTGAGGGAAGGCGTTGGGAATCGCTGGAATCCAGCCACGAGCTGTACAACGCCGGTCATTTATATGAAGCCGCGTACGCGCATTACACGGCAACCGGCAAAAAGAATTTCCTGGATATCGCGTACAAAAATGCGGACCTGGTTGTAAAAACATTTGGAGACGAAAAAGAGAAAATAGCCGCGGTACCCGGACATCAGATCATAGAATCAGGATTGATCAAACTGTATTACGCCTCGGGAAAGGAAGAATATTTAAGGCTTGCTAAATATTTTCTGGACAGCCGCGGAAGGCCCGAACACCACAAACTCAATGATGATTATCTGTCGGCCGCCTACTCCCAGGATCACCTGCCCGTTGTCGAGCAGGACGAGGTCGTGGGGCACGCGGTCCGGGCCATGTACATGTATGCCGCCATGACGGATATCGCCGTGCTTATGAAGGATGAAGCGTATGCAGCGGCCGTGGACAAGCTGTGGCAGAATATGGTGGGGAAAAAGATATATCTTACGGGAGGAATCGGAGCCAAACATGAGGGGGAGGCGTTCGGCAGGAATTACGAACTGCCCAATCTTACGGCCTACAATGAAACGTGCGCCGCAATCGGCAGCGTGTACTGGAACCACCGGCTGCACTGCAAAACGGGCCGGGTTCAGTACCTGGATGTAATGGAACGTACACTGTACAACGGGCTTCTGGCAGGATTGTCCCTGGACGGCACGCATTTCTTCTACCCGAATCCCCTGGAGTCCGATGGGGAATACACGTTCAACCAGGGGGCGCGCACCAGGAAAAACTGGTTTGACTGCTCCTGCTGCCCTACCAACCTGATTCGGTTTATCCCTTCGGTAGCCGGGCTTCTGTATTCCAAATCCGCGGACACCCTGTACGTGAATCTTTACGCGGGCAGCGAGGCCCGTGTGCCGCTTGAAAATACAGTTCTGGAAATACGGCAGGAAACGCAATATCCCTGGGACGGCGCCGTCAATATCCACGTGTCTTCAACGAAAGATGCCCCGGCGATTCTCAAGCTGAGGATTCCGTCTTGGATCGGTAAAGAGGTTATGCCGGGTAATTTGTATACATATCTTGAGGAAAAAACGGATCCGGTCTTTGTCAGAATTAATCAAAAATCGGTGGAGCTGTCGGTGGAGGATGGCTATCTGGTGTTGGAAAAAATCTGGGATGGAGATGAATTGAGCCTCAAATTTCCAATGATTGCGCGCAAAGTGGTCGCGGATCCTGCCGTGACTGAGGATCTGGGGAAAATTGCGCTGGAATACGGGCCTCTTGTTTATGCTTTTGAACAAGTGGATCAAAAAGAGGACCTGGATCATCTCCGGATTGTCCCGTCGGAAAGCTTCAGCCCCAAAATGGAAAAGGACCTGCTGGGCGGCGTGGTAACCCTGCGCAATGAAAAAGTTAAAGCCGTCCCCTACTACCGCTGGTCCAACAGGGGGATCGGCAAGATGAAGGTCTGGGTCCCGGTTGGTGAGGAGTAGCTGAAGGTAAGAATGATTTATTACAGGACAATGTGGAACCGATTGAAGAAAGAGCAACCTCGCTCTGTATCTGTGTTGATCGTATTCGGAGTATTGGCTGCGTCGTTGTCGACTGTCGTATTCCCGTTTGCCGAAAAATCGCTCGAATGGGTAGGATTTGATTCTTTTATCTACCGGGGCGAGGACAAAGGTTACGAAAAGGCGCCCCCGGGATCCGGAGAATACTCCAATCCGATTCTGGCCGGATTTTATCCTGACCCGAGCATCTGCCGCGTCGGTAAAGACTATTATCTTGTGAATTCAACTTTTGCGTATTTCCCGGGCATACCCGTCTTCCACAGTCGCGACCTTGTGAACCGGGATCAGGCCGGCCATGGGATTCACCGCCCCGAACAGCTCCGGTACGGAGGCCTCGGCGTTTCCCGCGGGATATTCGCTCCCGCCATTAATTATCATGACGGTATCTTCTATGTCGTTTGCACGATGGTGGACGGTCGTGAGCGGACTCCGATAGGCGGGCCATTACAAAAACGTGTGCATGAGCGACGACCCGGACCACTGCAATCCCGAGATCGGCTCCTATCCGCTCCGCACCGCCCTGAGCCGGATATCGAAGGCGGAGCCTTTGAGTATGTAACGACCGGCCGATAAATGGAAGGATGCCGTCATTTGGCCTATTTCCTGTTGGCGATCTCAGCCCTGATATTTGCTTTCCGACCAAAAATCCGGGAGTACTCCCAGACACCCGTTGATTATTCTATCCGTATAAAGCATTATGCACGGCATACACAGATTTCCTTAGTATATGTAAAGAACAGTTATATATCGTGGTATTCGGCCACAGGCGCTAAAGATTTCCGGGAAGTGACGGCGTGATTTACATCGGTATTGATATTGGATCAGTCGGCATCAAGGTGGCGGCAGTCGGTTCTTCTTCGGACAGGAGCATCCTCGAAAATGCCGGTTGTTCCAATAATGACTTTTTTTGCGGGAATGGAGGACTGGAAGGCAGACCGGTTCTTCTTTCGAAGTATCGGAGAATCCTGGGACAGCCGGCCGGGGTGATGGTACAGATACTGGATAAAATGCTTGAGCGGATTCCCCGCAGCGCCGTCGGCGGCATCAGGATCACCGGTGCGGGCGGACAATCCCTCGCCGAATCCCTCGGCCTCGAGTTCGACAACGAATTGAACTCTCTTGTCAGCGGGGTAGGTGCTCAGTACCCAGATGCTCGTACGATTATTGAAATGGGAGGTAACAGCTCAAAATATATCCGTGTCGCGTCCGATGGAGACCGTCGGTTGGGGATCCTCGACTATGAGAGAAATGGTGATTGCGCTGCCGGTACCGGGGCCTTTATGGATCAGCAGGCTTCGCGCCTTCAAACCAGGGTCGAAGAGATAGGCGAACTGGTCCTCTCCGTGGACGCTTTTCCCGCCATTGCCGGACGCTGTACGGTGTTCAGCAAAACCGATATGATTCATGCGCAGCAGCGGGGGTATACTCCGGAGCAGATCCTGAAAGGACTCTGCGAGGCTGTAGTCAGGAATTTCAAGGGAACCGTATTCAAGGGAAAGCGCATCATACCGCCTGTGATTGTGGCGGGAGGCATGGCTGCCAATTCGGGCATTATCCAGGCTATTCAGAATGTCTTCAATCTTGGGATGGAGGATCTCGTTATACCGGATACCCATTCCTGGTTGTCCGCCATAGGTGCGGCGCTGAACGAGGCGGGAGCTCAGGGAAACAAAACCTCAGGCTCGAGTTCAGCCTCATGCCTGGAAAATCTCGACAAAGTGCTTCAGCAGGAAACGTATTCCTGCGAAGGCAGTCCTCCGCTTTCAACGGACAACCTGGTGCTTCTTCGGGACCGGGCGGAAGCGTATTCGTTCCGGAGGCGTTCCATACCGGTTGAAGCCTATCTCGGAATCGATGTCGGGTCCATAAGCACGAACCTCGCTGTCATCGACGCCCGGGGAGATTTGATACACTCGCTGTACCTGCGCACGAATTCCCGCCCGATAGATGTCGTCCGCAACGGGCTGACAGAGATTCGGGAGAGACTCGCCGATCGGATCCGGATTCAGGGAGCGGGTACGACCGGTTCCGGCAGAGACCTGATCGGATGCATTATCGGCGCCGACGCCGTTTACGATGAAATCACCGCCCACAAGACGGGAGCAGCCTTTGTCTCCGACACCTATTTGAAATCGGATGTTGATACGATATTTGAAATCGGCGGCCAGGACGCAAAATTCATCCGTCTTGAGAAAGGGATCGTCGTCGATTTCAGCATGAACGAAGCGTGTTCCGCAGGCACCGGATCCTTTCTTGAAGAGCAGGCGGAGCGTCTCGGCATAAGGATCGAATCGGAGTTCGCCGCGCTGGCTCTGGAGGCGAAAAAGCCGACTCTCCTGGGGGAGCGGTGCACCGTTTTTATGGAAAAGGATCTGATCAGTCATCTCAGGCGGGGAGCGGCAAAATCAGATTTGGCTGCGGGACTCGCTTATTCCATCGCGCTCAACTACCTGAATCGCGTGGTCCGGGGCCGCAGGATTGGAGACGCAATATTTTTTCAGGGGGGCGTTGCCTACAATGATGCCGTGGCGGCCGCGTTCAGCCGCCTGTTGGGGAAAAAAATCATTGTTCCCCCCCACAACGGCGTGATCGGGGCAATCGGGGCCGCGCTCCTGGCCCAAAGGGAAGTCAGCAAAATCGGAAAAGAAACCGGCTTCCGTGGATACGATCTCGGCAAGGTGGACTACGAACTGCGCGAACACAAGTGCAATGGGTGTTCGAATCAATGCACCGTTCAGGAAATACGAGTGGGAAAAGAACGCACTTACTGGGGCGACAAGTGTTCCAATAAATTCCGACGACGGCCGAAAACCAGTCATCGGGCTGTTGTTCCGGACCTGGTTTCCTTGAGAGAAGAATGGTTTAACGGGGAAGAGCCGGAGCCTGCAAAAGGGCCCAGGATCGGCATTCCGCGATGCATGTATTCCTATGAGTACCTGCCGTTCTGGCGCACATATTTCCGGGAGATAGGCTGTTCGACCGTTCTTTCAGAAGTGACCAACCGGAAAATGGCGGAGCAGGGGGTCGAGACCGCAGTGGCCGAACCGTGCTTTCCGGTCCAGGCCGCACACGGGCATGTCAGCCGGTTGAAAGAGCAGAAACTCGAATATATCTTTGTCCCCAACCTGGTTAATACCGAATCCCCGGATCGGAATACACCATCCTACCTCTGCCCCTGGGGGCAAACGCTGCCCTTTATCCTGAGGAGTGCAAGGGCGTTTGCCGACATACGGGATCGATTCCTGATACCGACGATACGGTTTCGGGAAGGGATGCATCAAGTGAAGCGTGCAATGGCGGAGATTGCCGAAAATTTGGGCGTATGCCGAAAAGACAGCAACCGCGCGGTTCAAAAGGCGTACGAAAGACAGCGGATGTTTTCCGCCCATTTAATCCGGGAAGGCAATGAAGCTCTTCGAATCCTGACCGAAAACGACCAGAGGGGCATCATACTTCTGGCAAGGGCCTATACGCTTTACGATTCCGGTATCAATATGGATATTCCACGCAAGCTTCGGGATATCTACGGCATCAATCTTATACCGATGGATTTCCTGAATCTGGCCGCGATCGATATACGCAGGGAACACGATAATATGTTCTGGGACTACGGCCGAAGGATCCTGCAGGCCGCCCGGTTCGTCGGCGAAAACTCCCATCTTCACATTATCTATATGACCTGTTTCAAGTGCGGCCCCGATTCGTTTATCCATCACTGGGTGCAAAGCGTTTCACGAAAACCTTTCCTTATCCTTCAACTGGACTCTCATGGGGGGGATGCCGGCGCCCTTACCCGTTGCGAAGCCTATCTGGAAAGCAAGGGATTCCTGTAATGTCCGATGATTCAGAACTTTTAAAGGGCAGATGTCTTTTCATTCCGCAAATGGGGGCAAACTCCACACGCGCGTTTGTCGCCGCTTTTCAATCCGCAGGGATAGAAGCGTCCTCAGTTCCTCCCTCCGACAATAGAACCCTCGAATTGAGCGGAAGACATATCTCCGGGGACGAATGCTTTCCGCTCCGCGTCGTCCTGGGAGATTTTCTGAAGGTGGTCGAGGACCTGGGACCGGATCGGGTTGCATTTTTCATACCGACGACGTGCGGACCCTGCCGTTTCGGGCAGTATTCGCAGTATCTGAAGAAAGTGCTGCAGAAGCTTGGATATGACGGGGTGCCGGTTCTTTCTCCATCCAGCTCGAACGGGTACGACGGAATAACCGTCGGAACCGGCATTTTTATGCGAACATGCTGGCGGGCGATCATAGCGTCGGATGTAATCCACCGGATGCTTTTGCGCATACGGCCCTACGAGCGTAATCCCGGGGAATCCGATGCAGTGTATGCTCATTGCCTGGATGATTTGTGCCGGGTGCTGAAGCGTTCCGGGATCGGTACTCGAACCCAGGGGGGAATGTTGACGGCGTCGTTGAAACGCAGCAGAGATCGACTGCGGTCCATACCCGTAATCAGGAAAAAGCTTCCGCTGATCGGGGTTGTCGGCGAGATCTTCTGCAGGCTGAATGAATTCAGCAACCAGGATATCATCCGCCGCATCGAATCCCAGGGAGCGGAATGCTGGCTCTCCGGAATAACCGAGTGGCTGGCTTATTCGAATCTCGGTCAAAGAGAAAACCTCATTACAGCCGGGAAAAAGTTTTCCCCGGCTATGGGAAAAGCCTGGATCAAAAGCTGGATTCAGCACCGGGACGAGAGGGCGCTGCTGGAACCGTTCAGGCGGGATCTGCCTGAGGAAGCGGATCTCGATGATATCCTGGAGAGAAGTCGGCCCTATCTGCCGCATCATGGCGTCATTGGCGAAATGGTTCTGAATGTAGGCAAGGCAATATATTTGTGGGAG
Organism: Acidobacteriota bacterium; assembly: GCA_016934295.1. Lineage (GTDB taxonomy): Bacteria > Acidobacteriota > UBA6911 > UBA6911 > UBA6911 > UBA6911. Next base: position 10,723 of record JAFGTD010000095.1, read on the forward strand.
AAAGGGGCGCGCGGGATTGTCGACATCAGCCCATTTTCCTGCATGAACGGTATAGTCAGCCAGGCGGTGTATCCACGGGTAAGCGACGAACATGACGGCATCCCTGTCCGGGTTTTCTACTTTGACCAGTCCCGGAAGGACCTGGAACAGGACATCTCGATCTTCATGGACCTGGTTCGAACCTATATGCGCCGGAAAGAATCCCGGATCCGGGTGCAGCAGTTGTCCCGATAATGGCGATAGGCGTAGGTCCGATTCTCGGGAAGGGCATTCGACTCAAGCCGGGCGGCTATTGTCGCAGCCTGTTCCGGTGTGAGATGAAGGATCCGGGAAACCATGCTTCTGTTCCGGGACATATAATACCGGATCCTCGATTCGCGGGGGTAGACGGAGAGCCGGAAGTCCAGGAATCCCCTGGCGTAGCGGAGCAGGAGTCCCGGATCGTCGAAATTGTACGTTCCGAAGTTGTAGGCTTTCCGGGTTTCCTCCTGCCTGTCGAATACGACAATCAGGATGTGTCCCCAGCGTTCAAAAAGTTCCACGCCGGGTTCTACGGTGACAATCTCAATCTGGAACCTTTTCCCGTCCAACTCCGCCCCATACAATGGGATTACCTTGTTGAAAAAGAGAAGTGCAATAAACACAAAAAGGGACACGCGGCCCATTGTTCTCTCCAGTTGCTTTGTTCGACCTCATCATGATCGATTCGGTGGACGGAGGCAACAATTTCGGTGACAGTCACCATAACCTCGAAATTGTCGGACAAATCAGCTTAGAGCAGTATGGGGGTACCGCAGATTTGAGATGAAGAAAGTTCACACAAAATATCTTTAACTGAAATTCAGCGATTCGAGAGGGCTTCGCGCGCAGCCATTTCCAAGGCTGAGAGACTCATGCCGGCGGCTTTCCCTTCGGCGATTGCCTCGTCAATGGACAGGTCGCCCTGCTGCCGTGCATAGAGCGACCAGATGGCACCAACACGGTTCGCGTTGGTGCAGTGGAGCAGTACAGGTGCATCGTTGGCAGTGTCGAGAGCACTCAAAATTTCCCGCAGCGTCGATGCATCCGGGATTTCAAAACCCATCGGTGCGTGAACATACGTCATGCCTGTCTCTTCCACAACCTCTTTTTCGTCAAAGCCGAGGCCGGTCAGTTCCCGGGTATTTCGAAGATTGATAACGGTCTTGACGCCGAAGTCCGCAAATTTTTTGAGCGCTTCTTCGTCGGGTTGTCCGGCGAAGTAGAACCGGTTGTCGAAGGTCGAGACGTTCGGAGTATTTTCTATGGCAAGTGTACGGATAGCAGGGCGCGACTTGTCCCCGGCGTTTTTAAAAACAAAAAAGTGTTGCATGGGCAGGAATTCAACAAGGGTCACAAGCTCAAATCCAGCGGGGATCCATTCATGCATGACCTGGTCAATGGTCATCGAATGATCGTGTGGGATCGAAGACCGGCTCATGCCGAGGTTTCTTTCACCGCGGTATTCGATGAGAGCTACGCGGCCGCCGGGAGCGAGGCAGTCTTTCATACGGGCAAGCATGGCTTCCGGATTGCTGAATTCGTGGTAGGCGTCGACAAGTAGAATCCAGTCAACCTTGCCCGGTGGAAGCAAGGGATCCTCAAATCGGCCAAGGATGGGATAGACGTTGGAAATGTTCGCTTCTTTCCGGCGTTCGGCGAGTTGATCGAGCATGCCCTGCTGAACATCGACAGCGAATACAACGCCGTGGGGACTTACCTCATCTGCCAGGCGCAATGTGTAAAAGCCGTTTCCACATCCGATATCGGCGACAATATCCCCGTCCTTGAGCGCCAGAAACTGGAGTACTTTGTCCGGATTCTCCATTTTAATGCGCGTTTCCATGAGCAATATGCCCGCATGTTGGGGGCGCAGGATTTGTCCGGGGGTGCGCTTTCTCGGTTCCTGTGCGCCGGCAATTGCGGAAATTGCAATTAATAACAGAAATCCTAAGAGCCGCTTCTTCAGGAATTTGCCTGGTAGCATCGCCGCCTACCTCTATGTTTTGTCCACAGGTTTATGGATGCTGAAGAGTAAAAAAATAAATCATGTTGCGTCCATACCGCTGAATTGAAAAGGCACTGTCCTATATGTGCAACCGGAAACAGAATTATATATCCATAGTACCATGCACTCTCCGAACAAACCATGTATGATGGATAACATCTGAATGAAACGCCATCATTGACTGAAGAATCCGTGCATTACGCAATTTGGTATTTCTCTCTTCAATTTGCCCGTGCTATGATTAATTAAGGCTGCCCCCCAAATATGTGGCCTCCTCATTAAAATACTATCGCAATTCCATGCCACGCACGCCCGGTCAGATAGCTTCCGAGGGAATCGGGGATTGTGACGATTTTGCACGGCTGATGGTCGCCTTGCTGCGCAGCCTGGGGATTCCCAGCTCCGCTTCATCCGGCGCCATTTACAATTTTGATAATTACGGTGCCCATGCCTGGGTTGAAGTCGGAGTGACGGATAAGGATGGATATCTCTATTGGTTCCTATGCGATCCCACTCTGGCTTCCGCCGCACCCGACAAGGATTATTTCGTCCGGCTGCGGAATCGCATTTATTTATATCCTCTGGATTTCCAGGTGAAGGTTCTTAATATGCCCGTTTCCTATTCCTCCGACGTACTGCTGAACTGGACGGATGAAAACCTGGATAATAAGGATACATTGCAGGCTTGGCGAAGTATGATCGCCAAATTTTGCGACGATTTAGAAAAGTCCATGTCCACTGAAATATCCGCTTTTTCCGGGTTATCGGCCGGTTTGGCCCCACGCCGGGAATTTCTCTTTTCTCCGGCAAGTGATTACATTCTCATGGACCGCCCTCCTGTAGAGGTATTGAACCATTTCCGGGAACCCGAGGGTCCGAATGCGGTTGACGGGTCCGTAGCCGATGAGAGGACAATCGAAGGGCACACTCAATGGCAGATCCGGATTAATGCCGACAGCGATCTTCTTTTCGTGTTGGGAGTGCAGGACGAGGATTTCGATCTGGAAAATCCGGAAGACGAGGAGTTTCTCTTAAAAGTCAAGGATCTATACAATCAATTGAGGGAGGAGCTGGTTTCGGGACAAAAACTTCTTTATTGCCTTGAAATGACCTATGCGCGGGACCGCCATACAGACCGCCTCCAACAGGTAAGCATTCGAGTCAGCAGATACCTTGCGGAGAAGCACTTCGACCGGATTCTTAAAATTCTTCGTAAAGGGGATCTCCTCCTGCCGGAAGATTACGCACGCCTCGAAGAATTTTATCGAATCTGTCGCGGTAAGAACTTCTATTTCCTTTTGGAAGCCGGCAACCGAAAAACCGGCGAAAGGCCTGAATAATTTCGGTGACTGTCACCGAAATATGTCCAGAGGGGGCCTCTCCCTGTCGGCCCGGAATCTGAAATGACTCCGGACCGTTTTGAAGGGGGCAGGTCAGGCATGGTCGATTAATATGTCCGGCCCCGCCGGATCCTCGGGAAATACCTTTGAGAAGGGGGGGATGGAAACCGGTTTGGCGTGGGATTTTCCGGGCCGATGATCGGATTTTAATAGAACCCGGTATTCCAGTTTCTTGATTTTCCAGCTGCCGTTTCCTGTATCCTTCACATAGGACACTTCATATGTTCCGCCTTCCCACCATTTCATGATTCCTTCACCATGCAGGCGCGCCATTCGCACCAATTGGGAATCCGAAATTATAGGTGTTCCGACCTGAATGGAATAAGAAAATCTCGCGGCGGCGGTTTTGCGATCCGCCGCCACCTTGACAATGTCCTGCTGTTGTTCGATATCCCGCTGAAAGCCCGGCGCAGGTTCGATCTTTCTTCCTGTGAAGCACGGTTTGAAGCGCTCGCCGTACAGGCGGCGGATGCCGCTGGATTTGCCTTTGAATATTCCGCCGTTAAATGCCACCTCGCCGTCGTCGGTAAACAGGTTTACAACTTCCTCGTACCTGCAGCTATGGATGAGATGTTCATAGTTCCGGTGCAGTTTGCGGATTGCATTCTCGTCTTCGAGGATACCCAGCTGACCGGACAGCCGGTCTATCCGGTTTCGCAAGCCCGCTTCCCGATCGATCCCGGGACTTGACTTGCCCGGAATGGCGGCTGCCAGCACTGCGGGTATGGCGGCGCCGATCTTCCACATAAAGGACCGGCGCCTTGTGTTCGGCTGATCCGGAACGTTGCCTGGTTTTGATGCGGATTTCAGGAATTTCATATTACGCTCCTTTCTTTTGTGGAGTCAGGCCGAAGTATTCCTTTACATGGAACTGTCCGATATGGCGACCTATGGCGCCGGTCAGACTGAGGTTCACGCCCCCCGCGCCTCCGGAAAATCCGAAACCGCAGTCGTGCGTGATCTTGGTGTTGATCATGACGCACATCTGGGCGCCGTTGCAGGCTTCCTCATTCTGAACGAATATATAAACGCCGTCCCGGACTTTGACATAAATACAGGGAGAGCCCCACTGGGCTCCCATGGTCTGGTTTTCCGTAAATATGGTCCAGGACATGGAGTGAGGCGTCGTGTAAAGATGCATGGAGGTCATATTGTCGGAATAGGACCAGGAGAATGCGTGACCGACAAGTTCATCCGTGAGTTCGTGGCGTACATAGCGGTTTGCCTCCAGCCCTTCCATTTCAGCCACGCCGAATATGGCGTAGTAGGATGTTTCATTCCCGAAATATTCGGTTCCCATTTGTGAGTGTATGCAGGTGGTCAGGCCGTTCAGGAGATCCAGGGCGATCTGTACGCTTGCTCTCGGCTTACTGTCGGTCAGAAGATGGCTGAACCATACCAGATTATCGTCCGCTTCATAGGCCCGGTAGGCTTCCTCGTGCCATGTGCTTTCACCGTCTTCCTGATATTTCAGTTTGTAATTTTCGGTAATTTTGTAATGCCGGACCGGACCGCCGTTGTCGTAGCGGAGGGTGAACTCACGACCGACCAGCATGTCGGTAAAGGGCATATTGTTCCCGGCCATCGGCTGAATCGCATCTATCCCGCCGCCGAACGCCCTGGTGCTCTTCAGGGCCGCCTGGTGAACCTCTTCGTCGGTCATATACTGAAAATCTCTCACGGGACGATAGACCAGTCTCTGGCCCTTCCCGGGAGATTGCGGATCCGAAGCCGCCTGGACAACCATGGGCTCTTTGCCGTGATCGTCGAACGGCTCCAGGTATGCCAGCTGCCCGACAACTTTACCGGTTCCCCGGAACATGTAGTATTCCAGTTCGTCCTTTTCGTTGAAGCCGAGGCGCACGCCGGCCTGGGTCTCGGCGAACAGGTCCGCGACAAACAGCGTAAAGATGCCGGAAAATTCGCATTCGGTCCTGTCATAGATAAACATGTTGTCGTTGACGAGCACGTAATCCGACGGGCTGCAGTAGCTGAGTTTGTCCGTGTGCCGGGTCAGTTCGACAAAGTTGGATGAAACGACCGAGGCGTAGAATTCCAGGGTCTCGATGCCCGTATCCTGTTTCCAGTACAGCCCTTTGCCTTCGATCCTGTTTGTTAGGTGATGGCGTATTTCCGGCGGTTTTTGACCGGCAGTTTCGACATAACCGAAATATATCTGGCGCTGCACTTCCCGGTCGTCTACAACGATTTCCTTATTTCCCAGGGTCTTTTCTTTTCTGCCGCTGCAGAGCCATACTTCAAACACGGTGACAAGATTCGTTTCGAGATCCGCGAATACGTTGTAGCCTTTCTGCGTCCCGGGAATCATGTGAGAGAAGAATCCCATCTGCTTCAGCTTGAGGGCTCCGTATCCCGCTTCAACTTTTGCGCCGTTGTTTTCGGAGAGCGTCAGCCGGTTTTTATTTTTAAAGGTGTAGTCCAGAACAGGCCCGTCGTCCGTCACAATTTTCAAAGACTTGCCGGCAAAAACATCCGAAAATTCGGATGCGCATGCCGGTCCGGATCCGGTGGCTTTGAGTTTTTGTTCGATCTGTGATTTTGTCAATTTTGTGTAATTGAATCGATGCATCGGTTCATTCATTGACTCACCTCCTCATGGAATGAAAACTGCAGGTCTTCAGCGAACGCAGGAAACCAGGCCTCCAAAACAGGAGGCGCTTTATGCTTGTATCTGATCGGCCCAGTTTAGCATTTTCGGCTTGCCTCCGAGCAAGTGTTTTCCCGTGTATTTTTCTCGTGCCGGTTCGGAAAACCTTCCCCGGTAATTTTGAATTCGCTGAAGAGGCCACGTTTACTGCCGGAACACCTGGAGCCTTAACCTGCATTGCACCCAGCGGACGAACACCATTAACAGCTGACTATCTATTCAGCCTGATTTTACGCTACAAAGCAGCCTGGAATTGAATGGTAAAGAGCGATTTATCCTCCTGGGAGGACCCGGATCCGTTTGACACTTTGGTAAAGTCGAAAGTCAGCTTAAGGCTGTGTTTATTGAAAAATATGTTCATGCCGCCGCTTGCGTAAACCGTATCCGCAATGCCCGCTCTGTTCGTTTTCTCGAACCGGGCATAAGGCTGGATTTCCACCTTATCCGCGATCCCGGGGAAGAGGTAGCCGGCCTGGCCATAGTAATTTTTTGCATCGGCCAGATTTTGGGCGTTCCGGATGTCGATGTACGCGCCTTCAAAAACTACGGTTCCCGGGCCGGCCGGATGATCCAGAAACATATCGGCGGTCCACCCGAAATAGTCGTCCGCGGGGCGTTCTCCCCATTGCAGGTTAGCCTGCCGGTCGAATCCAAAGCCGAACGACAGCACCTTTTTTTCACCCAGGTAGTTGCCCTTGTTGAACCAGGAAGTCTCGGGATCGAGAAGACTCAGGGATACGCGTCCGGATGTGCGCAGATTCCGGTCGGGATTTTGAGGCGCTCCCTGGCCTTCAAAAAGACCGAACCTGTACTGCACAAGGCCCTCTGCAAGGTTGCCCCAGGCGACAACGCCGTCGTCCCGGCCTACCTTGGATGGGAAAAAGGGCGCCCCGCGCACGCCCCCCTGCTCGTAGGGCAGATCGAGGGTCAGAAGCGCAAAAGTACTTTCCGTTCCGAATGCGCGCGTAAAGGGGATATACATACGGCCCGCCTGGACCATGAATGCGTCCGCGGGGGAATAGGCGATCCATCCGTCGCGGATGGCCAGCCCCGTGCCCAGTCCGTACCCTGCATTATCCACACCGTCCTGGCCGATTCTGTCTCCGGCAATGTGGGCAAAGAAGGTAATATCGGGATGCACCTGCCCCTGTACATAGAAGTATGGCCTGCGGATCATGAAGTCGTGGATAGTGGCATTTTCCTCCGTGTCGACCGCCTGGTACCAGGCCTGCATTCGCATGCCTAAATGAATCCACCTGTCGTCGTCCAGGTTGATCTTTACTCCTGCGCCGGCTGGCACCGAAAACGAAAGATACAAAAGAAACATCATGATGCATACGGCAGGTTTGCCGAACCGCCGCATCTTGTTGAAGGTTGATATCTTCCAACTTCCGGAATTATGGCATTGCTCAATAAATACATACTCCGTGTCTGGATGCATTATTTGAAATCCTTTCTTTGGAAAATCGCTTTCATTGAATCGGAACAGTCCGGACCTTTATCCTAATTAAAGAAATTTTGAAATATTCCGGAGTTTTTTTAGATTCATTTTAAATTCATGTCAAGAATAATATTATGATATTTATAAAATATATTTATAATTAATAAAAATAAATGGTGCGGGATTGAACCGGAAATGCCGGCTGGTGAAAAGGATACAGGGAGTCCGTTTAATAAAATATAGTGCTGGAAGGGCGGGTATTGAATATGCGGGAATCGGAGTGTCAGAAGTTGCCGGAAGAGGTTTCCGTTCGAATAAAAGCTATGAATTCCTTGATAAGGCGGGACACAATCCGCTCCTTGTGATAGAAGCAGTAGAAATCCCGTTTCAGACTGAATCCTTTTATATCTACCTGATTAACAAGGCCGAGCGCCAGGCTTTTTTTTATCGCCGATTTCGATATGAACGCGATACCGGCTCCCGCTTCAACGGCTGAGATTACGGCTTGCGTACTGCCCATGATAAGATGAGGCGCCAGATTTTTAAGTTTAATTTTTAATTTGGAGTTCAGCTTCTCCAGGCTCCGTTGCGTGCCCGAAGTTTCACTGCGGAAAATAAGCTGTTCCGTTTGCAGTTCGGCAAAGGATATCCAGTTTCTTTTGGCAAAAGGATGGTCCGGAAACACAATCAGGACGATTTCATCTCCGGCGACCTTGAAGGATTCCAATCCCTGTTCTTTCGGCTTAACTCCACAGAAACCTACCTCATACTTGCCCTCCAATACGCCCTTGACGGCATCCATGGAATCAAGTGTGTCCACCTTCACCCGTACGGTCGGATGCAGCATCTTGAATTTTGCCAGATGGCCCGGCAGAATGAATTCGCTTGGAATAGTGCTGGCAATGATCCAGAGGTCTCCTGAAATATCCTGCCTCATTTTTTCAAAGTCACTTTCAAGCAGTTCGAGATCTTCCTCAATCGAATCTATGAAATGAAGAAGGCGTTTTCCGGCAACGGTCAATTTCATGGCCTTCTGGGAACGGTCTATTAAACGAATTCCGAACTTCTGTTCCAGTTTCTGAATCTGGAAAGAAACCGCGGGTTGGCTGAGTCCCAGTTTAAGGGCAACTTCGGAAAAATTGCCCAAACGGGCAACGTCCTTGAAAGTTTTGAGGTAGTCCAGATTCATTTTTCCCAGTTCCCCTTCTCCGCTTCAGGTTGATCGCCGAACAGAGACCCCGAAGGGCGGCTTGAAGTAACTCGGCGGCGGCAGTGCCGGACTCATAATATATAAAATATATATTGCAATAATATAAAATATATTTATCATAATTCTCCTGTGTCATCTTTTTCTACGCCATTGCGGGGGATTTATCAAGCTGAGAAAGCGGATTGAATTCAACATTTCCAGACAGGATCCCCGGGGATTGTGGAGGAGCGGAGAATGAAAACAAAAAAGTTGTTCATGATTGTTGCGGGTATTGTATTCGGAATTCTTGGCGCACTGATGGTCAATTGGGGAAATCCGGCGAATATGGGTATCTGCGTGGCCTGTTTCCTCCGTGATATTGCCGGCGCCGTCGGGATTCACCGCGCCGGTGTCGTCCAATATCTGCGGCCTGAAATCATGGGATTCATCCTGGGTGCGTTCATCAGTTCTTTAATATTCGGTGAATTCCGCTCCAGGGGCGGTTCGTCTCCTATCATGCGCTTTCTCATGGGAGCTTTTGTGATGATCGGGGCCCTGGTTTTTCTGGGCTGCCCGATACGAATGATGCTCCGGATCGCCGGTGGAGACCTGAACGGCGTTGTCGCGCTTCTGGGTCTGGTGGCGGGCGCTCTCGTCGGGATTTTTTTCCTGAAGCGCGGATTCCACTTCGGCCGCGCTTCCAGGATGAAACCGATCGTCGGCTGGATGATGCCGATAATCATGCTCGGACTCCTTCTCATGGCCTTTTTAAAACCCGACTTCATTTTTCAAAGCGAAAAAGGCCCCGGGGCGGCATTCGCTCCGATTGCCGTCGCTCTTGTGGTCGGATTGGTTGTAGGTTTCATGGCGCAGAAAACCCGCATGTGTTTCGTCGGCGCCTGGCGCGATATTTTTCTGGTTAAGGATACGTATCTTATCAGCGGCGTCATTGCATTTTTCATTGCCGCGATCGTCACCAATTACGCGGTCGGCAATTTCGGGGCTGAAGGGATCTACCACTGGGGATTTGCGGATCAACCGGTCGCCCACACTATGCACCTCTGGAATTTTCTCGGCATGGCCCTGGTGGGGCTGGCGGCAACCCTCATCGGAGGCTGTCCCCTGCGAAACTGCATTCTTTCCGGTGAAGGGGACACGGATGCGGGCGTAACCGTTCTGGGTTACCTGGCCGGCGCCGCCGTTTCGCACAATTTTATGCTTGCTTCCAGCCCCGCCGGAACAGGAGCCTGGGGTCCTGTAGCGGTGATAATCGGGCTGATTTTCTGTGTTGTAGTCGCCTTTTTTATGATGGAACGGGCTTAACCCGCATCCGGGCGGATGCAACTGGCGGGGTATGCATGAAGTTCATAAAGCGCAAGGACAAGGAATTTGAAGGCGAGGGCCTGATCCTGTTCAGAGAGGTCTCCGATGCCATGAAGGCGGAGAGAATCCTCAAAAAGGCGGAATATAAGGCAAAACTGGTCGCACCCCCGCCGGAATTGCGCAAGGGCTGCGATCTGGCCGTTGCCGTTAAGCTGGTGGAAAAACTCGGGATTGAGCGGGCACTGAAACAGAATGATGCAAGCTTTGTAGAGGTATTGCCGTTAAACTTCGACTCGCCTGAAATTCTGGAGATCGTTAAGGTGATCGACTTCGGCGAATGGGTAATGGTCAAGGCCGCAAATATGAAGCTTACATTTGAAAAGCAGAGCGGGATTATTGTCAACGTTTCAGGCGGCGGATGTCCGGATATTCCCTATATGCATGCGTCCATGATCGATAAAAAGTTTCATGAGGCGCCTCATCCGGTTGATCTCGGCTACACCCTCTGCGCCCTTATGCTGGAAAGGGC
>JAFGTD010000096.1 GCA_016934295.1 Acidobacteriota bacterium
ATATGGGCCGCTTCCGCTTCGCTGAGCAGTGTATCCTGTTCCCTCAAAACGAACATGGAGCGGCACAGGCAGCAAATGCGGCCGTACTCCGCCGACACCAGAAGCTTGAACGCCCGGTCACGGGCTTCACGGCTGGAGAGGTAGCGGCTTCTTTCCTCCGCGATCGTCATGGGGAGGATTAATCCGCTTCTCAGATAGGTCTCTTCAATTTGCTCGGGAGTCCCAACCCCGGCAAAGGGCTCTATTACCGCAGGCGTGCTTCCCGTGACGCGAAAACGGCGGCTCCCTGCATCAAATGAAGTAAGCAGAGCCGGTCCCTATATGCGGTAGCGGGCGCCCTCCGGATGTCCCGATCCCCTGGAGGTCACGATGACCAGGAGGGGCTGTTTGTCCTCCATGCATGCGAACAGAGATCTGTTTATCGCTGAATCCAGCGATACTGATTTGGCCGCATATTCCATCAGCCAGCCGCCGTCCGGAGACTGCCGGAACTCATCGGAATATATTTCGGCATCGGCACCTACCGCGGACCTGCTCCAGACGGCAAATGCATATCGGCTGCCCCTGGGTTTGAATATGCCTTCAATCAGGGGATGAATCTGCGAAATTCCGGCTGTGGGAGCATGGCGATCCGTATGGCGCAGAAAATCAGCGGTGACTTCAAGACCTGTATATTTCGATAAGGCAAATATTGCGCGCAGACGCTTTTCAGGCGTCATGATTCTCTATCCCGGGAAAATGGTATTGGCATGCCACTCAGTCAATTCCATGAACAATACCGCTCAAATGCCGACATTATGGCATCAGTAAATCCAAAAAGGCGGGAAAAATGGAACTATAAGGCTCTTTTTCACTGCTCCTCCAAATTGCTACGTCCTGTTTGGGCCCAGAGAAACCGGAAAGTCAACCTGGCTGAGACAGAGTCACCTCAACGCAATCTATTTCGATTTGATTGACCAGGAGGTTTTTCACGAATATCTCGCCTGCCCGGAACGGCTCGGAGAAATGATCTCGGGAAGCAGTCCAGCAAAAACGTCTATAATAGATGAAATTCAGAAAGTTCCCAGGTTTGCCCTACCAAAATTTTCTCACAAATGTGGTTCCAGACGTACCGGCTCCGACGTATTGATATTCTAAGAGTATCGCTATACTATTCCCGGATTTGACACTGTAAAAGGAACGAACCGACGATGGCAAAAGTGAAAGCAGAACCTTCATTTCCCGATCGCAGGATATCCGAGACCTTCCTCGAGTTTGCCGAGCCTCTCTTTGGATCCGGAGACGAAGCGCCCACGAAAGAGCAACTCGAAACCATCTTAAAAGTCGCCTTCACAGTATGGAATTCGGTCGTTCTCGATACGGTAAACGGCAATTCTCAATTCGTAAAGGAACTCAGGCGATCTCTCGCCGGTCGCGTAATACCGTCAGGAATTGTTGAGGGAATGATTTCCCGAAAGAAATCCCTGTTCGGCAACGATCATCGGATGATCGGGAATTTCCACATTTCTAAGAAAAACGGCGAATGGCGTCTTTGGGCCGAAGCACGCAAACCTCCCGCCGTGAATTAGGATTTTCAACCGGCCAATTCGTTAAAAGCGTCGTTGTCGAAGACAAAATTTTCAGGGGATGCAGGCAAGTTTGACGATTTCTACAGGACCGGCCATTAAATAGCCGGCACGGGGACGATTCAATCCAAAGGAGAATTCCATGCGCTATGAAGAATTTCGGGACAGGTTACAAATCGCACTTCGGGATGCAGGTCTTCCAGGGCAGAGTTTTATCGACCCAAAAGAATCCATCGAGCTTGGCGGCATGAAACGTAAATGGAAGGTTTACCTTGTGGGAAGCTCGAATCCCGATACGGAGCCGTTTTACGTGTCGGCCAAGATAGCGTTCGACTGGAATCCCTTCGATTCCGCCCGCTCTTATACCTGTGAAGAAGACCTGCTCACGGAGTTGCTGGGCCGCGGGAAACATCCTTCAAGGATTCGCCCCCGGCTTAAACGCGTCGATCTCGTGCTGCGGGCGAACCTGCCCTGGGGATCAACAGCCGCGGTCCCGGAGCCTCGGACTTTCAGCTCCTGGGCATTCTCTCTAAGACAGAATCTCGATGAAGTGTTCACGGAAAGCAGATGGCGCGGCGAACGGCTCGTTGCCGTATTGGGATCGCTGGAAGAAGTCCATATCGATTCAAAGCTCGATTCCACCGGCCGTCTCTCGATCGAGGGCCTGTCCATTAAAGGATTCCGCATGGTTCGTGTCCCGAGGATATGGGACGACCCGGACCGGCGCGAAAGGGAAAAAGGCATCGAAACGGAGCTTGCCCGGCTCGCAGGGAAGTTCAAATTCTCGCTGGACCAATGGAAAACCGCCATTTCCGAGCTTTCCAGGTGGATCCGGTGCACCCCTCCCCCTGATGATGCAAAGCGGATAGCGCCCCCGCTGAAGAGAAAGTCCCGTGACGATGGAGGCCCGGATACGATTCACTGATGATGCCGGCGCCCCTGCAAATCAAGCCTGTGGCCGTGGACCATAAACCGAATTTCGACAAAGGGAGTTCATTGTGGCGGCTCCTCATATGAAAATTGCAGTCTCGTCGTCAGACTGTTGCTACAGGTAATAATTCATGATAGATGGTTATATTTTGTAAGGATTAGGCTTGAGTTTATGGATGTATAATCAAGCTTCTGACAAAAGCGCCCGGAAAAGCCGAGCGATTACACGACAGGGGGAAAGAAATCATGCATCGCTTTATCAAAAACAGATTCAGTATTGCAGTTTCCGTCGCGGCGGTTATGGCGCTGGCGACAGTTGCGGGAATATCCGCCTATAATACGCACAAGGAAAAGGACTCCGATCTTTTTATAAAAACATATCCGCATCTGGCCGGAACCGGGATGGACGGATGCGACGCGTGCCACGGCCGGATTTCCGCCCTTCCTCCGGGAGCCGCTGAAGGGAAAGCGGTGATTCTGAGCAGCTGCGATTCCTGTCACCGTACCACGGACTACGGCCGCAGGCAGGGAGACACGCTGAACGGCTACGGCAGCCACTATCTGAATGCGGGGAGGGATGAAGCCGCCTTCGCGGCCATTGCAGCCCTTGATTCGGACGGCGACGGCTTCGGGAATGAAGCCGAGCTCAAAGCCGGCACAAATCCCGGCGACCCGCAAAGCGCGCCCGATAAAAAGCCGGCGCCGCACATCGAGGTGGCTTTGAGCGGGCTGGTTCAAAAGGGCGTTCCGGCATACGTTCAGACAATCTTTGTAAATGTGACGAAATCAAAGGGCGGAGACAGTTATTCCGACCTGCGCGGATTCAAACTCATCGACGTGCTTGAGGCCGCGGGATTGACCGAAGAGGCGACAAGCATCGATGTCATCAGCCTGGACGGATACATGACGACCTTTTCCATCGAGCAGCTGCGCCGGTCCTACCCCCAGGCGGCGCCGGCGATGGGACTGGACAATACCACGCTGGGAGAATGCGGCTGGGTCCGATACGGCGCCGGGAACCTGAAGGAGGGGATCCCCCTTCCCGACGCAGACATTCTTCTGACCTATGAAGAAAACGGAGAGCTATACCCGCCTGCATCCATAAACAGCGAGGGGCGCCTGACGGGAAGC
>JAFGTD010000097.1 GCA_016934295.1 Acidobacteriota bacterium
CGTTGCTCCTGTTAGGAAGCAATGGCCGCGGAGGCATGCTGAGGGCCAGCACTGCATGGGGAGATCTGGCCAGCAGATACGATGCTATCCTTGCCGGAAATCCGAGCCCGGTTTATCCCGAAGAGCGCCGGGTAATGTTCACACGATGCCGGGCCTGGCTCGTGTTTCAGGATTACTCGCAGGAGATCTGTGAGGACTGTCTCGACTCGTTCTGTTTTGAATACGATTCCTGCGGGTTCTGGCAATACCATGTTCCCACCGGTCAGGGGGGACATGTATTGCTTCATATAAGTACTTGCATGGTTCCAGGGAGAAATACCGTGCGCATGGTTTTTTCCCGCCGTACTTCCCTGAGAGAGAACGGATGGCTGGCGGACCACGAGGAGGTCCGGCTTATTCTCCGTCCGGATATCGAGGATCGCAGTTTTCACGAAACTACCAAGGCCTATACGGGCCCGGAAAATAACTGGCCGGATTCCGTAGTCGCTCATCCTCAACGTTTTGTTTTCGCTCCCGAAGCATCTAATACGCTTCATGTCCGGATCTCCCGCGGTAATTTTGTGTGGGAACCGGAGTGGCATTACATGGTGCGCCGGCCCCTGGATGCGGAGCGCGGCTTCGATCCCGATTCGGATTTGTTCAGCCCCGGTTATTTCTCCGTGACCATGAAGGGAGGGGATGAGGTTGAACTGACGGCGGAAATCGCCGATGCCGAAGGCGCGGATATCATGAACGGTATGCCCGTGGTCGCCCAGGAAGCGGTAGATGTTTTTGAGAAAAACGGCTCATGGAAACTGGATGAAGCCCTCAAGGGTGCGGTAGATCACTATGTCGTGAAACGCGGCGATCTTAAGACGGTGATTGCAGGATATCCCTGGTTCTTGGATTGGGGGCGCGACTCGCTGATATTCGCCCGCGGTTTAATAAAAACAGGCCGCATGGGAGATGTCAGGGCTATCTTGAAGCAGTTCGGCCGGTTCGAACGAAACGGTACCATTCCCAACATGATCCGAGGTGATGATACGACAAACAGAGACAGTTCCGATGCGCCGCTCTGGTTTGTTATCGCATGCTCCGATCTTGTTCGCGCCGAAGGAAACAGGACCTTTCTCGATGACAAATGCGGCGACCGCACAATACGGCAGGTGCTTTTCTCGATAGGGCATTCCTTTATCGAGGGTACCTTCAACGGTATCCGTATGGATACGGAATCGGGCCTGATTTTCAGCCCCGCCCATTTTACCTGGATGGATACGAATTATCCTGCAGGGACGCCACGCGAGGGATACCCGATAGAAATTCAGGCGCTCTGGTATGCCGCTCTTTCATTTCTGGCGAGTATCGGTCCCGGTGAAAACAAAAGAGACTGGAAAGAAATATCGTTGCAAGTGCAGTCATCGATTCTGAAATTCTTTGTGCTCGAGGAAGAAGGATATCTTTCGGACTGCCTCCACGCCCGTCCCGGAACGCCTGCGAGCCGGGCAGAGCAGGACGACGCGCTCAGGCCTAATCAGCTTTTTGCGTTGGCACTGGGAGCTGTTACCGACAGTGACATCTCCCGCAGGATAGTAAAGGAGTGTGAAACGCTCCTGGTTCCCGGTGCCGTTCGAAGCCTGGCGGACAGGGCCGTTCGCCGTGCCCTTCCTGTCGTTGACCGGCAGAAAGTGATTAACGACCCCTGTAATCCCTATCAGGGGAGATACGAGGGAGATGAAGATTCGCGGCGAAAACCCGCATATCACAACGGAACGGCCTGGACCTGGCTTTTCCCCGCTTTTTGCGAGGCGTGGGTTAGGGCATATGGCATTGAAGGCAGAGAGACCGCTTTGGCATGGCTCGCAAGCAGCACTTTTCTTATTAACAAGGGGTGTGCCGGCCACGTGCCGGAGATCCTGGACGGAGATTTCCCCCACAGGCAGCGCGGTTGTGATGCGCAGGCATGGGGAGCTAGTGAATTACTCCGGGTTTTTTGTGAATTAACGGGTACGTAAATTCGGATTGACTATTTGAAACCGGTCAATTAAACTTCATCCAGAGTTTGCTTTTTGGCTTTTTTATCGATGACAGGAATGGGGGGGTGTTATTATGAGTCTCAAGAAACAATTTCTAAAAAACAAACCTGTATGCAAGGTAACTTTCAGGGTTCCTAAAGAAGCGGCAAGGGAAGCCCATACGGTTCATGTCGTAGGAGAATTTAACAACTGGGACATTTATGCGACACCTATGAAATGTTTAAAGGACGGATCCTTTATGGTAACCGTCGATCTTGAACAGGGGGCGGAATACCAGTTCCGTTATCTCATAAATGAAAAGAACTGGGAAAACGACTGGAACGCCGACAAATATCTGCCGTCCCAGTTCGGTAACTGTGAGAATTCAGTTGTTGTTGTATAAACGTTCCGGGGGCTTACACGATGAGTAATCTAAAAACCTTTCAGGTGTTTCCCAACATTCCCGAATCTCTGTCTTTTCTGGAGGTGTTATCGCGCAATCTCTGGTGGTGTTGGCAGAAAGACGCCATAGAACTTTTCCGTCGCATAAATCCTTCCCTGTGGATCGAATGCGAACGGAATCCCATCGTTTTCCTGGCCCGCATTTCCCAGGAACGTTATGAAGAGCTGACGGAGGATGATGGTTTTCTCGCCCACCTGGAAAAAGTACGTGAAAACTTTGAAAAACTCGGCCGCGATATCGCCGATTATCCCAAAGCGGAGAATCGAACGATAGCATATTTCTCCATGGAGTTTGGCATTCACGAAAGCCTCCCGTTCTTTGCAGGGGGACTCGGGGTCCTTGCGGGTGATCACCTGAAGGCAGCTTCGGACATGTCCTTACCGCTGATAGGCGTAGGGCTTCTCTACCGCCAGGGCTATTTTCATCAGTTTCTCAATCAGGATGGATGGCAACAGGAAGAATATCCCGAAACCGATATCTTTAACCTCCCCGTGGAGAAAGCCCGTGATAGTTCGGGTAATGAAATACGGGTCGTCGTTGCAGGTCCGGTCGGTGACATTCAGGCAATGGTCTGGAAAATTAATGTCGGGTGTATTCCTTTGTACCTTCTCGACGCGAACCTGCCGGAAAACGCGCCCAATATCCGGGATATTACCTCGCGGTTGTATGAGGGGGATCCGGAAAAAAGATTAAGCCAGGAAATACTGCTGGGAATCGGAGGTATCCGCGCCCTTGAGGCCATGGGGATTTTCCCATTGGTATGTCATATGAACGAAGGACACTCCGCTTTTTCAAGTATGGAACGGCTTGCGCAGATCATCTCCAGGCATAATGTCGATTTGAAGACCGCTCTGGAAATTGTGCCCCGAACCTCGGTATTTACAACGCATACGCCCGTCCGGGCCGGTTACGATAAATTTCCCGTCGATC
Source organism: Acidobacteriota bacterium (assembly GCA_016934295.1). Lineage (GTDB taxonomy): Bacteria > Acidobacteriota > UBA6911 > UBA6911 > UBA6911 > UBA6911. The sequence continues at coordinate 3,385 of JAFGTD010000097.1, forward strand.
TCGTAAGGCCCTGTCTCATTCCGTTCGAAGAGAAACTGGGTACTAATGTCAGCGAAATTTTATCATGGGGCACCGTGGAAAATACGGATACGGACGGATCGTTTTCCATGTTTGCACTGGGGTTGCGTATGTCACAATACTGCAATGGTGTCAGCGAACTGCACGGCAGCGTGGCACGGCGTATGTGGTCGCATGTCTGGCCGGGGAGACCCGAAGATGAAGTTCCCATAACGCATGTAACGAACGGCGTACATCTTCTTTCATGGATCTCGCATGAAAATTTTCTTCTTTTCGA
>JAFGTD010000098.1 GCA_016934295.1 Acidobacteriota bacterium
GTCCGCATTTGCGGCCACGAAACTGTCTACGCCGCCTACCGCGGAAAAACCGATTCCCAGTACTACAAGCCCGCCCAGCAGAAGCGCGCCGCCCTGGAACAGGTCGGCCCACGCCACCGCTTTCAAACCTCCCCACGTCGTATATAAGGCTGCAATGCCGCCGATCAGCCAGACAGCGGTCCAGAGGTTCATGTCGAAAATGGTGTTGAGGGTCAATGCCCCGGAGTAGATCACGGCAGAAATAGTCACGCCGACATAAATGACAAGCGTGTAGAACGCCATCAGACCCCGGGCAGCGGTGTTGTACCGGTGTTCGAGGTATTCGGGCATGGTAAAGATTCCGCTCTTAAGGAACCGGGGCAGGAAAAAGAATGCCACAAAAACGAGCGTAATCGAGGCCATCCATTCATAGCTGGCCACCGCCAGGCCGACATTGCTCGCGCCCTGACCCGCCTGACCCACAATCTGTTCGGTCGAGATATTGGCGGCTATCAGGGACAGGCCGATCATGGGCCAGAGAAGGCCGCGGCCGGCAAGAAAAAAGTCTTCGCCGGACTCCTCCTTGCGGCTTTTGTACATACTCACGCCGACGACAATCAAAAAGAAGAGAAGAAAAGATGCAATGTCGAAGAAGCTCAGTTCCATAGCTCTATGTCTCCGGATGATGAACGCATGACGATGAACAATTCATTCTCTATTTTTCACATGCAAGTTTGTTGAGTTACAAGCTGTTTAAGCGCCCGATCGACGGCGAATGGATCCGGGCAAATAAAAAACGTATCCGCAGGGACCTGTAGTAAAATCGCTTCCGAAATTGGTGCAAAATCCAATAATCCGACTTATCGATACAACCGGGAACAGTTCGATAGTAAACGATTTTTAATTAACTGGCATTCATTTTTATCAAAATGCCGGCCAGGCAAGAGGAGGAGACGATGGATATCAGTCGACGCAGTCTTTTCAAGCATGCAGCGGGAAGTATGGCGTTTTTGTCGGTGCTGAAATCTTCGAATTCCGTTCATGGGCAAATGCCGGGTTCAACCGGCCGTTTGCAGCCGAGAATGCGTGAAAGTTTTGATTTCGGCTGGAAATTCATTATCGGCGATTGGCCCGGCGCCCAGAATCGCGGGTTTGACGACTCTTCCTGGCGCAGCGTCGACCTTCCGCATGACTGGAGTATTGAAGGGCCGGTGGATGAAAAAGAGCCTTCCGGAGGAGCGGGCGGATACTTTCCGACCGGAATCGGTTGGTACCGCAAACGGTTCGAACTGCCGGAATCCTTCAATGACCGCAAAATCGTTATAGAATTTGACGGCATCTATCAAAACAGCGAGGTGTGGATCAACGGGAAATATTTGGGGAGGCGCCCATTCGGCTATGTCCCGTTTTTCTATGATTTGACGCCCCATCTTTCTTTCGGGCGAGAGAATGTACTGGCCGTTAAAGCGGATAATTCCCGCCAGCCCGGCTGTCGATGGTACTCCGGATCGGGCATCTACCGGCATACCTGGCTTCTGGCAACCCATCCGCTGCACGTCGGTTGCTGGGGTACTTTTATAACGTTTCCTCGAGTGGCTGAAGATGAGGCGACGCTGCGGATTAAAACACGGGTCGAAAATGACGGGACCGGCAGGGCTGCGTGTTCGCTGGTAAACACCATCATCGACCGGGATGGAAATACCGTCCGGTCCTCGGAAGCGGAGCAGGAAATCGATGCGCAACAGGAATACCGGTTTGTGCAGCAGGTGACGGTAAAGGATCCCAACCTCTGGTCGGTGGAGGATCCCTATCTTTACAGGGTTCGCAGCACGGTTCGACAGGCGGGCCGGGTAGTGGACGAATACGACACGCCGATTGGAATTCGTGAGGCCGTATTCGACGCGGACAGGGGATTTTTGCTCAACGGGAAGCAGGTCAAGTTGAACGGCGTCTGCCTGCATCATGACGCCGGATGTGTGGGCGCGGCCGTCCCGGACGCCGTCTGGGAACGCCGCCTGAAGATTCTGCGGGAAATGGGCTGCAATGCCGTCCGCACCAGCCACAATCCTTACTCCGCCGAATTTATGGACCTCTGCGACCGTAGGGGATTCCTGGTTATGGATGAAGCTTTCGACGAATGGAAAGTCGGCAAGGGCCAGATCCGCGGGAACGGATACAGCAACTATTTTGATGAGTGGTACGAGCGGGATGTCAAAAACCTGATTCATCGCGACCGGAACCACCCTTCCGTGGTTTTATGGAGCGCCGGCAACGAGGTCCCCGACCAGTCGCATTCCCAGGGAGCCGAAACTTTGCGAAAACTGCTCGACATTTTTCACCGCGAAGATCCGACCCGCCCGATGACGGTGGGATGCGACCAGATAATGTCGGAACCGCTTGCCAACCGGGTGCGTCCCGAGTTTCTCTCCCTGCTCGACGTGGTCGGCTATAACTACGTCGATCGCTGGCGCGACCGGAAAGAGAAGTATTACAGCATCGACCGGGAAGCCTTTCCCGATCGACGCGTCATCGGTACGGAAAGCGGTTCCATGGGAGGCATACGGGGCGACTACAGCGGACTGTTTCCCTCGGATTCTCCGGGCGGCTTTTTCGGGTATTCTCCGGGCCGAAGGATAGACGTGGAACAGTTATGGAAGTTTGTCCGAATAAATGACTACGTCGCGGGCGATTTCATGTGGACCGGCATTGATTACCTGGGGGAGGCATTCTGGCCCTCCAAGGGGGCTGCCGCCGGCGTCATCGACAGCTGCGGTTTTCCCAAAGACGGCTTCTACTTCTACCAGAGCCAGTGGACCGACAAGCCGGTGCTTCACATGTTCCCTCACTGGAACTGGGAGGGCAAAGAAGGGCAGTGCGTGCCGGTTACCTGTTACACCAACTGCGATACGGTTGAACTGTTCCTCAACGGCCGCTCCATCGGCACAAAGGGATACGCCTTCCCCCGACCGGGAATGGAGGAAAGATGGGGCAACGTGCCTGCGCGGGCCCGGGCACTCCGAACCACGGCCGACCTGCACCTGTCCTGGGATGTACCTTACGAACCCGGAATATTGAAAGCGGTAGGGATCAAAGACGGGGAAGTCGTCGCCACACTGGAGATTTTCACCGCAGGTCCACCGGCAGCCGTCGAACTTTCGGTGGATCGAGACAGCCTTTCGGCCGATCGGCGCGATGTGGCGCATTTCACGGCCAGGATAGTGGATGGCCGGGGAATCGTGGTGCCGCTGGCGGATAACGAAGTGACTTTCGAAATCGAAGGGCCGGGAAAATTGATCGGGGTGGACAACGGCGATATGCGAAGTCACGCAGACTACAGGTCAAACCGCCGGAAAGCCTTTAACGGCCTGTGCCTGGCTATTGTCCAGGCGACGGCCGAACCGGGCCGGATCCGCCTGGGAGGAAACTCCCCAGGCCTGAAATCCGGCTCGGTAACCATTGCCACGACATAATTCCACTCCGCGGCATCCGACTGTGCTAGCGAAACAATTGAGGGGCGAACTCATACAGATAGTCGCGCCAGTTTGCCCAGGTGTGTCCGCCGCCCGTTTCTTTGTAGACAGGGGAGAAACCGTGTTTCTTAAGCATCTCTACGGTTGACTTTGTAGTCTCCACCAGGAAATCCTCCGAACCGGTGGCGAACCAGAGCAATTTTAAATCTTTTTTAAGTTCCGCATTGCCCAGCATGGCGGCGTGCTGCTCTTCCCAACTGGGAGGCGTCTCTCCTGCGGGAGGCTTGCCCGCTTCCTTTTCGGCCGGAGTGCGGGGCGCCATGCCGAATACGCCCGAACTGAAGACTCCGATATAGGAAAACTTGCCGAGGTCCGACATGGCAACATTGAGAGTCTGCATTCCTCCCATCGACAGACCGGCTATAGCCTGGTTGCGCCTGTCTTTGAGCACGCGGTAGTTGGCTTCGACATACGGCATTATACTGTTCACAAAATCTTCCGAAAATGCATCCACCATTCCTGAGATGCCGTCTGTCCCCCCAGTGGAAACTGCGGGAGTATGCCCGGCGGGCATGACGACAATCATGGGCTTTGCCTTCTTCGCCGCAATCAGGTTGTCCAGGATGAAGCCCGCACGACCGACCGTTGTCCAGGAGTCGTCACAGTCCCCGGCTCCGTGCAGAAGGTAAAAAACGGGATATTTACCGGAGCCCAGGTCGTATCCGGGCGGCGTATAAACGTGCATGCGGCGATGCATTTTCAGGGATTTGGAGTAGTAGTTAATCTCAGCTACTGCGCCATGGGGAACGTTCTTCATTTCCATAAAATCCGCGCCCGGTATGTAGACCATGCTCCAGACATTGTTGTTGGATTCGCTTATCGATGTATTGCGCGGATCCACGACCGACGCCCCGTTTACCGTAAAAACATAACGGTAAGCACCCGGGGGGACGGGCCCGACTGTGGTCTCCCAGACACCTTCTTCGTTTTTTGTGAATTTCGGCGCGGCTTGCATTAATCCCGGAATATCGGAGCCCTGCAGCCCGACACTGCCGGCATCCGGCGCCAGAATCCGGAACACAACCCGTCCGTCCTGCAGCACTTCAGGAGAATTCACGGTCGGTCTCTGGGGAAACCTCGGTTTCTTTTCCTGTGCAAATATGCCTGAGGATAAAGCCGAAATAATTACAGCCGCGAGTAAAACAACAAAAGTTTTCTGAAAACGAGTACGAGTCATGGAAACTCCTTTTCCCTGGATTTACGCTTTAATTTAGTCGTAGCAATCCTCTGCCCATTTATTGTACACATGTTTTAAACAAACGTGTAATATCATGGGATTGTGCTTCGATTTACTTTCATCTGTCAAGACACTTCGAACCTGGAGGGATTATGACCGGTCCTCGAAAGTTCAAATTTTCCGCGCTCATCGTATTTATTATTCTGTTGTCGGCAATAGGATCGGCCGGCCAGTCTGCATTTTCGCAGACGGCATCCCGTGTCGCCCGGATACCCGGCATCGATCCCGGACCATGCAATCCCGGGCCGGAAGAAAAGCCGTGGCTTAATCCCAACCAGACTCCCGGGTGCCGCGCTCTCGAGGCCATCGCAAGTATGACGCTTGAGGAAAAGCTTGCCGAACTGGGAGGCATTACCGGACGCAGTGCAAATAAACGCCTCGAATTGGTCGCGGGCGGGGGATCGGACGGCCCCAACGGCATCGCAACCATGGGTTCGGGACCGCCGAGAGCACGTGGAAAAGATGTCACGGCTTTCGCCAATGCCAATGCCGTTACCCTGGCCGCCACCTGGAATCGGGGTCTGGCGGCACAGTATGGCAAAGCGTTGGGAGAAGAGTTCGTCGGCAAGGGCTCCAACTCCGTTCTCGGCCCCACCATCAACATTATGCGCACCTGGCACTGGGGAAGAAACGGGGAAACTTTCAGCGAGGATCCCTACCTCACGGCGGAGATGGCCGTAGCCGGAGAGCCTCCAAAGCAGTTGAAGGGATTCGAGAAGATTCGTCTCAGGCCGGGCGAAAGCCGGAGTGTAGCCATGGAGCTTGACGACGGCGACCTTGCCGCCTGGGATACGGAAATCCACGACTGGCGGCTGTGGCCCGGCACCTATTCGGTTATGGTCGGCAGCTCGTCCCGGGATATCCGGCTGGAGGATTCTTTTTCAATGCGATAACGTATGATACTTGTTAAGTGATTCGCGTGAATCATTAAAGAAAGCATCAAATCAGTCATGGCTGAATCGGAAGGGTTCCAGAAAAGACCGGTATGAAAACAAAAGACAAGATTTTGAAAGCGGCCAGGGTCCTGTTTGCCGAAAAAGGATTCCGCGAAGTAACGGTGCGTGAAATAGCCGCTCGCGCAGGCGTGAATTCGGCCCTGGTCGGCTATCATTTCGGAAACAAGCAGGAACTGTTCGATGAAGTCTACCGTTCCTATTCGGAACCCCTGGCCAGGGAACGGATGAAAAGACTTACGGAACTTGCCGAAAGCAAAAAGAAGCCGTCGGTTGAAGACGTACTGAAAGCCTGGCTTCTTCCATTGCTTCAGGCGGGGGATGATCCCAGGCAGAGAGCGTTTAATGTGCGTTTTACGGCTAACGTGGCGGTAGAACGATGGAAATATACCAAAAAGCCCGCTCAATTTGCACAACAGGCGCATAATGTGTTTATCGATGCCCTGCATCGATGCCTTCCGCATATATCCAGGGATACATTGAGGTGGCGTCTCCATTTCATCGTTGGGGCTATTGCTTTCGGAATACGGGTGCCCGGTCCGCTACGGGCTTTTTCAAAAGGGCGCTGTGATCCTGATGACCTGGAAACAACCCTGGCCCAGATCATTCCCTTTGCCGTTAAAGGATTCCGTTCTCCCGAGCCTGAATGAACCCGGCCCAAATTTTCACCAGGATTCCTGGAGGAAATTTGGGTTGTGAGAAATGCGGGCTAAAGCATCTGCCGTCATGCCCCGGAAAGGTCCTGACTTGCGGCTTTTCGGTACCCGGTGACAACGATACTGCAGTCCGGCTTGATTTCGACAATAGCATAGGAGCTGTTTTCACTGCCGGAGCCTTCCACCATGGCTTTCAACGTGTAATGATGAATGCCTTCAATTTTATTGTGCCCGCCGCTGTGGTTATGGCCATCAAAACCTGCGATAACTTTGCCCGATTCCTGCAGGACAGTCCGGACTGCTTCGGCATTTTGGATGTCGGTCATTCCCAGGCCGCCAAGCTGCTGATGCGAGAAAACGATTGAAGGCAATTCCGTTCCGGCGAGGTCCTTCCGGAGCCAATCGAGTTCGGCCTCGGATACGTAGGTTTCATTCCACTCGTAATTTCCATGATCGTAGTCGGTGCCGTCTTCAAGAAAGTTCGCGTCCAGTACGATAAAATGAATGCCTTTACGGTCAAAGCTGTAATAGGTCGTGCGGTCCGTGATATCGGTATTCGTAACATTCTGCAGGAACTGCTCTTTGGAGATGCTGTCTACATCATGGTTGCCGAGAACATGGTAGGTCGGGCCATTGAATTTTTGAAAGCTTCTCTCTACGGCTTGAAGATAGGAAATGGTTTGTTCCTCAACCGGGGGCGTATTCTGATCCTTGAAATCTCCCAGCTCTATCAGGAAATCGACCTTCTGCTCATTCATCAAATCCACACATTCGGTCATCTTGGCTATGGATTCCCGAAAATACCGGTTGAACTGGGGATCGGCGTCGGCATAGTGGGAGTCCGTGACGATTCCGAAACGCAATCCTGTGTTTGAAAACGCGGTTTGCAGGTTCCTTCCGATAACGGCTGCGGATAAGCCGGCGGCAATAGACGATTTAAGAAAATCGCGACGGGTAATAATCCATCCGTTTTTTGATTTCATAAAAGCTGGTCTCCAGTCATTATTGTTTTAACCTGCACTTTATATCCGGAGCACTCTTTTTGAAATGTTTTATTTCACTGTTGCATTGCCGTCACTGTCTTCGACGACCTGTATTTCATGTCCCGAAAATATGGATCCTGGATCGGAGTTCATCCGGCGCCTTGTTTTTTGAGCCCACTTCGTAAATACACCCAAGACGCCCAGCCAATATCTGTTCCAGTCTTCATTGGCCGCAACGGTAACATGATAATGGGGATTATATATTCCGTCCGGCCTCGATCTCCAGGTCAACTGGCGGGGATTAACCGGCTTGGTAAAAAAGAGGTCTCTTGCAGACAGCGCAAACGATCTCTGAGCCGCCCACAGGTGCAGTGCATCCACGTCTTTGACATTAAATTTATCAGGCTCCAGTTCGCCGTCCAGGGAAACCACCCTGCTGTTCTTTACACGAACCTTCTTTCCTCCTTTTACTACACGAGCATCTCCGCAGTACACTCGAAGCATACGGGACTCTGCATCAAGGCGATACAGGCCTTCTTTTTTTATTTCTACAACGCTGTCTGAAACATGCACCCGTATCGGATCTGTTTTGAGCTTCTTTAAAATTTCCACCAAAGCCGAGCCCCGCTTCAATTCCAGCAGAATGTCGGCGAGACTGTTTTGTCGCATCCGTAGTGAGGCGCTTTCACCCAATCTAAGGTAGGCATCGGGCGCCAGAAGCATTTCCGCATAGCCTTTTCCGGTGGTCAGGACCTGGCCGTCGTCCATCTGAAGATACTGTCCGTCCTTAAGCAGGAGGGATGTCCTGTTCAAAAACACCTCCCCCTGTATCCATTGGATGTTTCCGGCCTTCGCACTGATTACTTGCTGGGGAAAGACTGAGACGGGGGCTGAAAAGAAAAAAACAACTATTCCGGTGAATTTGGCAAACAGACGTATGATTGAATATTTCATGCCGGCACCCTGTTTACAAAAGATATGATACTCAAGCGAGAGGCACCGTTCAAAGTAATAATACGGCCATAAAGAAGCGTTAGGAATATTTCCTAACGCACGAAGGCCTAAGAAGCATTTTATTGATGACCGGACCGGCCGGTGAATTAATGGATGGGCGATTGGTTTAATCCGGGAAGCGAAGCAGATAACGAAAACACTTGCCTGCAGGTAAACGGCAAGTGCTACACTCGCTGGATCAATGACGGTTCCAGAGTGCTGAGTGATTTTTGAGAGCAGGCTAATCTTCAGGGAGATCCCTCGGCTCTGCCGGGGTGGCAGGAAAAGTTGGACAGTTCCAGGAATCGGGGTCGGAGTCGGTATCGGA
>JAFGTD010000099.1 GCA_016934295.1 Acidobacteriota bacterium
CCATGCCTCGCTGGCGGCTGTAATCGTCCCCACCCGAAGCGGTGCTACAGCAAGGAGCATTGCCCGTTTCAGGCTTCCGATGTGGATCACGGCTGTAAGCGCCTTGAAGTCAACCTGCCAAAACCTCCAGTTCTCCTATGGCATTCAACCCGTCCATGCTCCGGAGCACCCTGAGGACTGGAAATCTTTTGCTTGTGGATGGCTCCGTGATAACGGTGTGGACGGGGATCTCGTGGTCCTTACCGAAGGGCCTTCTTCCAGACACCCGGAAGCTAACAACCGCATGGAGATCATCGACCTGAGCCGGACATGACAAAGCGTTACACGATCCAGGAGGTGCACGCATGAAAATCGGTGTTATCGGAAGCGGATTTTCCGGGCCGGGAAGGCCCTTTTGGTTTCTTCCCTTCCTTCACGCCTTCGGTGGGTAATATTGGTCTTTCTTCCTGCATTCTCATTCAAAAACATCGTACCCCAATCCGGATCACTTCTGGCGAGTACAAGTGGAAAACTTTTGCGTAGCGCCGAAGCTCAAATGAGCAAAGACCGAAAGCGGCACTCCCCTAAAATCCCATTCCAGGGAGTTACCCGCAGCAGATTCTCAGTTTGCCACAATACCGTTTCTTAAGAGTTGGAATCAGAATTGGAATATCAGGTGAGCAAAAGTGAACAGCTGTCCGGAACCACTCCTGTTATCCTTTCGTATATTTTTAATGACCGATTCTCTTCAGTTGGTCCCGGAGCAACACTTTTCATCCGCCGTTTATAGTAAGCACTATGGTCTGTGTAATTGCACCAAATTGAGCATTAATAAATTTCGGAACAAATCATATGAATTGGTATCAAAAGGAAATTGAAGAAACGGTTCATTCTCTCGAATCCTCTTTGGAAGGTATCTCGGAAGCCGAAGCCAAAGTCCGTCTCGAAAAATACGGACCCAACAAACTGGCAGAGGATGTGAAAACCAGCAGGCTAAAGATCCTTCTCAATCAATTTAAGGGCCCACTCATATATATCCTTCTCATCGCCGGAGCCGTCACTTTGGCTCTAGGGGAGTACATCGATACGGGTGTAATTCTGGCTGTGGTGGCCCTCAATGCGGTCATCGGATACATACAGGAGTTCAAGGCCGAGGAGAGCATGAAAGCCTTGAAGAAGATGGTACAGTCCAAAACCACCGTGATTCGAAGCGGTAAGGAAAAGGAGGTCGATACTGAAACGCTGGTCCCCGGCGATCTTGTCCTGCTTGCATCCGGCGACCGGATTCCTGCGGATTTGAGACTTATAAAAACGATCGAACTGAGAGTCGACGAGGCTGCTCTCACCGGTGAATCGATTCCTGTAGAAAAAACAACAACAGTGATCGATAAGGAGAATCTGACATCGGGCGACCAAATAAACACGGTCTTCATGGGAACCGTGGTAGTCAATGGAAGAGCCAGGGGCATCGTCGTCGAATCCGGACAGCACACGGTTCTGGGACAGATTGCCAAAGATGTCAAGGAGGTCGTGGCGGAGAAGACGCCATTGCAGGACCGTCTGGAACGATTTTCAAAGCTGGTAGGTATTATTGTCATCGCCTTTTCCGTCAGCGTGTTCCTGGTGGGAATCTTGCGCGGAGAGACGTTTTCTGAAATGTTCATGGTGGCTGTAGCCACAGCGGTTTCAGCCATCCCCGAAGGTCTTCCCGTGGCCGTGACCATTGCCATGGCCATCGGTGTTGCGAGAATGGCCCGAAGGCACGCTATTATCCGAAAGCTTCCGGCCGTGGAGACCCTCGGGAGCACCACGATCATCGGCTCTGATAAAACCGGAACCCTGACCAAGAATGAAATGACGGTACGGCTGATTTTCGACGGGGAACACACCTACGAGTTGACCGGAAGCGGATACGAACCTAAAGGGCAATTCCTGCGTGACAAGCTGCCGGTCAAACCGCATGAGTTCGAGAGATTGAAGCAGGTGTTGAAGATCGGCCTGCTTTGCAACGAATCCAACCTATCTCAGGAGGATGGCGCCTGGAAAATCGATGGAGATCCCACGGAAGGGGCGCTCATCGTGTCGGCTGTCAAGGCGGGATTAATCGCTGAGGATGAGGAAAGACTGCATCCTCAAATCGCCATGCTGCCCTTCGAATCGGATAGAGGGTACATGGCCACCCTTCATCGCAGTGTCGATAAGAGCATCATCCATATCAAGGGTTCTCCCGAAAAAGTGCTCGAGATGTGTACCGATTGTCTGACGGATGGAGACCTTGGGAAGAAGGAGATTTTAGAAGCAGCTCATTTTTTCGCCAGTGAAGGCCTAAGGGTTCTTGCCATGGGATACAAGGATGCGTCTCCTGATCTGACCGAGTTGCATCATAACGATATATCCTCGGGAATCGTCTTTGCCGGACTGCAGGGAATGATCGATCCACCCAGGCCGGAGGCTATCGAGGCCATCGCCCGGTGCGAAGAAGCGGGAATCCGGACAGTGATGATTACCGGGGATCACTCTGTGACTGCAGTCGCCATCGCGAAGAGAATGGGCATCGGCGGAGATGACCCGGTCGTGGTTACCGGAAAGGAAATCGAGGTGATGAGCGAGGAGGGGCTCTTTCACAAGGTAAAAACAGCCTCGGTATATGCGAGGGTATCCCCGCGGCAGAAGCTTGTCATCACCCAGCAGATGATTAAAAACGGTGAAGTGGTGGCTATAACCGGCGATGGGGTCAATGACGCGCCTGCCCTTAAAATGGCACACATCGGAATTGCCATGGGCAGGACCGGAACGGACGTGGCCAAGGAGGCCGCCGATATGGTCCTGACCGATGACAACTTCGCAACCATCGTTGGGGCCGTCGAAGAGGGTCGGGTGGTTTATGATAACATTAAAAAAGTGGCTCTCTTCCTCATCTCATGTGGTTTGGCTGAGCTGCTTACTATACTCGCAACAGTCGCTATGAATATTCCCATCCCTTATATTCCGGTTCAGATTCTCTGGCTCAACCTGGTGACCAACGGCTTGCAGGATATTGCCCTTGCTTTCGATCCTGCAGAAAAAGATGTGTTGAAGAGAAAGCCCCGTCACCCGAAGGAAGGAATCCTATCTCCCCTCATGATTCAGAGGACCATTCTGATGGGAATAATCCTCGCGGCTGGGACACTATTCATCTTCATCAACCGCCTCGATGCTGGAATGTCGCTTGAAAAAGCCCGTACCGCAGCACTGACCACCATGGTTTTCTTTCAGTTCTACCAAGCGTTGAACTGCAGATCTGAGACCCAGTCCATATTCAAGATGAGCCTGCTGAAAAATCCCTTTCTTCTGTTCAGCATGATCGCTGCTCTTTTTGCACAGCTTGCGGTCCTCTATGTACCTGCCCTTCAGTGGGTGTTCAGAACAGAACCCATATCTCTCATGGGATGGATTCAGATACTGTATGTAACTATTACCATCATTATCGTTGTGGAGATTGATAAGTGGATCCGATCACGGTCAAGGCGTGATTCTTCAACAAATCCCAAAATAAGCGAGATTAAAACATGATTTCGGCCGTCGGTCTATTAGTCGGCCGCCGAGTATTTTTGCAGCGATGTTTTGCACTTAATGATCCCATAACATGCATTGAAGACTGAAAACGACATTTTATTTGTCTGGAGTGCTTTGATGTTCCGATTAGTTCGGAAAGGGAGAACGGATATGCAACGATTTAAGAATATTCTTTTGATTGCCGGCGGGGATGACTGGGAAAGAACCTCCCTTAAAAGGGCTGTAGACCTTGCAAAGAACAACGGTGCCCGCCTGACAGTGGTTGACGTTGTTAAAGAAGTGCCGAGGGGAATGCAAAGGTTGATTACATCTATGCACCTTGTGGATATTCAGAAGCTTGTAGTTGAGGAACGGCTCACGGATATTAAGCAACACATTAAGGCGGTTTTGCCCAAAGGCATCAGGGTCGCCGCCAAAGTTCTTGTTGGAAAGCCGTTCCTTGAGATTATCCGTGAAGTGCTGAAGAACAAACACGACTTGGTGATGAAAACAGCACAGGGAGAAGGTAGGCTGAAAGAAGTAATATTCGGCAGCACCGCAATGCATCTGTTTCGCAAATGCCCCTGCCCTGTCTGGGTGATCAAGCCGACACATCAAAAAAAGTACACCAGGATAATGGCGGCAGTGGACCCCGACCCGTTTGACGAAAAAAGGAACGCCCTCAATACCAAAATTATGAAGCTGGCGACTTCACTTGCCCGTATTGAAGGAAGTGAGCTGCATGTTACCCATTGTTGGAAACTATACGGAGAGAGACATTGTTGTTGAGTCGCGGGAGAATGAGCCAAAGTGAGGTGGCAGAACTGACGCGTAAAGACCGGATGGAGCATGAGTGCCGGATCTCCGAACTTGTAGAGAAACACACCCCGGGTCTCCCCAACAACAGAATCCATTTGCTGAAAGGCGACGCGGAGGCGTTGATTCCCGCACTGGTAAAGAGAAAGAGCATCGAAATCATCGTCATGGGTACTGTAGTCAGAACGGGGATTCCGGGATTTATCATGGGGAACACTGCAGAAAATATCCTCCAACGAGTGGATTGTTCAGTTCTGACAGTCAAGCCGGACGGGTTTGTTTCGCCAGTTAGGCTTCTGTGACGCAAAGGAGAATTCTATGAACGGGTTAATTCGAGGTGCATGGAAAATCGGGGCAATAATGGGGATACCCATATGGGTGCATTTTACCTGGTTTATCGTATTCGGTTTGATCACTTGGTCGCTGTCCACTTTATATTTTCCAAAGGCAGCGCCGGACCTTCCGGCCGCCTCGTACTGGGTCAAGGGCGTTCTGGCGGCGCTCCTGCTTTTTGCCTCTGTCGGTTTCCACGAGCTTGCCCATTCTTTTGTGGCAAAAAAATACAAGATCTCTATAGAGAGCATTACGCTCTTCATATTTGGAGGCGTTGCACAGATGAAAGGTGAACCGCCACATCCAAAGGCAGAGTTCAACATAGCCATTGCAGGCCCGCTTTCAAGCTTTTTCCTTTCCGCTTTTTTCTTTATCCTATCGATGAATGCCGCAAGCGGGATAAAGGCCCTCTTCTCTTATCTTGCACAAATCAATTTTATACTTGGAGCATTCAATCTCATTCCCGGTTTCCCGATGGACGGCGGAAGGGTGCTGAGATCAGCCATATGGAGTAAGACAAAGAATTTTTATTACGCCACACAAAAGGCATCGAGTATCGGGCGGAAGATAGCGTTATTTTTTATCTTTTTCGGAATCTTCTCGCTATTTACCCGGATACCGGGTGGATTGTGGCTGATGCTCATCGGGTGGTTTCTCTATACCGCAGCCCAGACGAGTTATCAGCAGTCAACCCTTCAGGAGAGTCTGTCGGGAATCAAGGTAAAGGATATCATGGTGAGGGATATCGTGTCGCTCAGCCCGCTGATTTCAATTGATGAGGCCGCGAACGCTTATTTTCTCAAGTACGGATATGGCGGATTTCCCGTTATTGAGGGCGATAAATTTCTCGGCATCGTAACCTTAAAGGAGCTCAAAGAAGTTCCCAGAGAGGATTGGTCAAGGGTGAAGGTCTCCGATGTTTTTGTGCCCCATAGCAAAAGGTGGGAGGAAGCTCCCGAAGGGGACATAATGAAGGCCCTTGAACTCATGATTTCAGAGGACAAAGGCAGGATTGCAGTGATAGAGAATGAAGGGATCATAGGGCTCATTACAAGAACCGGCATTGCACGCTATGTACAGATCAAGAGGGAAATAGTGTGAGTGTGAAATTTCCTGATCACAAAACCAAGATTGTATGCACCACAGGCTTGAAACCATAAGGAGGATGCAATGAAACTCCTGGAAAAAATCTTACTTGCCACTGACTTCAGCAAACCTGCCGATAATGCTCTGCAAAGCGCCATAGCGGTTGCAAAAATGTTTCATTCTAAAATCATCTTAATGCACGTATTTCCAGAAGGGCAACTTTCTACTCTGGCCCGAGACAGGGTGATCTCAGCGACTTCGGAAGAACTGCAAAGAATTCAGGTCGAAATAAAAGCCCAGGGTGTTGAGGCACCGCAAACAATTCTGGAATACGGCAGCCCGTTTGTTCACATTATTCAGCAGGCGGATTTTATCGATGCGAACGTCATCATGCTGGGTTCGGGCGAAGGTAATCGTCTGAGCGTCACAGCCGAAAAAGTGATGCGCAAAGCTCACAAACCGGTTTGGGTCGTCAAAGCAGGCTTCGCCCCTCCCTTCAAAAAGATTTTATGCCCAGTGGATTTTTCGGAGCCTTCCCGTCGTGCCGTTATAAATGCAATTCATATGGCACGCCATTTCGAAGCGGAGCTGAACTTTTTGCACGTGATTCAGCCTGTTCCAAAACTTTATCGTAAGTTTGGGCTAGCAGCTTCGAACGAACACGAGGGTTTGGAAGCGGAGGAGCAATCGCAGCTGGAGCGTTTTCTGCAAGGGTTCGATTTTCACAATGTGAACTGGACAACAACCATCGCGCATGGTGAGCCGACTCAAGAGATTTTACTCTTCCTCCGCCGTTTGGGTTGTGATCTTCTGATCATGGGAACTGCCGGGCAAAACCAGCACCTGTTAAATTTTATGGGCAGCGTTGTCGAAAAAATTGGCCGGGAATTGCCCTGTTCGATCGTCACCGTCAAAGCGGAAGATATGATTCAATTGTGTTTGGAATTGGCGTTGGCGAATATTGCTTCGCATTATCAGCAGGGGAAAAAATTGTTAGAGAACGGCTTTGCGGAAGAGGCAATCTGCCGATTTCGATATTGCATCGAAGTCGACCCCTTGTTTGCACCAGCATGGGAATGCCTGGCTGAGACACATAAGCGTCTGGGCCATCAAGCAGAAGCCCAAAAGCATCTGGCAAGCGCCAAGGAAATTCGCAAGAGGTTGTGGGAGCAGCAGGTTGAATCCGAAATTCGCAGCCATCATCAATTGTGGAGGAAGAAGCAATCGACATAGGTAAAGGAGTGTCACCCGCTGTCCCCATCACACCACTGTGCGTATGGGTCGGTACACGGCGGTTCGGTGGGTTAAGCTAACGTCCAACCGTTAATCGAAAAAGACCAATTCCGTTGAAGAAAGCATTGGGAAACGTAATGCATAAGCCGGGGCTATGACTGAGCCGCCACAGACCATGCGGATTGCCGTCCGTTTGGGCTGCCGCCTTCTTTAATGTACGTCACATTCTGCTCAGCGCCTGCACATAGGGACCGCTACGGCGATTGTGCCTAACCATGTAATCGTTATCGGCATGCACCGACTGGCGATCCCAATGAAGTAATTCCGAGCAAATTGCCCAAAAAAGTGGGAAGTCACGAATACAAATGAGTATGTGAATTGTTAACCGGCAGCAATGATTCTTTGTCTGATTGCCGACATTATATGCTGCTCGCAAAAAAAATAAAAATGGGTTGGTCGCGGGTTATAGGAGCCAACTACTTTTTAGCACTCCCCCCTATCGCTTTTTCAACGACATCTCGAGGTAGCGACGCGGCGTTCATCAAGGCTTTTCGTACAGTGACGCCAGCTTCACTTCCAATATTGTCAGCGGCGTGAATCACCCCTATTACGGCTGACCTGACAGACTCTGAAGCATCAGCACCCAATTTGCCTGCCGCTTCAACCGCCCCTTCGACGGCAGCCACGCTTGCTACAGCGAGATCGCCACCGACCTTAGCCGTACCGCTTATGGCTCCGCGGGCAACATTGCGGACTGCCGCAAGGATATCTATGCCGGCCTCAGAAGCTCCCTCAATAGCAGCATGCACTATGTTCTTAACCGCTTCAGTTGTCGAATCCACAATGTCGGAAGCTCCCTTAACGGCGCCCTCAGCGACATCCGAAATGGCATCTTCAATCGCCACGCCGATTTTTCCGACATCCTTAACAACTCCCGTTGTCTGATTCCTGACAAAATTACGCAGTGCGGTGATTATGTTATCCGTTCCTTCCACCGCAGCGACAATCCCATCCTTCACTTCGTTAATGATTCGATCTATCATGATTTAATCTCCTTTTTCCCTCCAGTGCAAGGAATGCAGGAATCGTGAGCATCAGATTTGAGCCCGTCCACATCGAAACATGGCGCGGTAAATCAGCATGAACTCAACCGAGCCGACAACAGCAACAAGGCAGCAAGGATTCAATCCGCCTTCCGCCGGTATCCCCGGTGCACTCCTCAGGGTCGAAAGTTCGCTTTATTAGCCGGCCTGACCTTTTGACCTGCGGCTTTCTTCTCCGCCTCCTGCTTCCTTTTACGATCGATTTCTCGTTGAGGAGCTTCCTGCTCATCAAGGCGGTTAGCCTCAACTATTGCCGCCTGGGCAAGTAATTCCAACCGTTTCGAAAAGATAAGCATTCCAGGTGTAGACTGATAAGATTCACGAAAAAGGTTGGACGAATACTGCGAGTCTTCCCAGCGGGCTATAACCTGTTCATCCTGGCTATAAATATAGGATGATGCATAGATCCTGATTGTCTCAGCAGGATTGGTCGGGGCTCCGTATTTAACCGAAATGCTTTCGATTAAGTCGGCATCGGTCAACCCATCGGTGCGGTCATGATTGTAGCTAACCAATATTCGAAAAAGCTCGTCGTTGTAGAAGATGAACCGGATTCCGCCGACAGGATCCGCTTGAGCCGAAGAGTTGTACGAATTCTCCGGTCGCCACTGCAGTTCCTGAATCACTTCCGGTCGCTCGCATATCATTCTTGCCTCGGACACCTTTATATCCGCCCGTTCCGCTACCTCAGCAAGATTCATTCCTAAATCATATTTTCTATAGCTGGGCAGATCTTGTGCATATACCAAAGGGATGAAAAACATTATTACAAAAATCGAAACCGCCGAACCACGAGCATTGATCATTTTATTCTCCTCGGGACTTGCCGATTTTTATTTCATCAGGTCTTCTGCATCAGCTTCCGAACAGTATCCCGCCCGGCATATCCATACTTATTTATACCTTGCTTCTATTACGGGTGTCAGTTCACTAAGGATCATGGATAGGGTCAAAATTGATCATCAGTGGATTATTACTGCTCATTATGTTGATGCAATCACTAATCTATCTTGAGATACCTGGTCTCAGGGAGCGGTTAGGGAAGCATGTACTAAACCGTTCTTCTTAATTGACATGTATTGTGACAGCGGATCCGAGCAAGTCTTCTCAGGTAAAACCTTATTTTCGATTGGGATTCGGCATCAGCGGTCTGTTGGTGTTCTTATTTGCTTCCGCTTGAGCATGCAGAAGCGCGGCGGTAAAGAGTAAAAACAACTGGGCATCCCGGAGGAAGTGCATGAAGATCTTGTGCGGCGGGATGTGGAATAGTTTTTTGCGCCGCCATTTCCTCCAAGTTCCGGCCCAAAACCTCTTAATATCCGTACGGGAGTATGTTATGCGTTTTGTCAAACCTAAGTTCAGGTCCCGGAAAGCCAGCGCCAATTTTGAGGGCACCTGAAGTTCCGGGATATGGACTTTCGCCCGGTAATGTGCGAGCTGCAGTTCGGCCGTGCGCAGGTTGCGGCTGACCTTCTCGCGCACTCGCATCAGCTCGGATACGAGACGGAGTTCGGCTTTGCTGCGGATACGTGTTTGCAGCCAAAGATCCTCCATCTCCAGCAACAATAAGGTCCATTTCCGGATCAGACCACATACATCGCGGAAACGCCGCACAAAGTGCGAAAGTCGTGATTCAATCGGAAATCCGGGACGGCGGTCCGTGCGGTCTTTCAAGCGAAAAAAACCATGAATCATCGGATGGCCGCCTTCGACCTGTACGGAATTTTTGTACCAAATGTAATTACGCAATATATTCCAGTAATTATCGGGATCAGCATTTGCCAGGGCGCGCCGCATATGTTCAAAGGAGTAAAATCGAAACCATCCTTTCCGGTAGGTGGCATACAACTCACCGGGAGCAAAGTTCGGGTGCCGCGTGGTTTCGTGGAAAGAATCATACCGGTTCAGATCGGGATCCATATACTCCCCCGCGCCCATCATGCGCACATGATCCCTGGAGCCCGGCAAAGGAGTCAGTATAAAGAAGGATGCCTGCTCCACGCCGAGTTCCTGCTTCAGCCGGTTGACGTCTTCTTCAACGGACTCGGGCGTGTCGAACGGGAAACCTATAATATAGGCGATGTGCGTGGAAATTTTTGCCGTGTGCCATGCTGCGATCATTTCACCGTAATCCTGCACCTGGTTCTGAGCCTTCCCGGCGGCCTTTAAATTTTGGGGATTGATGCTCTCCATCCCGATGAAAACCTGGGTGCAGCCGGCTCGGAAAGCAAGTTCGACGAAGTCCGGGAGTTTGTACGCCTGGGTATCCACCTGAATCATAAAGCGGATAATAATGCCCTCTTCGGCCCGCAGACTTGCCAACATTGTGAAAATCTCCCTCCAGCAGTCATTGCGCGCGAAGTTGTCGTCTGTGAAGAAGTAGTAGTAGATGCCATGCAGCCTATAGTTCTCGCGAATGGTATTTTTCAGTGTCTCAACGGACCGGAAGCGAATTTTGCGCCCCTGCACGTTAATGATAGTGCAGAAGCTGCAGTTATATGGGCAGCCTCGGCTGCAGTCAATCGTACCGAAGTTCGAGGTTATGAAATGCTTGAGATACGAGCTGTGGAGCGTAGGCACCGGTTTGTCGGAAAGGTCCGGCTTCCTGTCCATGAAATCATAGAGCGGCTTCAACCGGTCATGATGAGCATCTGCGAGCAGGTCACCCCAGGTTTCTTCCACTTCCCCTTTTACAACTGTGACACCGTGATCGATCAGTTCCTGGATTTCAGGCATGATACCCGGAAACAGCGATAATGTTCCGCTGACATGAAATCCCCCGATCAAGACCTGCAACCCTCCGGCCCGAAAACGCAGGGCAATATCAGCGGCGCGAGGGAACTGGTTGGATTGGACGCCGACAAGAGCGACCACGGTCCTGCAGTGAGGGCGACGGTTGGATCGGATGATCTTTTTGACCGGTATTTTCTGTACTGTATCATCCAGGATTTTGATGCGTATCTCGAGATCGTTGCCAAGAACCTTGCTGCGATTCAGATCTTCAGTGAGGCTGCCGAGACAGGCGAGTGTGTTGCTGGGCAGGACACCTCGAAAATGGCGGATTACATAGCCCTCGTCATCATATTTGGAAGGCTTAATCAGGACAATAGTCAGGCGTTTGCATTCGATTTGTTTTGCGGATGCTTGTCGAGTCATAGCGGAAAATACTCCCCCACTCACACATGTACTGGGGCACAACCTATCAGCCGTGTCCATTATTCTTGAAGGAAATTTAAGGGTCAGCTCAGATCTGCTCATACCTATGGTCAAATTTGCTCATTCCGGAGGCTGTGTGCAGGGTATAAGGAAACCGTTTATCACATCACCGTCCTACAGATCGTTCTGTGACTCCCAGAGCGATTTTCACAATGAAATCCTTAACTTTTGAACTCGATATCTCAACCGGCGGCGTTATTTCGAAACTAAGGAGATCCAGCTCCAATTCTCTCATTGCGATAAAAGCCGGCTTCGTCGATTGAGTTTTGAACTTGGGCTTGGCATTATTCTGTAATTGCTTGGCCCTTTCGGCTGCAAGAATAATAAAACGATATTTTGATCCAATGCTTTCAGGGATTTTGTGCATCTATTCCTCCAAAAAAACATATATTGATTGGCAGAGTGAATCCCGGCAATCATCCAACCCAGGGCTGAACTGAGTCTTGATTGTGAATCTTAGAGAATTACACTTTAGTAGGGCCATGGGATTGTATGTCCAGGTCCGATTCAAGGCCCATACCTTGATGCTGTAAAACCCAAGGCGTCCCGGTTCCTCGACTCCACTGCCCGCAGATAACGGGAGTCGTGCGGGATGTATCTTGGGGACGGGATATCCATAATGGGATACTCCGAAATCTGGCTTTTATCCGGGCAGTCGGGACCGGTAATGCTTCGCACCAGAAGCCAGCATTTTGTGCCTTGTGGCTTACGGGCCAGAATCATTGCATGGGCAACATCCTCGATGCTATGCATCCACTCGCTCAGATTTTCAGTTCCGTCCTTGCAAACAATTCTTATCTGATATTCATTGCCGTTTGTGTTTGCCATGTGTTTTCTCCTTCGGGCTGTATCGATTCGGATTTCTATTTTCGCCCTACCTATCTTTAGAAAATCTTAACAGTCGCAATTTGAGGTGTCTGTTCGGTCCAGTTCACATACGTGGTCACTATTGAACAGAACGGCAAGTTACCCGGTGGTATCGTGTATTCGGGAGCTTATTCTAAAACTGGAAAGTGTTGCTCCCGTGACAGTTAACCTGCGTTTTTCAAGAAGAGGGAATTATGTTTCAGATCAAAGGACCAATTCTTGCTGCAATGGACCTCGATAAAGGATCCGATGAAGTTCTTCGTCAGGCAGACGCCCTTGCGCGTTCCCATAAGGTCAAGCTTTTTGTCTGTCATGTCCTTCCTGAATTTTTTGCAGTGCGGCCCCTGTTTCCTCAGCTGCACCTTGATGACGCGCTGAAGTCCTATGATCTGGAGGCATCGGTTCGCGATGCTCTTCTGAAGCGCATTCGAACGGTGACGGCTCGGGAGCCGCCCAAAATAGAGATCGAGATTGAACAGGGAACGGTGCACGCGGGAATACTCCGGGCTGCCGATAACATCGGGGCAGGCGCCGTGGTCGTCGGCGGAAAGATCGATCACGAGGAGCGTCACTTACTGGGCAGCTCTGCAGAGCAGGTCGTTCGCTATGCTATTTGTCCGGTTCTTGTGGCACGGCCCTCGCCTGCAGGAAAGATTCTTGCTGCGACCGACTTTTCCGATCCGGCACTCCCCGCCGTTGAAGCGGGTGCAACTGAAGCACGACACCGCAAGGTAGACCTGACTATCATTCATGCCATCGATCTGCTCCCGGTGATAAGTCCCTCCTATGGTGATTTCTATAGCTACGGCACAACTTCGATGGATCTCAGCAGTCAAATGCGAACAATCTGGCAGCAAAGACTTGATGAGTGCGTGCATCGCTTCAAGGCCAAAGGGGGCGGCCTGCTTCGCGATGGACCGGCGGCGCCGGCAATTTTGAGCGCGGCATCGAAACTGCCGGCACAACTGCTCGTAGTGGGCACTCAGGGCAGGACAGGGGTGAGCCGCATTGCCCTGGGCAGCGTGGCAGAAGCCGTTGTGCACGCAGCGCCATGCTCCGTTCTGGTAGTTCGATTAATCTAGTTTCTTTTAAGAAACCTGTGGCATGGGCGAACCGGTCATTGAAACGTTGGTGTGAAGGTTGCACTTAAGGACGGATACTGTCTTCTCCTGCGTTATTGATTTATCCATCCAGCGTATAGACCGGATAATTCATGAATCCGGTCTATGCCCGTCTGCGTCGAAACAGGGCGTGGTAAACCAGCAGGAAAACAACCGAGCCTACAACCGCAACAAAAAGGCTGTAAAGATTCAAGCCGCTTACCCCTTGAGCCCCGAGTGCATTGAACAGGAGCCCTCCGACAAATGCGCCCACGATTCCAAGCACAATATCTATCACAATACCCTCTCCCCTTTTATTCACAAGCTTGCTGCCGATAAATCCAGCCAGCAAACCCAGGACGATCCAAGCTAGAAACGACATAACCGTTCTCCTTTCCTTCAATGTATTTCAGTGCGGCGGACTTCGCCTGACGGCGCACAACCCTCGTAGACCCAAATATGTTCCGGCTCAACGAGGGTAATTTGCTTAAAAGCTTTTATCGGGATCGCACCATTGCAGATGGAATCCCATTTAAGGAACTATTTATTTCGAATCGAATACTTGTTCATGGCCACCGTCAGATTGGTGCCGGCC
>JAFGTD010000100.1 GCA_016934295.1 Acidobacteriota bacterium
CCGATGGTCGTTGCGGCCTGGGATGCGGGATACGATTCCGTGCTGCGGAACGCTCCCGCCATTATAGTGGCATCCGCTGCGAAGGAAATCATGACCGGCCAGGTTGATCTGACTATTGCCCTGACGTACCTGGACCTGGCCGCACCGACAGTGGGATTGGGGACCTGCTGGGCGGGCCTGCTTCAGGGGGCGCTCACGGCATCGTCTTCCCTGAAAGCCGAGGTCGGGATGCCGGTGGATCATCCCCATCACTACCCGATGATGCTTGGATACAACGATATAAAATACTTCAGAGTGCCTGAAAGAAAAGCCCCCAAAATCGTTTTTCTATGATGGAAGATTGTAGGGGCGAACCTTGTGTTCGCCCTTGCAACGAAATGCAAGGCTGCCTGGAGAAGAAAAAGGGCGAACACAAGGTTCGCCCCTACTGCCTGTTGATTTTACAATTCAGGGGGAATGGTTGTTTAGATAAGGAAATAATCTAAGGAAATTAGGTTTTACTAATTTGAAGTTGATACAGGAGTGAATTGCGATGGCGAAAATATATCAAAATGGATTGCCCGACAACTGGGCGGAAATGACACGGGAACAGAAAAGAGGGTACCGGTTGAATCAGTATCTGAATCCGCCGGGTATTGAATTTGTAAGCCCGGAAGCCGAAGAGGCATATAAAGTGCGGGCGCAGAGAATGGTGGATGCCTACAACGTGGAAGAACCGGACCGCGTGCCTGTTCACCTGCCGATCGGAAACCTGCCTTTTAACCTGGCCGGTCTTCGTATGTACGACGCCATGCACGATGTCGAAAAGGCGATCCGGGCGTGCAAGGACTTTAACGAAAAATATGCCGAAGAACTGGAGACGCTGGCCTATCCGTTCGCCTTGCCGGGAAAAGTCCTGGAGATCCTGGATTATAAACTCTACGCCATTCCGGGACATGGGCTTTCCAGGGACGCGCCCGGCCATCAGTTCAAGGAAGGGGAATATATGAAGGTCGAGGAGTACGAAGACCTTATCATGGATCCCTCCAACTTCTGGCTGCGGACCTATCTGCCCCGGGTCTATGGCGCGTTTGAGAGCTTTCGCAATCTGGTGCCGCTGACGGATATGCTTGAGATACCCATGGGTGAAATAATGCCGCTGGCTTTGCCCGAGGTCCAGGATACGCTGCAGAGGTTGCTGGATGCCGGAAAAGAACTGCAGAGACGGAATGAGATAAGCGCCCGGTTGATGGATTTCGGTCCGGGCCTTGGATTCCCTTCCATGGCGGCGCGGTATGCCTTTGCTCCTTTCGATGCCGTCGGGGATACGCTCCGGGGAACGCGCGGAGTTGTAACGGACATGTTCCGCAACAGGGGTAAACTCGAAAAGGCCGTAGAGGTCATGGCGGATGTGACGATTGATTCCCTGTTGAGAGCGCCGAGTTTTCCAACGCTGAACACTGTCATGTTCCCGCTGCACAAGGGCGCCGACGGATGGATGTCCGAGGAGCAATATGAAAACCTGTATTGGCCGTCGCTGAAAAGGGTAATGGACGCTCTTATTGAGGAGGGGATCATCCCTGTGATGTTTGCCGAGGGCGGCTACGAAACCCGTCTCAAATCGGTAATGGATTTTCCGAAGGGGAGTGTTGTCTGGTGGTTCGACCAGACGAATATGGCGAAGGCGAAAGAGGTCCTGGGAGGCAAATTCTGCATCCAGGGGAACGTGCCGTCCTCTCTGATCTGCACCGGCTCCCCGGAACAGGTGAAAGAATACTGCCGCAAGCTCATTGAAGACTGCGGCAAAGGAGGCGGCTATGTGCTGGGCGCCGGATGCATACCGGACGATCCGAAACTGGAGTGTGTCCGGGCGATGATGGCCGCGGCAAAAGAATTCGGAGTTTATGGAAAGTAGATTGAAGAGTAACCGACCACACCTGGAAGGCGTGGCTTTGGCTTGCCCCGCACAGCGGGGTTCGGTATCGGAATCGGTATCGATCGCAAAATAAAGAATCTGTTTTTTCAAACGTATATGCAGATCCCCGGTGTCGATAGCGACCCCGATACCGACCCCGATCCCGATGCGCTCTTACCATCAACGTTCGCCGGAACGGCCGAACCTTCCCGGGTCGCACGGCCGGAGGCCGTGAGAAAAGCGGTCCAGCCTTTATGCGTATTTATTTTTTAGCGCTGTTCTGGATGGCCCGCCGCCGGATACCCAAAATCAACGAGGCTATGATCGTAATCGGTGCTACGATGAAGCTGAACAGCGCTCCCATCTTCACACTGTCCTGAATCGCCCCCGCGGGAAAAGCGACAACGGATACAAACAGGGCGACCGTGAAACCGATACCCGCCGCGATTCCCACTATAATCAGGTCCATCGTGTGCATTCCTTTAGGCAGCCGGAGTCCGAACGCCTGGCCGATTTTGGTGAACAGAACAATTCCAATCGGTTTTCCGAAAAGCAGACCGAAGAAAACGAGCCAGGTTCCCAGTCCAAGCGCGGAGAAGGCCACTCCGGCATTCACGAAACCGAATAGACCGAGTATCAGTTCCACCGGACTCTTCCACCAGTTCTCCATGCGGTTCAACGTATCCTGGCCTTCGGACTCGCCGACGGCCCAGATCCCCACATCCGAGTGCTCGTGAGGCATGCACCAGGCCAGGGGCACAAGTGCCAGCGCGGGATGGATGCCTCCTTCATGAAAAGCAAGCCAGGAAATTACGCCGGGAATCATCAGGTAGGGCCAGAAGTTGGTGATTTTCAGTTTTTTCCATATAAACAGGGCTAAGGCTATGGCGATTCCGGCTCCGATGACGAATACGGACATGGGATGTATGCCGTGTAGAAAAGGCAGCAGGTTGTGGACTTCCTGCGGGTAGAAACTCGCCAGGACAATCAATCCGCCGGCGTCGTCGGCTATAGCCAGAAGCAGCAGGAAGACAATCGCCGGATGAGACTTTCCCCCGATTTGAGGGAAAACCAGCCGGGCGATCAAGTAGCTGAAGGCGATATCCGTTGCCATGGGAATCGCCCACCCGCGCGTGAGTTCCGGCGCATTGAAAACGAGCGTTCCTGCAAAGTAGATAATTGCGGGTCCCGCCATTCCTCCCAGCGTTGCGGTAATCGGCAGCGCGGCGGTGCGTACGCTGGACAGCGCGCCTTTGGGCAGCATGGCTTCACGAATTTCCTTCCCGGCCAGAAGGAAGAAGAATGCCATGGCGATATCGTTGATAAGAAAATGGAGCGAAACAGGCACATGGTTGATATGGAAGGCGGGTGTTTCCTTGATGAACTCGTAGCTTTCGTGATCCACATTAGCCCAGACGAGACCGATTGCGGCTCCGATGATAAGGAAGGCGGAATTTTCCAGAAGAAACCGGATAACGCGACTTTGGGGACGCTTTTTCATGAAGTTACCTCAAGTACGAACTGGCAGATGAAATAAAAGGGCTAATATACCCGATAAATTGACCTCAGGCCAGCCTGTCGCCAATTTATTTAAACCATGCTGCCGCTTAGGGGCGACGCAGAAATAAATTTACATTTTGGCGCGGTGCAGGGCGGGCAGATGCAAGGCGCCGCGACGCAGGCAATGCGGGACA
>JAFGTD010000101.1 GCA_016934295.1 Acidobacteriota bacterium
AAACAGCCCGCTGCTGGTTCTTGCCAGCAATTCGTTCCTAAGCTCGGAAGATACCCAGGGATGGATCCAGTTCATTCATCAGCAGCCTTTGACGGCAGAGCTGAAAAAGTACGGGAAAAGAATTACCGTTGCAAACCGGATTTATGAATACGGCTCTTACGCCTTCCGGAACCTGAAATCAGGCGTGCCGGATGTCGTGCACCTCGATTTTCCCGCGGAAGTGGCCATGGAGCGTTTCCCGGATGCGTCCAAACTCGAACGGGTTTACGGCAAGCAAAAATATCGGACGGAATCACGCGCATATCCCGGATCCAGGGAAGTCGGGCAGGCCATTGATATGATCCACCGGGCCGAGCGCCCGGTTTTGATTGCAGGACACGGGATATTCGTGCGCGATGCGTGCGATGCACTCATGGAAGCAGTAGAAAAGCATGAGATGGCGGTAGTGGGCTCCGGACCCGTTAGAGGACACTTCCCCGATGACCACCGGCTTTCTGCAAGCATGTCCAACGAAGCCCTGATGAAGGCGGACCTGGTTGTTTTCGTCGGCCAGTATTCGATGCCGCCGGCCGAAGAGTGGACATTTACACCCGGTGTAAAAACCATTCGGGTCCATCCGGAGCAGGAAGATCTGGGCAGAAACTGGCCGATCGACCTCGGGATTGTCAGCGATGAGAGAGCCTTTATGGAAGCCCTCGCGAACGGCCTTCCCTCCAAAAAGCGGGACTCCTGGGCCGCCGAGATTGCAGCCGCGAGAGCCGACTGGGAAAAGACACAGCTTGAACTCCATGCCCAATTCCTGAAATACAGCCGCGACACGAATACTCTCCATCCTTTTGTCCTGTGCAAGGAAGTTCACGATTTTCTTTATAAAGGCGAAATCGATCCGAAACAGACAGTCACCGGATGGGGCGGCAATATGATCGGGTTCGGCTGCATGCGATGGCTGCGGGCCCACAGGCCGGGGCAGGAGGTCACCGTCGTCTACCAGTTCGGCGCCATGGGCCCCGATCTGGCAATGATGATGGGGCCGGCCGTTGCAGTGCAGCGTGGAATCGGCCCCCATGCAGCCTACCGGGGAGCGCCGGTCGTCGTTGTGACCGGCGATGCCGGCATGGCCTACAGCCTTCTGGAACTCGATACGTTCGTCAAATACAAGCTCCCGGTAATCTGCATCGTATACAACAACGACTGCTGGGGAACATTTACCATGGCGACATCGACGCCGCGGGCTATGCATTTGTACATGTTCCAGGAGGATCTTCGCTATGAAAAAATAGCGGAGAATCTCGGGGTCCGCGGCGAATACGCGCAAACTCCCGAGGAGCTTCGCGCCGCCTTGAAACGCAGCTACGACGCAGCGGCGAAACAGGGTTACTCCACGCTGATCAACTGCCGGGGATTGGCGGATTTCAACCTGGCCGAACGCTATCCGCCGGGACTGGACTTCTCCCCGGAGCCCGGTATCGGCGCGATAAAACACTGATACCGCCACTCATTCCCTGCGAATCAGCCCGTGGCTGATCGATAGCGTCTGGGGACCTGAAAGAACGAATGGAAACCCTTGAAGAAAAGATTGCCCGTGTGGTGAATGAAGACGAGACCATTGTGCCGTACGATCCCCTCCGGTCGGAGAGGTTTGAACAGGAGCGGCTTCATTTCCGGGACTACCTGACGGAACATCCGGACGTCGCCAATGAATACGGCAATCTCAAGACGAAACTCTCCGGTGCCCGTCAGAACGACCGCCCAGCTTACACAACTGCCAAGAGTGACTTCGTCAGGCGAGTTACCGCAAAAGCCAGGCAGTACTACGGAAAGACTCAATAGTAGCATGCATCGGAAACCCTGCCGTGCGCCGGTGGTGCTCGACATTGGGATGGTATAGTCACGCTTGACGTTATTCACGCATTGCGTTATTATATAAAACATGGTCCGATCATTCAAATGTGAATACACTGAGGCGCTTTCAAAAGGATATCGCGTCAGAAAATTCGTGAAAACCGCCAAGGTTGCAGGACGAAAACTTAGGCAGCTGGAAATCGCCAGCCGGCTCAATGATTTGAAGGTCCCACCTGGCAATCGTCTTGAGGCGCTCAAGGGCACTCGATCGGGTCAATACAGTATACGAATCAACGACCAGTGGCGTTTGTGTTTTCATTGGACCGATGGAGGCGCGGACAATGTCGAAATCGTTGATTACCATTAATGAAGGGGAGCCATTATGAAAAAACTCGATCCAATAACGCCGGGTGAGATATTGTTAGAAGAATTCCTTAAGCCCATGGACCTTAGTCAGTATCGTTTGGCGAAAGAAATTGGTGTGCCCGCACAGCGCATCAGTGAGATTGTATCAGGCAAACGTTCGATAACCGCAGACACAGATTTGCGGTTGTGTCGTTTTTTTGGACTATCTAACGGATACTGGCTACGTGCACAGGCTGCGCATGATACCGAGGTTGCGGAGCGGACTATCGGTCCCTCACTGAAAAATATCAAACCCTGGTCTGAGTATGCAGCCCGACAAAGCTAATACAGCCGACGTACTAAGGGCCTCGCCGCAGATTGGTCACTGGATTGGCAAATGGGAATTTGTCGAGTCCTGTCCAGTCATCGACAATCAAGGCATGGAGGCTGTGCAATACGAACTGACTATAAAACGAGAGAATAGCAAGCTCGTCGCCGACTTGGATATAAACGGTTATATGACTCTGCGAAGAATCCACACGTCCTGTACATCGGACGGAAGCGATATCAATATCGTTTTCTTTGAAAGCAGGCAAGGTGATCAGAACCTGAGCCATTTCGTTAAAGGGGACGTGCTGTTTCGCATCGAGTAAAGTAAGAATGGGATTTTCACGGTGTGGAGAAACCTTCAGCCGACAGACTCCAAGCACGAGAAGGCGGGGATCTATTTCAAGCGGCAGGCAGACCGTATTCGGATTAACGCTAGTCTGCGCTATGTTATTCGTGCCCAATCTTATTCTTGAGTACGCCACTACCTACGAGATGTCGAGTACCCTGCTGGACTTCGTCGGCGTACTCGTCGGCGGTGTCGGGATAGCGCTGTGTCTGATCAGTATTGTCTTCTTCCGTTCGGCACTGAAGGTTTTTTGCCTTGAGAAGGGCAAGCTGACTATAGCCGGGCCATACCGGTGGAGTCGGAATCCACAGTACGTGGGCTCGTTCCTGTTCCTGCTTGGATTTGCGCTCAATGACTGGTCACTGTGGTGTCTGACGGCTTTGCTCGTGATCGCGATCAATTTTCATCTGCTGGTTCTCGTGGAGGAGAAACACCTGCTTCGCATCTTCGGCGAGCAGTACGTCGATTTTTGCCGCAAAGTCCCGCGTTACGCAGGCCGGGGTAAGGTGACGGATCCTTCGTGATGATCGTCCGGTCCCGGCCGAACGCAGATCTTCACAGAAAGTACAAGGGACACCAACGAGTATCCATTCGCTCTAACGGATAGTGCTATCGCTCAGACGCCGAGCGCAACGTTAGCTTCTCGATTTCCTAGGCACTGAGCGGATCATGAGGTATGATATATTATCATACCGGAGGTGGTTTCATGGGCACTATAAAGATTGCCATTACCATTCAAGAGCATCTGCTCAATCAGCTTGATCGTTTGGTGAAAGCAGGTGTTTTTCCAAATCGCAGCAGGGCCCTGCAGGAGGCTGTTGAAGAAAAACTGGCTCGCCTTGATCGCGGGCGGCTAGCGCGAGAATGTGCGAAGCTGGATAAAATGTTTGAGCGTTCAATAGCCGAGGAAAGCATGTCAGGGGAGATGAGTGAATGGCCCGAATATTGAGAGGAGAAATATACTGGGCTGATCTGGATCCGACAAAAGGCCGAGAGCAAGCCGGACAACGACCGGTATTGATTTTGAGTCAGGAAATATTCAACAAGCGTTCAGGCACCGTCATCGCTATGGCGCTTACGAGCCAACCACAAAAAGCAGGATTTCCTCTCACGTTAGAATTATCAGATCCTAAGCTGCCAAAGAGATCATGGATAAAGATTAGTCAAATTCGCACATTATCAACCGAGCGCTTAAGTAAACGCATTACGAGGCTTCATGAAAAAGAGCTGGATTTGGTGATAGAAGGCTTAAACGAAATAATCGGAAGCTAACTATTCGCTCCAACGAACGGTCTGCTGCGCGGCCCGTTGCTGAGCTCAAGTGCTAATCCTCCGGGGCTGGATTTCTCACTGGAGATTGCCGTCAGAGGGAATACCGCCCCTTCTCTCCGGTTACGGGATGCGGGTAGTGGAAGGGAACCATGGTTGCATCCGGCCAATGCCTGGCCGGATCCGGTTTGAGCTGATCCGGCCCCCGTGGATCGTCTGGATAGGTCTTTTTGAACTGGGATACCATCAGCAGTTTCTTTTCGGAACGTGCCCAGCCTTTTTCATATTCCGCCTGCCAGGACAGGTTGTAGTTCAGCACCCGGATCTTCCAGATGCCGTTTTCTTTCACATAGGTATTTTCGTAAACTCCGCCTTCCCAGAACTGGCTCGGTATGGGAGTGGACTCCTTTCTGCTTTCGTGGACGCCACCCGTCAGGAAACAGCGAAAGCGCCCCTTCGCCGTCATTCGATCCGGTGCGACATCCACGATATCCTGGACCTGGAGATGATCGGTCAAAACACCGTATGTCGGCCCGTCGATTCCAAAGCCGTCTCCGAAAAACCGCTTCACACCCTGTTTCCCTTTGAAGATACCGTTCAGAAAATGGAACTCACCGTTCTCTGCAAATAGATCCACGATTTCCGGGAACAGCCATTTGTCCATATAGTAGCCGTACTTGAAATGCAGGGTTCGTATTGCCTGTATATCTTCGATAACACCGGTGCGGTGCGTCAGTTCGGCGACCTGCGACTTTAATGAGGCGATTTCTTCTTCGGTTGTCATTTGCTTCTCCTAATCAGGTACAAGCATGTATTTTCATCGTCCTGGATTTTCACGCGGTTTGCGCAACAACTCCTCCAGGTTATCATTCAGCTCCAGATAACTGCCGGTAAGTCCATCGTATCTTCCCGAAGCCAGATCCACGACCCTCTGCGCGCACCGCGCGAGATCCCGATCGGAACCCGGAGTCTCTTTTCGCTCTTTCAGGATTTTTATCATTTCCGGTCTCCATCGCTGTGCTCCGGGATCCCGCATGGTGATTTCGGCCAGTTCCGTTATCACGAAACCGGGATCTATTGCGAAGGCACTGACGCCGAACTCTTCGACTTCGGCAGCTGTCAGCTGCACAAGCCTGTTCTGGGCGGTCTTTCCCAGGCAATAGGCCGACATGCTGTGATCCACACGATACGAGCCTATGGCCGACACGACAATAATGCGGCCCGTTCGGCGTTCGATCATACCCGGCAACACTTCCCGGATAAACATGAATGGAGCGCGGATATGCACCTCCTGGGCATACCACCATTCGGCGGGATCGGCCACCCAGGTTGGGGCAAAAGGTCCGGGGATCCCGGCATTGCTGACCAGGAGCGTGATCGGCCCGAAATGTTCCGTCGCCTCATTTACGATGCGGACAACATCCTCAGGGCGGGTTACATCACCCTTAACCGCGAATCCTCTTCCTCCGGCGGATTCAATTTCCGCTATGGTTTGATTCAGTTCAGCCTGTGTGCGTGCGGTGACGGTAACTTCACCTCCCCCGGTAGCGAGCCTCAGTGCGATCGCGCGACCGAAACCGCGTCCTCCGCCTGTTACCAGTGCCGTTTGTCCTGCAAGTTCCCTGGTCATTTTTCCCCCGCTTTTGCCTGAACCGGATTACATTTTCAGGGCTCTTTTTTCTTGTGCAGTCAGATTTTTCCTGAAGTTCTTCAGCTTGTCTTTCCCCTTTTGAGTTACTGAAGCCTTTCCTCGTTTGATCTCCAGGTATCCCATTAATTCCAACTCCTCGCACAGAGCCCAAACCATAATCGGACTGAGCGCCGGATAGATGCCTTCAATCTGTTCCTTTGTAAACTCTTTAAGAATTTGCGTCACCCGGATGCCCGGTTTGGGCTGCACCTTATGCAGGATCGACATCTCTCTTCGGAAATATGGCGTCGAATCGCCTCTCTCGGCCAGATCGAAAGCTTCCACCTTCATCATGGCCCGGGTCCGGCTGTCGCCGCAGGTCACGATTGAAGTATCCAGGCCGATAATTCTTTCACTGCATGGCGGCCATTCGAAGGCATGCTCCGGTTGCATGCTTGCGATTGCGTCCCCGGGCTCCACCTCGGTATGCAGAATATTTCTGAAACCGATCCCGTCATATTTCTTATTGCCGGGATCCCGCCGGCTGACCGGGGCATACCAGAAAGGAAAATAGGTCATCGGCTCCGGCACCTTCCGGGGGCCGGCTGCATACACGCTGATCATTTTCGGTACCAGCATGGCCGAAAAACCGGGGCAGATTCTCCCGATATATTTTTCTCCATCATAAATGAACGTATCGCCTGCTTTATGCTGGAAATGGCAGGGGTATTTCTCCTCATCCCCGGCAAAACCGATCATGGTTGCTTTTACCTGAAACATGCAAACCTCCGGATTTGAATTACAACACAATAAGCGTATTAACCGTTTAATGCACCGCTACCCAACCTGAAGGCATCCCGTAAGGAACCTCAAACAGCACGGCTTCGACCCGCGTTATGACTTTATTTTTTATTTTAAACAATTCGCCGATCATAAAACAAAAGGGAGCGTCGCCGAATCCTTTGATTTCTCTGACCGATCCATCGGGCAATACCACTTCGGGAAGGCCTGCGTGGTCGAAAAAGAGAGTAGCGTAGACGAGGCCCCTTTCTTCGTCCACAATCGGAAACCGCCGCTCACGGACCCTGGAAACGACTGCAGCAAATCCGTTGATATTGAACTGTTCTCCGCAGGTCAGATGGCTGTTCATAAAATCGGATCCGGGATTATTGGCCGTAATCGTACCGTTTTCCATTCGCGTGCACTGAGGATCAAACGGCGTGATATCCCCCCGGTTCTGTTCCAGTCCCTCGAAGTAGGAGTTTGCGATCTGAACCAGTTCTTCCCTGGACGGTCGATCGTCTGCAGCCAGTGCTTCGGTAAATATGGGGTGATCGTTCAGCCCCTCGGGATTGTGAAGGGCTGCTCCTTCCCGGCAGACAATGGCTTCAATTTCGCTGACCTTACGATTTTCAACCTTGATCCGGGTTATAATGATTTGTTTGTGGCCGTTTTCCTCCACAATCCCGCGAAAACCGACCTGGCCGGAGACAGGATCGGCAAAATAGAGTTTCTTGTCGCCGACAGCAGTGGCAACCTGCCACATGCCGTCGTTCATCCGCAATGCCTGGCCGTTTTCGGTATAACGGGCATTTTGCGTCAGGGGCAGCTTTGAAGAATCGTGTTCAACCAGAGCCTCCAGATACAGGTCGACAAAGCCTTCAAGACACACCCTGTCGCAGGGATCTGCCGAAGCGATTTCAACGGAAGAATCGCTTTCCGTCTTACAGGCTGTACAGGTGAAAATGAATACGAGAAACCCGATAGCGAAACTTTTCTGTTTCATAATCGCTCCCTTTTCAAGAGGTGCTTTAATCCGGTTGGGAAACATCATACTTCGAATTTCGGTGACAGTCACCATAACCTCGAAATTATTCCCGAAATCTGTTCAGCTATGAAGCAGGATCCGGCCCGAAACTTTCCTGATGAATTTCGAGGTTATGGTGACTGTCACCGAAATTATAGCCTGGCGGTGTTTTTTCAAGTAGAATCGGGGCGATAAAAAATACTGATGCAGGTCAACAAAGCTGTATCCATGGCTGGGGAGGGCTTATGTTCGGCGGTTATGCAGGAAAGATACTTTTCGTGGACTTATCCAAAGGCTCTATTGAAGAAACGGTCCTGCCGGAAAAGACGTACCGGGAATTTATCGGCGGATACGGACTGGGTATCCGCATACTGTACGAGCGGATGGAACCCGGAGTAGATCCTCTGGGCCCGGATAATATGCTGGGATTCGTGGCAGGCGCCCTCACGGGGACCTCGGTTCCCGGAAGCGGACGATACGGCGTCGTTACAAAATCTCCGCTCACGGGGGCATGGTGCGAATCCAACGGCGGCGGCACATTCGGTCCGGAACTGAAGACGGCGGGTTTCGATGCAATCTTCTTCAGAGGCATATCCCCTGCACCGGTCTTTCTGCTGGTTAAAGACGGAGAAGCGAAACTGATGGACGCCTCCGGGTGCTGGGGGAAAGACACCTATGAAACAGATGACTGGATCCGTGGGAAAATCGGCGTTGTGAAAGCAAAGATTGCCGCGATCGGTCCTTCGGGCGAAGCAAAGTCGCTGCTTGCCGGCATCATCAACGAAAAAGGAAGGATGGCCGCACGCGGTGGTGTCGGTGCCGTCATGGGTTCGAAGCGGCTCAAAGCGGTGGCTGTCCAGGGAGGCGCGAAGAAAATCCCGGTCGCCAATCAGCAAAAACTCAAGGAAGCCGAAACTCGCTACCTGTCCGTTATCAAGTCCAGTGAATTCGCCACCGGCTTGACTGCAGCCGGCACGGGCGGAGCCCTCAGTTTTCTGGTATCCATAGGCGATTCGCCGGTGAAAAATTGGCGAATGAGCGGTCTGGAATCCATGCCCACAGCCACCAATCTTGACAGCGGCAACATGGACAAATACAAGAAAAGCGTCTATGGCTGCCGGGCATGCCCGATTCGATGCGGAGCAATTATCGAACAGAAGACCGGACCCTTCGCCATCCAGGGTGAAATGCACAGACCCGAGTATGAAACCCTGGCAGCCCTGGGCAATCTCCTGATGAACGATAACCTGGAATCGGTAATCAAAGCGAATGATATATGCAATCGATACGCGATCGATACCATTTCGACAGGGGCCACCATTGCTCTCGCAATGGAATGCTACGAAAACGGTCTCATTACCAGAGAAGATACCGACGGCCTTGATCTTACCTGGGGGAACGCGGATGCTGTCGCAATGCTGACCGAGAAGATCGCAAAGCGGGAAGGCTTTGGAGCCGTTCTGGCGGACGGGCCCTCAAAAGCGGCCGAACGAATCGGGAAGGGAGCCGAGAAGTATGCCATGGCAGTCCGGGGAAAGGGAATGGCCTTCCATGATCCGCGCATGAGCCCTGCCGGGGGGACCGCCTTTATAGCCGACGCCAATCCCGGCCACCATATGAACAGCCAGATAACGGGCATGCTGGAAAACGGAGCTCCTGTCGGGACCGATCCGGCTCTGCAGGTCCCCAAGATGAATCCTTTCGAAGATTTCGACAAGAAGGGACCCATATACGCCATAGGCGCGGCATACCACCAGCTGCTGGACAGTTCCGGGATGTGCGCGCTGTATACGGTCAACACGCCTCCACCGGACCTGGCGGAACTGATCGCCCGGGTGACAGGCTGGGACTTTGGATGGGAGGAGGCCCTGGAGGCAGGAAGAAGAGTATTAACCCTGAGGCAGGCATTTAATGCAAGGGAAGGACTGACTCCCGATAAAATCGACCTGCCCGACAGAATCAAGAATGATCCACTTAAATCAGGTGAGGATACACTTCCCAAGATTGACTTCCAGGCTTTGAGGGAAGGATTTTTTATCGAGATGGGTTGGGACGCAAAGACCGGAATTCCATCCAAACAGGCGATTCAGGATCTGGGATTGGAAGCCCTGACCGGGGACTTGTTTGCCTAGCCGGCATTACTCAAAGGTTTTCAGACACGCCCCTTACATCGAGGTTGAATTGGGGGGATCGGCCGGGAAATTAATCCCGGCCGATTTGTGATTGACAGTTCCGTTCCGGCAGCTAGAACGAAAGCTTAACCGCAAACTGCATCTGCCTTGGATTCAACATGACTCTTGGAACGCCGAATCCGGGATTTGGCGCACTAACTCCGTCTTTATAATGCTGCGGCACGGGGCCGACAAATTCGGGAGCGGCATATACCGTACTGACTTCATCCACATTCGGCCGGTTCAGCGTGTTAAACATGTCGAAAATCAGGTCCAGTTTCAGACGCTCCGTGGCTTGAATATTACGGGTAAGACGCAGATCCCATGCGCGATGAGCATCCCCTCTGTAGGTATTCCGCCCTGCGAGTCCCACGCGATCGGTGGTGGGATTGTTGTCCCCGTTGGCATCGAATCCAACATAAAGCGTGAAGGGCCTTGCAGACTGCATGGTGATGATGCTGCTGGCCATCCAGTTTCTCAGCACCGCATTCGCAGTTTCCGGTGTCTTGGCAGTGAAATTAGCCACGAACCGGTGCCGGACATCCTGGTTCGAAAGCCCATACTCCGATTTGCGATCGAACGTATTCTGCGGGAGGTTGATGAAGGTAGTAAAGTTCCCGTTATCCATCGTCTTGGAAAACGCATAGTTGGTATTGAAGGAAAAACGGCCTCCAATTTTCCCGGTAAACTGAATCGTCATGCCGTGATAGCTGGTCCGCACGGAAGCGTCATTGTAGTCCAGAAGACCCGCGCCCGGGATCTCCGGCTGCCCCTGGTCACTTAGGAAATACGGTTTCCCGTACCGCAGATCGGGCGTTCCCACACAAGGACTCTTGGTGCCGTCCGGATTGAGCCACCCCTGAGCCCACTCAGGATTGTCGGGCTTGCTGGTGCCGACCGGGCACGGCATGTTCAGGTCATTTCCCCGAACCAGCCTGTGACCGCTCACATAGAGATAGGAGGCACTCACGGCCAGATCCCTGGTTACCTGCCGGTCAATCTGCAGGCTGGCCTGTGCGGCAAAGGGCATTTTGTTTTCGTCGCGGTCCATACCTCCCGCTCCTACGCCGCATGCCGGAGGACAGGGGCCGCTTGCGTAATACGGCTGGTACTGACCGGTCAGAATAATGTCTTTAGCCGCATCCGCCGTCGTCGGGCCTCCGACCAGATTGACCTGCCAGCCTCCGTCTGCCGCCTTATCGTGAACCATCGGCAAAACGAACCTGTCTTCAAGGTATCCGGGAACGGTCTTCTGGTTCCCCGGGACAAAGAAGAACGTCATATTATAGCGGTCGAAGAATAATCCGGATCCCGCCCGGATCACGGTCTTGTTGTCCGGTGCATAGGCGATACCGCCCCGGGGCTGAATAGCGCCCCAGTACATGTCGATATGATCGCCCAGGCCGGTTTCGAAGTCATAGCGGACGCCATAGTTGATCGTCAGCTTTTGCGTCGCCTTCCAGCGATCCTGGACATAGAATCCCCAGTAACCGTGATTCAGCTTGTAGTCGTAAAGGTCCTTCTGTCCAGGCCAGTAAGCGTTCGGCCAGCTGTGGTCTATCTCTCCACCCGGGCCGAAGGGGCTTATAGGAACATATCCATTCTGAAACTGACCTTCTTCCGGTCCGTTTTCCCTCGGAAGGCCGACTCCGTAGTACATCACAGGCAGGCCATGGAAAAAAGGCGGCAGGGGACACTCGGGGCCGGGCATTTGGGGAACCGGGTTTGTGCCGGCTTCGCCCAGATAATCCACATAATTGGCAAAATCCACGACACAATTGAGATTGGGGAAAATCATCCTCGCGGGTGTGAATCCCGGGAAATTCGCGAGATCCCAGACATGGTTGACGTCCACGCCGAATTTCCAGGCATGATTTCCTTTTACCCATGCCAGATCGTCGGAGAACTGAAGCCTGGTTTCATACATGGAATCGTTCACGCCGAAGCTGTGGCCGAACATCAGGTCGTTTCCAACATCAATATTGGGCTCCCCTGTGGCGCCCGGGAAGTTGTAATGCCGCCTGGAGTATTGGACCAGGAACGTATTCACCAGTGTCGGGCTGAGTACGCTGTCCAGAGTCGTTACCAATGCCTGATCGCGGACGTACAGATTGCGACCGGCGCTCGGCGCTCCGATGCCTCCGGCGTCCAGTGTGCTGCCCACCAGCTGATTCAAGTCACGCGCATCTTCTATGTTGTAGCGGATACCCAGATGGTGCCAATCATTGATCTGATGGTCCAGGCGGGCAAAACCGTAATCGTTGTCCTTTGTTTTTAGAACGCTGGAGTCTTCGGCCGGAATCCCCATGAACGTTTTTGCCCGGTTGATAGTTTCCAGATTGCTCCAGAAATGGGCCGGAAGCGGCGGAGTTTCGGCGCGTCGAACTCCCTCGTAGTTCAGGAAGAAGAAAGTCTTGTCCTCTACTATGGGGCCGGACAAAACGCCGCCGAACTGGTTCTGGCGAAGAGCAAACGGAAGGGGCTCCGGCTGCAGTAAAGATCGTGCATTCGTGGCGCTGTTTTGCAGGTAATTATAGACCGATCCGTGTAAATCGTTCGATCCCGATCGTGTAACGACGTTGACGATCCCGCCGATCGCCCGCCCGTATTCCGTACCGAAACTGTTGTTCACAACACGGAATTCGGCGACCGATTCCTGCGGAGGCGTAGCGCGCTGAACGCCGCTGATTGAATTAATAAAGTCGGCACCATCCACGGTAATGATGTTGCTGAATGAACGCTGGCCTCCGAAAGATATCTGTGTAACCTCAAACTCCGTAACCACCGTTCCCAGACTGGTGCGGCCGGAAGCGACACCGGGCGTCAACAGAGCGAAGTCCGTAAAAAGCCGTCCGCTTACCGGGAGGGATTCGATCTGTTCCGTGCCGATTACCAGACTTATCTCAGTCCGGGTCGGCTCGATCAGGGGCATCTCCTCGGTAACCGTCACCATCTCTTCGGTGCCGGCCACATTCAGTATGATATTGACCGTCGCGGTCTGACCTACTCTCAAATCAATCAGGCTTATGTAATCGGAAAATCCGGGGTATGAAACGGTCATTTCATACTTGCCCGGGGACAAATTCGGCACAATAT
This sequence comes from Acidobacteriota bacterium, assembly GCA_016934295.1. Classification (GTDB taxonomy): domain Bacteria; phylum Acidobacteriota; class UBA6911; order UBA6911; family UBA6911; genus UBA6911. The sequence goes on from JAFGTD010000101.1 coordinate 12,837, forward strand.
AGGATCCGGACTCGTTGGATTCGGCATTGTAAGTCCGGTTGGTGCCGGTATTGCGCACGGCAATCTCAGCCCCTACGATTATCTGTTCACTGGGATCCAGAACGGTCCCGTTAAGCTGAGCGTAACTCAAAGTGGCTTGAGCGACGACTGTTTGAGGAAAAATCACAGCCAATAAAACCGCGCACATGAGTGTAACCAACGCGTATCTGACAGTAGCCATAGACCTCCCTACTACAGGCAATTCCCGGTCTAATGGGAATTTCCTGTATATGGTTTGATTCAAAATAGTTAGATCCATTTCCCTAACTTGATGCGGCTTTATTATCATTCTACTGATTCCCGGTTTCGCATTGCCGGGAAGGATCGAAAGAACTCTCTCTTAAAAACTTAAATGATTAAAATTTTCGGTATGTTAGACCTTTCTGCAATTCAAGTAAATAAAAAATTTATTTGGGTACGGGGTACAGGCAAAAGCATGGATGGCACAATCGGCCATGCTCTTTATCGGCATGATTCAAAAAGCTTCATGACTTCGGCGTTTGTCCACCCCCCGGAGATCAGTACGGACGGATCCGTGGATGCGGCTAACCGACAGGCGGATTTTTCGCCTGATTCCCCGAATAGATCGTCCAGGACACCGAACTTCAAAGCCTCTCCCGGACACGTTTCGACGCATGCCGGATTCCTGCCCCGCTCCATTCTCTCCAGGCACATGTCGCATTTCTGCATGGCTCCGCTGCTGCCGTACTGGGGCACCCCAAACGGGCAGGCGTCCCCGCACGTCCTGCAGCCGACGCATTTTTCAGCATCGACCACGACGATACCGTCTTCGCTCCTTTTCGATATGGCCTCTTCCGGGCACACTTCCATACAGGCAGGGCTTGCGCAATGGGCACAGGCAAACGAGAAGCTTCGGTTCGTAATATCCGGGAACTCTCCATACCATACGTCCATCACTTTTCTCCACCGCAATCCCTGTTCGACCTCCCTGATGGATCCACAGGCCAATTCACAGGCATGGCACTGAACGCATCTGTCTGTGAGAAGGTAGAATCCATATTGTTTTCCCATGGTCGCTCCTAAGCTTTTTTCACCTCGACCAGTGTCTGACTAGACATGGCGGTCGTCAGCGGATCGTATGCTTTGCGCGTATCCACGCTGTACATGCTGTTTGTATTCGCGCCTCCGTCAAGCAGAGGGAATCCCGGCAATTCAAGCTCTTCACACCCTTGCCACCAACCATGCAAAGCCATGACCGTATCCGGACGAATGCCTTCATTCACTTCCGCTTTGATTTTCATGCTCCCGTGCGGGGACTCGACCGTCACCCAGTCCCCATCGCTAATCCCGCGCTTCAGGGCCGCATCGGGATGTATCTGCAGCGTGGGATAAGGAAGCACTTCCCGAAGGCACGGCACGTTTCGAAGCCATCCCGCATTGTAGACTTTGGAAGTATGGAAATCGGAAAACACAAGCGGGTACCGCTCGGCAAGCTTGGGAGTGCCGGTCAGACTCTCGGGCGGCTCAACCCAGACAGGCAGCGGCTCGAATCCATGCTCTTCAAATGTCGTGTTGTAAATCGCCACTTTCCCCTGGGGCAGGTAAGGCTCCCGGGAGAGGCGGGTGCTGGAACGCGCGAATACCTTTGTATACTTTTCATATACCCGGGGCTTCAAAGGGTAAATAATCCCGGTCGGGTATTCTCTCAGCTCTTCCATCGTCAACCGAAGGGGCTGAAGCAGGTCATTCATACATGCCTCGATACTGCCGTTCCAGAAATCCTCCCCGTATCCCATTCTGACGGCCAGGTCGAACCAGAACTCGTAATCCGATTTATAGTCTCCGAGCGGCTCTATGACTTTCCTGCGCGCCATAATCCAGTTGGGGCTGAATTCGAAAGGGTGATCGGTTTCATACATCGTAGCCACCGGAATCACGATATCGGCATACCGCATATCGGCCGTTTGCATCACATCGACGACAACGTAGAAATCCAGCTTTTCAAGGGCTTTCAGAACATTGTATGTCCCGCGGGTACTGACTGCAGGCTGTGTTCCCGGCGCAATAATGGTTCTCACCGGGTAGGGCTTCTCCGTTAGAACGCTTTCGATAATCCGGTAATACGCGGACGACGTTCCCTCCATCCAGGGCTGAAAAGGCTTCGGGAACTCGGGGCCGACCAGTTTCTCCACCCACTCCGAAGTATACCTGTCCTTCAGGCTCGGACTTTTCGGCCACGGCATGCTGCCGCCTGTCGGGAAAATATCTCCGCCCGGGCGATCCAGATTCCCTGTAATCGCCATCAGAATTGCGATAGCCCGCACGGCGTCATTTGAAGAGGGTGCATGTTCCAGCCCGTTCCCGTGATCGATACATGCCGGCTTTGTCGTCGCATACAGGCGCGCAAAATCGACAATCTGCTTTTCTGCAATTCCCGTGATCCGCTCCGCCCACGCAGGCGTATATGTCCGGATGTGTTCCGCCAGCCTTTCAAATCCATACGTCCACCGGGCGACAAACGCATCGTCATAAAGATTCTCTTTAATGACAACGTGAAGAACTGCCAGTGCTAACGCCGCATCCGTCCCCGGACGGATGGGAATCCAGAGGTCGGAAAACGCAACATCCGGTTCCATTGTGGGCTTGACGGCAACAATCCTGGCGCCGCGGTCTCTGGCATCCAGCATATCCTTCAGATTGCTCCGCGGGCTTCCGGAATAAACAGGCTGTTTTCCCCAGATCACTATAAGGTTGCTTCGGGCAATATCCGGAATCGGAGTTGCGCCCAGGGTGTAGGAAAAGGCAAAAGCTTTCTGCATGGCGCAAATCCCGCTGTGGCCGTAATTCGGGCTTCCGTGCGCCACCAGAAACCGGTTCATGAAATCGCTGTAGGATCGCCGGGCCGGGGAAAGAACGGCCAGGGATTCCGGACCGTATTTTTCCTTCTGTTCTTTTAATTTGTCGGCCACTACATCCAATGCATGGTTCCATGAAATCCGCTCGAATTTGCCTTCGCCTTTTTTGCCCGCTTGTATGAGAGGGTATTTCAGCCGATCCGGGGAATATACCCACTGGGGTGCGGCGTAGGCTTTAGCGCAGAGCCGGCCCTTGTTCAGCGGAGATTCCTTCATCCCCTCGACGCTTATCAATCTTCCGTCCCGAACATGGGCGTAAATACCGCACCCCGGCCCGGGACCGCACATGGCGCAAAAAGCGGGAATCGCTTTCTCATCCGAACTCGGTTTCACTGTTCATCCTCCATCCGAGTTTCTAGTAGAACTGTTCGAAGAGCAGGCTAGTAATTATATCGGATCCACTTGACAATCTGGGACCATTTCGGCTTCGTTCCGGTCCGAAGGATGCCTACACGGTAGATTTTACCGGCCAATTTAAAAATTATGCAGACCGTAGCGACATTAATGCAGAAAGATAGAATTATCTTCCATACAGCCACATCCGCGACGGTCATTTTTACCGGCATGATCATAATCGATGCAAACGGCAGAAGGGAGGCGACATTAACCACCGGATTGTCCGGATTATTGAACATGGAAAAAGTCATAAAGAACGGGATCATGATCAGAAGCAGCAGCGGCCACACTCCCGATTGTGCATCCTGTTGATTGTCGAAAATGGAACCGACCGCAGCATACAGGCCGACAAAGGTTAGGAGTCCAATGAAGTAATTCAACAGGAAATAGAGCAGCAGCCCCGGGCTGACATCGATCGATATCTGGGGTGGCAGTGCAAACCAGGTGGTGGATGCCAGCATAAGGATGGGAGACAGCCAGATCGCCATTTGAATAACTCCGGTTATCGATACTCCAAGAATTTTCCCGGCAAGCAATTCCCGGCTGTGCACGGAAGAGAGAAGAATTTCCGATATGCGGCCCGTTTTTTCGTCCATAACGGTCTGCATCGTCATGGTGCCGATCATGATCAGGCTCAGGTAGAGAAAAAAGGCAAAAATATACGCCAGTATTGTGTTTCCCATCCCGGTCTCTTCCACCGCTTTCTCTTCCGTCACTTTGAATGTTTTTACATCCACATTCATCCGTGCGTAATTCAAATCTTCATCGGCGATATTTCTTTCCCTGAAATAAACATCCATTAGGCAGGCGTTTACAAGGCCGGATACTTTTGAAGTGACGGCAAATGCCTTGGGCGTTTTGGAATAATATTCGATAGATTTATCATTAATGGCGGACTCGGGTATAAAAACGATGCCGTCGATTTTCCCGGCGCTCAGCGACTTGTTTTTTTCTTCAATATAACCATCCACCTGTGCCCGGGACATATGCCTGTACGACAAAGAGTATTTGGCTTCTTCAATGGATTTGTTTTGCGAGAAGGCGGTCTGCAGTTCTTTCAACAGCGACGGAGATTCCACGATGATTTCCAATACCGTATTTTTATCGCCCTGAAACTGCATAATCACGCCCTGAACAACGATGATTCCGAGCATGAACAGAGGGATAAGGAATGTCGTTAAAAGAAACGACTTGGAAAACAGCTTTTCCTTGAGTTCCCTTTTGACAACGGCAACGATTCTATAATTGATCATGGTGCACCTTGTCGACGACGGATGTGTCGGCCTCACTGCCTGCAAGTTCTATGAATATTTCATGAAGGGATATTTCATTGGCATTGAACTTTGTAACTCCGACATTATGGTCCACCAGGAGCTTCAGCAGTGTCTGAATATCCTCCGGCTTTTTCACCCTGATGCCCTTGGAGTTCCCGAAGTCCGATATCTTTTCAACTATAGGGTGACCGTTCAGGAACGAGATATCCCCCGTATGTTCCAGGCTGATGTTCTGCCGGGAATATTTGGACTTAATATCCTGGAGGGAGCCCTTCAAAATGATTTTCCCGTGATCGATCATTGCAATGTGATCGCACAGCTTCTCGGCGAAATCCATCAGGTGCGTCGAAAACAGAATGACTTTGCCCTTTCTTTTCATTTCCAGGATGATTTCTTTCAGAAGGTTGGTATTGATGGGATCCATGCCCGAGAAGGGCTCGTCCAGGATTATGAAATCCGGATCGTGCAGGACCGTAATAATAAATTGGATTTTCTGCTGATTCCCCTTGGACAGATCTTCCAGTTTCGACATTTTCCTGTCGAGCAGATCGAACCGCTCCAGGTATTCTTCCGCGCTGCGATGGATTTCTTTGCCGGTTTTGCCCTTGATTTCCGCAAAGTACAGGAGCGTATCCAGCACCCTCATTCGCTTGTACAGCCCACGCTCCTCCGGCAAGTACCCGGATTTGCTTCGAAACTCCTGCCCGATGGGATTGCCCCTTAACTTTACCTCCCCCCTGTCCGGCATATATATATTCATCAACAATCTGAGAGTGGTTGTTTTTCCGGCGCCGTTCCTGCCTATCAGGCCGAATATGCATCCGTCAGGCACTTCGAAAGATGCGTCATCCACAGCCGTGATGGTGTTAAAAGTTTTCGTCAGGTGAATCACTTCAAGAGCATTCATAAATCCCTCTAGGAAAACGGTATCGCGAATCGAACAATCCTGCAGACGGCCGCAAACGAATTCCGCCGATTCATACAGGCGGACATTTCTTAATGAATTCTGCACTTCCACCCAATACGGGAACAATTGCTGAATAGTTTCAGTCGAGCGCAATTATTGAAGATATTTTCGTCAGATACCTGTTCCACGGCAATACCTGCATGGGGAATGTATTTCTTTAGAATTCAAGGTCCAGCCCGGGGGCATTCAATTCGTCACACAGTGCCTGCAGGGATTTTTGAACCGCGGGCGGTATTTCTACTCCGTCCCGTGCTACACGGACTTCATTCCCGTAGGCTTTTTCTCCCGGAGTGTATATCTTTTCTTCCCCGGGAATTTTTCCGGACTCGCGCAGTTCCCTTAGAATTTTCCCGGTCGTTTCCCGGAATTGCTTCTGCGGCAGGAAATGGTCGATATTGATTGCCAGAAAAAAATGCCCGATGCGTGAAGGCTGCGGATTCCCGGACTTGTCCGAATCGTGCAATTCCGAGAGGAAGGCTCCATTCTGGAAGGCGGCCGAAAAAATCTCGACCGCGGCCGCAAGACCGTACCCTTTATGCCCGCCCATCTGTTCTCCGCCGCCGCCAAGCGGCAACAGTGCGGCGTTGCCCCTGTCGATCTCTTCAATCAACCGGCTGCTTTCGGCAGGAAAGGACCCATCCTTCCCAATAACCCATCCCGGCGGAATGGTTTCTCCGTTGCGGGCGGCCACTTCAAGCCTGCCTCTCGGAACAACCGACGTAGCGGCATCAAAGGTAAATGCAAAAGCTTCATCGCTTGGTGCGCTGATCGCTATCGGATTCGTGCCCAGTAGAGGTTCCGATCCGAATGTCGGGGCTACGGATGGATGGGCATTGGAGAGGCTCATCCCCAACATCCCCTCGTCCGCCGCCATCCGGGTGTAATAACCGGCGACCCCGTAATGACTGGAATTCCTGACGGCAACCGCCCCCAGTCCATTTGCCCGGGCCTTTCCAATGGCCGTCTTCATCGCGTGGTAACCGGCCACCATGCCCATCCCGTTGCCGCCGTCCATGACCGCGGTCGTCGGCGTTTCATGCACGAGAACCCAGTGCGTAACGGGCAGCTGCAGACCGGCCTTGATCCGGTCATAGTACATTTTAAGGTGGGCGATCCCGTGCGAGCGAACTCCGTAGAGGTCCGATGCAAGAAGAACATCCGCGACAATAATCGCATCCTCACGGGGCACGCCCATTTTAACAAGAGCCCCGATCATGAATTCCGTCAACCGTTTTGCCGGCACGTATACGCTTCCATCAGCCATAAATTAATTTCCCTAAAACAAATTGGCGCCGATCCGGCCTGTCGCCAATTTAATCTTCAAACATTTTGCCCGGATTTAGAATATTAAGCGGATCCAGCGCATGCTTGATGCGCCGCTGGACATCCACGGACACCGTTCCCAGCGCATGCTCGAAATACGGGCGCTTGAGAACTCCGACGCCATGCTCGCCCGAAAGGGTTCCTCCCACAGAAAGCGCCGCTTCAAAAATCTCACCCATCATCCTTTGGACCTTGGACCACTGCTCCGGGTTTCTTTTATCAAAAAGAATATTCGGATGCAGGTTTCCATCCCCGGCATGACCGAATATCGCAATCGGGAGACCGTGTTTGGCGCTGATTCCGCGCAGCCGCTCCACAACCTCCGGGATCGCACTGCGCGGTACCGTGATGTCTTCGCCAAGCTTGTTCGGAGCTTTGCGCGCCAACGATGACCCGACGGAACGGCGCGCTTTCCATAATCCGTCCCTTTCCTCCCCGGTTTTCGCTACCTTGACCGTCCGGGCGCCGCTCTCCCTGCAGATCCGCCCTATGGCGTCTATTTCCCGAACCACGGTGGATTCGTCGGACCCGTCCGTTTCTATTATCAGAACAGCTTCGACATCCGTCGCCAGGCCCAGGTGCATGGCTTCCTCGATACAGACAATGGCCGTCTGATCCACAAGCTCCAGGGTGGCCGGTACGATCCCTTCGGCCAGGATAGCATTCACCGTATGGGACGCGTTTGCCAGAGAATCAAATTCGGCAAGGGCGGTTCTGACTTGAGTGGGTCGGGCAACCAGGCGGAGTAGCGCCTCCGTGATCAGGCCGAGCGTTCCCTCCGATGAGGCGAACATGGAAGTCAGGTTGTACCCGGTCACATCCTTGATCGGTTTGCCGCCGGTCTTTAAAATTCTGCCGTCCGCAAGCACAACGGTCAGTCCCAGTAAATAATTGCTTGTAACCCCATATTTCAAACACCGCGGACCGCCCGCGTTACAGGCGATATTTCCGCCGATTGTGGAATGCCGGATACTCGAAGGGTCGGGAGGGTAAAAAAGACCCTGCTTCTCGACTTCCGCCTGCAGATCGGCGGTGACGACTCCCGCCTCAGCCTGGACGGTTGCGTTTTGTGCATCTATCTCCAGGATTCTGTTCATCCGGGTGAAGCATATTACAATACTCTCGCTGTTGATCGGGACCGATCCCGCGGCCAGCCCCGACCCCATCCCGCGGGCAACCAGCGGAATGCGGGCCTCGGCGGCCAGCTTCACTATTTCGCTTGTCTGACCGGTCGTTTCCGGGAGAACAACCGCCCTGGGAACGCCTTCGGCAAACGTACCGTCGTAGCTGTATACGGCAAGGTCTTCCGGAGTGCAGAGAACGCCGTCATAACCCAAAATCTTTGCTAGTTTTTCAATCATTCTGCCGTCCATCCCCACCCCCGTATGCTTCATCCAATAAAGTAACCGGGTGCACGACGCGCGCCGGTGTTCCGCGCCGCTGCAGGCCGGTTTTCAGCTGCATCCGGCATCCGGGACATCCTGAAGCGATAATGTCCGCTTCCGTTTCCTCAATATTATCAAGCTTCCTGTCGAGCACCTTCCGGGAAGTGTCATAATGCGTAATCAGCTGGCTCCCTGCAGAGCCGCAGCACCAGTCGGCTTCCGGCATCTCGACAAATTCCAGGCCGTCTATAAGAGATAAAAGCTTCCTCGGCTCTTTCCACACCTTCTGAGCACGACGAAGGTGACAGGGATCGTGATACGTTACCCTGGCTTCAATGCGGCCGGTCGGTTTTTTCAGGGGAATCCCCGCAAGGAATTCGCTTACATCGCGCACTTTACTCCGAAATGCAGCCGCACGATCGGCCCATTCAGGATCCCGGGCAAAAAGAGAATCATATTCTTTTAAAGTCGAACCGCATGTGGCGCAGTCGGCCACGATCACATCAACATTGAAGCGTTCGAAAACAGCGATATTCTGTCGTGCCTGGCTCAGCACCAGATCCATGCGTCCGTAGCCGCGAGCAGGCATCCCGCAGCATTCGATATCTTTTGGCGTTATAACGGTGCATCCATTGCGGGCCAGCACACGCAGGGTTGCGGCGCTCTGTTCCGCAAAAAGCAGGCTCTGCGCACAACCGAGAAAAAACCCAATGCGATATCGTGTCTCGCCATGCGCCTCGGTTATTTCCGGCAGGACCCGTCGCAACGGCCTCTGCGGAATCCTCGGCAGCATCGCTTCAAGGTCCCGTATTCGATCCGGCAGCAGGCGGTTGAGTCGTAAAAAGTAAACCAGGCGTCGAATCCCCAGTTTCTCATACAATCGCAACGGCAGCATTGCAAGCTCCAGACGCCCTGCTTTCGACAGCAATCCTTTGAAAATTACCTCTTTCCACTTTTTCGGCTGCCGCTGCTCCTGGACGTACCGCATTGAAAGTGCGAGGTTTGCGGGCTGGATACCGACGGGACAGATATCATTACAGGCCATGCAGGCGAAACAGCCGTACATCTCTTCGATGAGGTTCGGAGAAAGATCCAGTTTCCCTTCCAAACCTTTGCGAGTGAGAGCAACACGCCCCCGTGGGGAAGCGGTTTCTTTGAGATATTCGCGATACGTCGGACAGACCGCCAGGCATAATCCGCAGCGGATACAGTTGAGATATGTGGATTCTTCCGGCTTTTCTAGTTCCAAAACAATTAATCCTGATACCGGTTAAACCGGTTTTCGAATCGATACATGTATCTGTTGCCCGCAATAATCATGCATCATGATACAAGAAGCCATTAGTCGGAAGCCAGAAGATCAACAATACCTCCCAAAAACAATAAACATGGACACCCATTGTTTTTGGGCTGTAAAAAGCAATCCTCAAAAATGTGGACATCCCCGTTTTATTTTCTGTATCTTTTTTATTTTCATATTTTTATGGGAATCGAAGGCTAATAGTCCTTATTCGGTTGAATTATGGGTGTCCAGAATTTTTTTATGAAAAATCATACTCTATTTCATTTGATGGAATCTTTTTTCGTAAGGTGAAATATATTTCTTTAAAAGCAGGTTCATTTGGCAACTATCTGGATCTGGATATTATTTGCCTATTCGAAAGTGATTGACATAAAGGAGGCTGGTTAGCTATTATGAAACTTTGTTCCGCATAATGGAACAAAATGGTTTCATAATACAGCTCTTGTAAGCATTTGCCACTAGGTTTCGCCACCGCTCAGCCGGCAATGCGACGATTACTAATAAGAAATACGGGTGAAGAAGGAGAATTCTAAATGAGTGGAAAAATCACGTACGAGGCGCTGACGGCCTATACCACGAAAGTCCTGGAAAAACTGGGGTATCCCAAAGCTCAGGCGGAAATAACCGCATGGGTTCTGGTGGAAGCCGATGCGCGCGGCGTACCGTCCCATGGAGTCGGACGACTTCCTTTCTATGAAACGAACATAAAGAAAAAATTTGTCTTTCCGGATGCGGAGCCTGAAATTGTCCACGAAACTCCCATTTCCCTGACAGTCGACGGCCACAACGGTATCGGCGGCCATATTTCCAAATTCGCCATGGATCGTATTATAGAAAAAGCCGGGAATTCCGGCGCCGGATTCGCCGCCGTTCGCAATTCCAGTCATTTTGGAATGGCCGCTCTCTGGGCCGAAATGGCCTCGAAGGAAGGTTTCATAGGAATGTCCTTCACCAATACCCGGATCTGCTCAATCGTGACTTTCGGACGGGAACGCATCCTTGGAACCAATCCCATCTGCTATTCGATTCCGACAACGGGTAAAACCCCATTCACACTGGATATGGCAACGACCACAGTGGCTCACGGAAAAGTTGAGGTTCACGAGCGCAGAAATAAACCGATGCCTATCGGCTGGTGTGTCGACGAAGAAGGCAACGACACGACAGACATCCATGCGTTCCAGAAAATCTATCGTGAAAGCAATATGGGCGGACACCTCTTCCTCGGCGGCGCCGGTGAAGAACTCGGCGGGCATAAAGGTTACGGGCTTGGTTTGCTGGTAGATGTTCTCTGCTCCGGGATGTCGATGGGATCATGGTGCCGCGATACCTTCAGCCCGACCAACGGCTGCGGCGTGACACATTTCTTCGGAGCTCTTAACACCAATCTTTTCGGAGACCCCAAAGCGATCACGGCCCATGTGGAATCCATCCTTCAGCAGGTGCGTGACAGTGAAAAGGCCCCTGGTCACGACCGGATCTTCATTCATGGAGAAAAAGAGCTGGAAAAACGGGCGGAATCCCTGGCGGAAGGCGTTCATGTCGACGACGACGAGTTGAATATGCTCGCCGGTTATGCCGAAAAATTCGGGCTGGAGAAACTCCGGTAAAAACCCTCACCGCAGAAGAGCAAAAAACGCAGAGGTTTTCAGAGCTTGAACGCATTACTCTGAGAACCTCTGCGTTTTTTATTTTCTGGTCGACAGAAAGAATAAACACCGGTCTTCATATATTCCCTGCCTATTAGAACAATCCCGGTGATTTCAACAGAATGTGCAAGGCTCGCTAAGCGCTATCGGGATACAGCCTCGCGTGAAATTTGCCGGTCCCGAGGCTTCTCCTTTATGTCTACTGATTGATATGGGCTAAAATGCTTCGTCCGGGATCCAGCAGGACACTGTTCGGGCGCATCGGAAGCTGCACGGTTGTTTTTACCGGCCCGGTCCCTACCGTTTTTATGGTTCCAAGGTACGCCAATCCTCCTTCAACCTGTGCATATAAAGGTAAATGCACCCGGAAAGATTCGCCCACATTCGACTGGGTAAGAGTCATATCAAGTTTTGTCTTCCCGTCCCCGGCATCCGATATCTGATAACTGAAATCATAGGACGGGATACGGGTTCCGTAAACCCATTGATCGAAGAACCAGTCCATTGGTTCCCCTATGTGCTTTTCAACCGTTTTCCGGAAATCACCTGTAGAGGCGTTCTTACCTGCGTAGGTTTTCATAAAATCCTTCATCATGGTGATAAATCGAGCATCGGGATTCTTTGTGCTTGGGTCGTACATCATCACGCGCAGCATTTCTATAACGTAGGCGCCTTTTTCATAGATTATTCTGCTGCTTCCCCCTCTATATGTGTCCAGTTGGGTATTCATCCACAGCGGACCTGCGTCAACCGGTCTGTAGCCGAATCTGTTGTTGGAAAGAAGCCACTGTCGCTTCATCCCCCAGAATTCGTTCAGGGATCCCGGTTGGAATTGTTTCAGGTACATTGCACAGGAAAATTCTGCAAGCCCTTCGGAAAGCCATTGGTCATGATAGGTGTTCCATCCAACCAGGTGCCCCCACCACTGGTGCGCCATCTCATGAACTGCGACCGTCTGGTAGAATCCCCGTTCTTCTCCCATGTCCTGGAGTCCCAAACTGTTTCGCGTTGTCGCATCCAAAAGCGAATCATAGGGCAAAAAAATCAGGTTGGGCCAACTCTGGCCGTAACCCCTGATTGGCTGCTCCGTAACGGAGATGGTTTTGAAAGGCAGCGGCCCGTATAAAAATTCAAAAAGACTAAAAGCCTGAAAGCTTATGCCTGCAGCGTATTTTACATTTTGGGCAGTGTTAAATCCGCCGGTCATAATACCCATTTGATTGATTTCCCTGCCATACCCCGCGAGCTCGGCGACCGACAGTTCCATTTCCAGCTGCTTCAATTCGTTCGGTATTTCTTTTCCGGAATAGGCGGTAACCGTTAAGGATTGAGAGGAATTGGACGATTCAACGAAATCACCGTAGTTAAAACCGAAGACGCCCAAAGGGATTTCCGATTTCCAGATTGTTACAAGTTCCTTTTTCTTTTTTTCGGATGAAACCAGGGAGCCGCTTGCTAAAAATTTATAGTTTTTCGGTGAATGTGCTTTTAAGCGAAACATGGTCCTGTCATCGAGGAATTTAAAGCTGGGGAACCATGAAGCACGTGAAGTGACGTAATAAAGCCCTCCGCCTTCCTTGTAGATTATCCTGCTGTCGCTGGTGGAATCTTCCTGGTAGGTGATTTTAAGCTTGCCTGTTTCCCCCGGGGTTGATGGCCCCGGTAGAATCAGCCATGGATCGCTGTCGAGGTCGCGGGCTTCCTGAATAAAACTGAGGGTATTGCCGGTGCTGTCTTCTATTGAGCTTATGCGAAGCACCCCATTGAGATTAAAGGGAAGAACCCGTACCGGTGCGTCTTTGACAACATACTCCAGGTCCACAACGGCCGAAATCTTTCTATTATTGGGGACCGACAAATCAATGTCCATGGATGAGCAGTGTACGAGTGAGCGATTATGATCGGGTCGGGATGTCTCTGCATATTCGGAAGCAAGATGAAATCCGGACATCCACTCATAATAGTCTCCCGGATTGAGGTGAAGTAGAATGACCTCTTCACCTTTGCTGGAATCCGGAAGCAGGAGGGAGTCCCGATTCCAGCTTATGTGAAAAAGCAGATCGCCCGACTCCTTTCCTTTAAAGTCAGCCAGGAAAAATCCTTTGCTGGTGCTGTCGGTCAGATCGGCCAGCATGCGTGCGGCCAGGTTTCGCATTGTCGGGTGCCCTTTGCGTCGGTTATTTATCCAATCATTATAGTTCTTACTGTAAAACTTCTGTTTCGACGCAATATCGGTTTTATCCTTTTCATTCCGGGATGGCTTGACCTGCAGAATCTTCTTTAATTCCACAACCGTATCATCCGTAAAGAAAAAGACCGCTTTGCTGAAAGTATCAACAAGATCCGGCTCTCCGGTAAATCTGGCCATCTGATACTTATGGATAAATGTAGGGGGCGTAAGTTCAAATGTACCCTCGCCTTCAAACTGTGCTGCCAGAATGCGTCCTTCTACAGGAGCGGCAAAAGTTAAATGGCCGCTTTTCAAGGTGAAGGTTGCCGCATCCCGTTTAAATACAACATTTTCCGTGAGTGCAACATCGCCGCTTCCTTGAAGTGACCGTAGTTGCTGGTAAACGGCAAGCAGTTCTTTTGAGGAAGATTCAGATAAATCCTCGGCAAAAGTACCGATACTGATACCCATAAATCCCATCAGCAGAAAGGCAATACGCTTCATACAACCTCCTAATCGAACAGCATAATCATAGAATGGCGCAAATAGACTATGCGTCCCAATCGAGACAACCTGAATGTTGAAATTTAAGCTTTCTATTAATATAAACGAAAACCGAGGGTAGTTGCCTACTAATGTCGTAAAAAATAAAATTTCTAATCTAACGCTTGTAGAAGCAGGAATGGAGCCATCGGCAGACAGCATCGGTGACTCCTACGACAAAGTTTACGAACTTGGACTGGCAGGCCTTGTCTTTTTCGGAATGAACACGATTTACCAGCTCTGCATATCCAGTAGAGCTTTCATTACTCCTTCATCATGCCGTTCATACATCCGGTAGGCTTCGGCCGCCTCCCGGACCGGCATCCTGGGAGTTGCCAACGGAGACAGTTCATCTTTGTGCTTCAGATAAAGGTCCAGCGCCCGTAAAAGGTAATCCGACCAGTCCGGAGTCACCGTAGCCATGAGAAGGGCGTTCTTGCGGAAAAAAACTTCATACTCCAGCGCGTAGACCGTCTGGTCGGGCACGCCGAATGCGACTACGGTGCCGTATTTGCGCACAAGTTCCAGGCAATCGTTGATCGTGTCCATCTGATGCCCGACGGCTTCGATACAGATATCGGGCCGGTTCCATTCTCCCGCTGAAAGACGAGCTGCCTGAACGACCTCGATGCTGCGGCTGCTGATCGTACGGGCGACGCCCAAATTGGCCGCAATACGGCAGCGTTCCCTGCAGGGATCGATTCCAACAACGGAACCGGCCCCCCTGAAGACCGCATACCAGCAGAGCAACAGTCCCATAGGCCCCAGGCCCGCGACAGCAATCGATTTTCCCCCGATGTCTCCCAGCCTGTCTATTGCATGCATCACGGTCGACAGCGGTTGTATCAGGCAGGCCGCCCCGAAATCTTCAATCTCTTCGGGCAGAACCACCGCCTTGGATGCCCGGGCAAGAAAAATCTCGGCCAACCCTTTGTTCTCGTCCGGTATGGCCAGAACCTTGTCTCCGGGACGGAAACGATCCGATGCACTCTCTATTACTTCCCCCACGCATTCGTGAATCGGCGCCGCCGGCTCCAGCGGATAGGTCCGGCATCTTTTATTCCCTGCAAAAAACGCGATATCGCTTCCGCATAAGGCCCCCCAACAGGTCCGCACCAGGATTCCTTCCCCGTCACCGGAAGACAATTGCGGCACGGGTACCTGAATCGGTTCAAATTCCCTGGGGCGGACAACCTGGAGCGCTTTCATCATCATAGTCACTTATCCGTTAATTGCTATTTTCCAATGAGCTAATAATCCGGATTCCATCGCTGATTTATTCATTGGCATAACAATTGAAGATTAAAGATTGAAAATTAAAAACCGGCCCGCATTCATTCCTGGACAACCGGAAGCGTTAAAAGCGCATGTGGAACAATCAGAACGTCGCTTGAAAAACCGATTGCTTTGCCCGCTATCCGCAATGCTTCTTCCATGGTAGCGGCGGGAATCATTTTACAATCCGCGACCGCATCCGGACATTCACTGCCCACAATAATCACATTCGTTTTTTCCAGGACTTTCGCGATTACAAAAGCACGCTGCTGCCCGGGCGGGTATCCGTTCTTTCGCGCGTCCTCCAGGATGCACGCAACATCCGGAGCGTCCCGCATCGCCGCATAAAACCTCTGCTCGCCCACGCCGCTCCCCACGCCCTCCCGGCAGGGAGCCGGGATGATGAAATATCCACCGGGGCGAACGACACAAGTCGGGGCAAAAAACAGATACGACGGAGCCCGGCTTGCCTGGTACAGGTTGCTGTCTTTTGGAAAGCCCACACCTCCAACTGCTATATCGAATTTGTGCGGAATTGCAACCTCGTAAACCGAACGGGCAAATGCAACCTGTTCACGGAAAGCCTCGTCCGGATCCCCTGCCGTCACCCGCAGCAGGCGTTTGTCGTCATCAAGGACGACGTTGAGAATAAACCGGAGCCCGGCAAGGCGCGCTGCTTCCGTTACCGCTTCATGAAACGGATTGCCTTCGATACATCCCAACCGGGTACCCGGATGATCCACAAAAGCGGGCCCATGGGTATGGGCGATCAAGTCTTCGCCGGCCGCCCCAACAGCCAGCGTCTTGCGACCGCCGGAATAACCGGCATATTGATGCGGCTCTACAATTCCCGTGGCAATGACAATATCGGATTCAACAACCGTGCGATGCACGGAAACAGGAACGCCTCTATTTGTGGTTCCCAGATCCGCCAGTGCCGCCGGATTCTGCGGTTCGTTATCAATCACCCGGTAACACGAAACAATGTCGGCCCCAAGCTTTGCAATCTTTTCTTCGTGCGTCGAAGGACGGTGCATCCCGACACCGCAGATCAGCGTAATGTCTTCATCCCGCACACCACCTGCCTGCAATTCGGCAAGCAACGGCGGAACAAGCAGATGATCGGGGCATGCGCGGGTAACATCGGTAAAAACAATACAGGCACGATTCCCTTCCCGAACAGCATGGCGCAAAGGCGGCATCCCAAGCGGATGTGCCAAGGCCTCTGCAACGGCAGCGCGCTCATCTTCTATCGGCGGTACAGGTTTCGAAACCGCCACTGTAGCCCGCATCCCGGACGGAATTGAAAATCGAAGCGATTCTTTCCCATAGGGCACTGAATACATACTTATAAAGATAACATTTATTTACAATGAGTTATAAGCTTATAACAATTTCACATTGCGAAAGCTTGTTCCGTAGGGCAGAATAAATTCCTATAGACAACTTTGTCAATTTTCAACTATTCCTTAGGATCATATTTCCGATATGCGAAATTGATTGACATAGAGTGGAATTTAACTTAATATGGAACGCGATTCCGCATAATGGAACAGACTGGAGGATTTGTATATGAGCAAACCGCCTTTTGTAAGGGCTGCTGATGTGGAAGGCGAATTTCGGAACCCGCCGCGCACTTCTAAGCTTCTTTTGGCTCCCAAATTCGGCGGAGTCAAAAATGTATCGATGGGAATGAATATTACAGAGGTCGGAAGCCAGATTCCCGACCATACCCACACAGAATCCGAAGAGGTACTTTTCCTGATCAGCGGGAAGGCACGGATCGTTATGGAAGGTTCAGAACCCTATGAAATCGGTCCTGAGACCGCTTTCTACTCACCGCTTGGTGTAAAGCACAGGGTTGAGAATATTGGCGACGAACCCTTAAGAATCGTCTGGTGCTATTGCCCGCCACTACCGCAACACTGTGAATAAACTACTTTTTTTCTCAAGGAGAATGCAGTCATGATTTTTGAAGAAACCCGTAAAGCATTGAAGAGACTGGGACTTCCTGAAGGCGACGCTTTCGATCTTCCGTCTTCAGACAAAAGATTCCCTGACGGAGCGCACTTCCGCATTGAATGCCCGACCGTCAATTCCGCTGTTGCTATTGAAGCCCTTCTGAACAGATCGCTGGAGATGGGCATCACGATCAACCGTATCACGGAAACTTTCGGTATGTTCCGCCATACGAGAGAGGAAATCAAAGAAATGTGCAAGCTCTGCCACGACTACGGCTGTGAGCTGCTGCTTTCCACCGGCCCCCGCGCCACCTATGATACCGGCGCCACCGTTCTGTCCGAACAGGGCGTACGCGTCAGCTATCGTCTTCGCGGCCAGGAACAGCTGATTCGTGCGATCGAAGACATCAAACGCGGCTATGAACTCGGCTGCCGCGGCTTTCTGATTTATGACGAAGGCATGCTCTGGGTCGTCAATGAAATGCGTAAAAACGGCGATCTTCCCAAGGAAATCATTTTCAAGACCTCGGCCCACCTCGGCCACTGCAACCCGGCATCCGTAAAGCTCCTGAAAGACCTGGGCGCCGACAGCATCAATCCGATCCGCGATCTGCAGATCCCGATGCATGCCGCCATCCGCCAGGCAGCCGGCGACACGCCGCTGGATATTCACACAGACAACCCTCCGGGATCCGGCGGATTCATCCGTACGTACGAAGCGCCCGAAATCGTCCGCGTAGCGGCTCCTCTGCATTGCAAGACCGGGAACTCCGTTATCGGCGGCCATGGTCAAATGACCGGTGCGACCGAAGGAAAGAGAATGGCGGAACAGGCTGCCATCATCGTCGAGATGATTAACCGGTACTATCCGGACTTCAAGCAGTCCGGAAAGAACGTAGCAGACATGCGCATTCCCGTCGTCGTTTAAGTTCTGACCGTAATCTGTGGGCTTCACGCCCGCAAGTAAAGGAGGAATCATGGGTAGTAAATGGGGAGATTGGGGAGAATGGGAACTGCCTCCGAAAGGCGGACTCATGGAAACCCCGGGAGTCTATCTCCAGACCATGAATATGACGCAGATCAATGAACGTCTCAAGACAAACGATCTGATCATTATTCCGGTTGGAAGTACCGAATGTCACGGGGCGTCTCAACCAATCGGCGAAGACACCTTCCTTGTCACGCGTATGGCCGAGCAGGTCGCCGCGAAGATGGGGTGCACGATCGCGATGCCGGTGTGGTACGGATCTCATCCGTTCAACCATCTGGGTATGCCGGGCACGGTTGTCGTTCCTGAAGACGCATTCCTGGCGAACCTGCGGGCCATCATCGCCGGCCTGTGGAACATGGGCTTCAGAAAGCAGATCTTTCTGAACGGCCACGGGCAGGAAGAAGTCATTCCGCTCGCACTCCACCAGTGGGCGAAAAAGTATCAGGTGCCCTCGGTCCTGATTTCGCTGCACTGGGAGACGGTCATTCATGATCATCTGAGGACCAAGGAGTACGGAGGCCCCTTCGAGACGCAGTTCTCGCATGCGGACGAAGCGGAAGCGTCTTATTCTCTTGCGCTCTTCCCCGAGTTCTGTGACATGAAACTGGCTGTGGACAACAAACCCTCCGGATTCATTCCCAAGGGTCACGTGGACGGTGGGGGTGAAGTTTATCACAGACCCATCAGAGGACACGAGCATATCGGCCTGAGCGGTTCGGAAATCAACGTCTATCCGGAAGGAGTCATCGGAAGTCCGACACTTGCCAGTGCGGACAAGGCTTTTGCCGGTCTCAATGAGCTTCTCGATTACATGTGCAAGCTCATCAACGACATCATGACCGCCTTCCCGGCCGGAGAGCTGCCGCCAGCGGATAAAGTCACGCAGCGCGATCCCAAGGAAATTGAGGATCTGCTGAAGGGCCCGCTGAAGGGTGGAAAACATATTTATACCCTTTCATATCCACCCTAAACAGCTGTGGTGCCTGACCGGCGGTTTCCGCAGGCGCCACAATGTATTTTACTGAACACCCGGAACACGCCGTTGGGAGGTTTATGCTGCATTCCTTGCGGCGTGTTCCTTACGCCGGCCCGCAAAAGCCGGCTTTTGTACATATCCCGCGCAAACGGGTCCTAATAAGAAGCATTTCACATAAGGAGGTTCGCTTTGTCCCAGTCAGTGCGCGCCGTTGAGAGAGCGCTCGATATCCTCCTCTGCTTCACACGTGAAGAACCCACCCGCTCCCTGACTCAAATAGCAGAGTCCATTCAAATGTCCAAGACCACGGTGCACCGGCTCCTGGCGACGCTTGAAAGCAAGCGCTTCATTACCCGGGATAAAGTAACCGGTTTCTACCGCCTCGGTTTCAGGTTTATTGAAATGGCCTCTCTGGTCCTGCAGGACGTGGACCTCCACCGCTGGGCCCATCCCTATCTGGAAAACCTTTCGGAAGAGTGTGGAGAAACAGTAGACCTGTCGATCCTTGACGATTCCCACGTAATCTACCTGGATGTCATAGAAAGCCCCCAGCGCGTTAAGCTGGCCGCCGCGATCGGACAACGCCTGCCGGCCTTATTCACGGCATCCGGAAAAGCGCTGCTGGCATATATCCCCGAAGAACAGGTTCTTAAAATAATCGAAAAGAATCTGGCCGAAAGCACCGATCGCGAACCGGCGTCCATTCCCGAAATTCTGGCGGACTTAAAGCTGACGGCTGAACGCGGATATGCTATCTCCCAGCAGGAGTATGAAAAGGACATCAACGCCGTCGCCGCGCCTATATTCGACGTGAACCATCGTCCGATCGCATCCATCGCAATCGTCGGCCCCTCGTTCCGGTTTACCGAGGACCGCCTTCCCGCCCTCGGAGAATCCATCCGCAGAATGACCCAGGTCATCGCCGAAGAAGTCGGACTCGTTGCTCTGTCCGCAATCGTCACCCAGACCCGCAACCGGTAACTAATAACCGCCCGACATGAAAAGCATAATGGCAAACGCCGTTAGAAGCTCTTGCTCGGTGAAGGCGCAGTGCCCGTAACGCACCACCGGTATGTTCAGATGGTACAGCAGGGAACCGCCGAACAAAGTTTTTAAGTTATAGAGGGTCTCATGCCAGTACGGAACGATGGGATCCTGCGTCGTGTGCAGCGTGACCAGGGGATCGGAAAGTCTTCCCGAGGCCTGGAGACCGCTTTCAATATTATCGAGAGCCTCGGTTTCGGCGCAAAACCGGTCGATGCGCCAGTTCAAACGCCAGTCATTTCTCGATCCGAAATACCAGCGGCGGCTGTTGTCGTAGGGGCCGCCGTCCAGTTTCACAATGGCATCGTTGGTCGCAAAGATGCCATACCAGAGAACTCCCAGAATGGTTTCCTTCGATAAAGGATCGTCGGGGTTCGCCGGCGCGTTTGCGACCCGAAGAAGCTGTCGCTTCGCGGATGGATCTGATTGTATCGCCGATACAACCATCGGCGCGACGATTCCATCCCAAACATCCTGATTCACCAGGACATCCGGTATGCCTGCCGGAGTCGGTTTTTCCAGGACAAACAGCGGTCCCAGTTCCGGTATTCCCTGAAGTTGGACTTCAACATCTTCCCAGAAATCCGGGAAGAAATAATTGAACAGGACCAGAAAATCCCCAAGGTAATTGATCTGTTTTCTGAAATTTCCGACGGGGCCGCAGATCGCGAGTCCTCCGTCGAATATACCGGGATTCCTTTCAAGTGCGAGCGCCGTAACCAGCCCTCCCTCGGAGGCTCCTACCAGATAGATATGGTTGGTCTCAGGATATTGAGTTAAAAAATAATCTGTCAATGCCCTAATATCTTCCACTGCCTGAGGAATGGCCAGACCGTTGCTGCTGTAACTCGTGGTTGCAAAGGCATAACCCAAACCGGTCAGGATCTTGGAAACCGTTTGGTTACTACCCGGCGGTATTTCATAGTCTACAACCATCGGTTTCTTGATTGCGGGGCTTATATATCCGTGAGCAAAAACAACAAGATCATGGTTCCATGGAACTTGGTCAGGCATGACTATAAGGTTGCAGCTCGTTCCAATTTGATGCATCCCTTCGGGACAAAATGGTTCATCGGCTTTTATCGGCAATGCCGTCATCAGGGAAAGGATCAGGCATGAAAACATGATCCCCCCGATCCGAGTTTTTTCATTCTTAGCAATTTGAAGCATGACTTCCCTCGCTTTCTATGCAAAAGACCAGCTGAAATCCTGTCCGGCACCGGATTCATGTAGTTTCATAACTTCATATTTTTTATGACGGCTGCGGGTCCTTTCCCACGACCCGGTCGTCATAAGGTGTTTCCGTCCAATAGGCTATAATCGAGTAACTTTTTGAATTATTAAGAACTTATCGCGTGCGGGCCCTGAAATCAAGGGTATGTTGAGGGAACGTTCATAAACGAAATTTTACCGGCGGCGAATATAGTCCCTGTCGCCTATCCGAAAAGGAAAGGAGCGGATAAGTGGTGCCAACGGCAGCGCTGATTAAAAATTCCACGGAACTCCGGGGCAGTCCGGGGATGCATCTTCATCAAGTCCTGTGCCGGGTACCGGCAGAAAATCGGAATCGTAATTACGGTCGTTATCATTAAACAAGGGAAAATAAGACGACAAGCAACGTTTTCATAATTGCTCCCCCTATTGTATTGGAATCACTGGACCTGGTTTATCTATAAATATACTCACAGATGTACTTCAAGAAAAGTTTGCTCCGGAATCAAACATGTCGCGGGAGGATTGGCGAACAGGACAAGGGGAATTTGGTATGAGGCAGGACTGGTGTCAAATAATAATTAACCGCCGGTGATGTAGGGGAAAAAGCACAACCTGGAATCGGATTGCACAAGGTCATCCAGGCTGCTCTGCATTCCATTGATAGTGATAAGACCGATATCGTCCGGATTCAGCCCGATCGTCATTGCGAGCTCCCGGGCTGTTTCCGGCTTCTGAATTTTCATGGCCTGTCTTCGGGGTTTTCCGGGAAGAAGCTGCCCGAAGACTTCAATGTCGACTGCCACCGAATTCTCCCTACAGGGTGTCGAATATCGTATCCAGGTCCGAATCCGGCACATCGAAAACCGCGTTATGGGGCGGCAACGGCTCTTCGCGCATGTATTCCGGAATCCGATAATCATTTTGGGTGATTCCGGCTCTTCGATTGAATTCCAGTTCCGTACGAAGGACGTCCCGGTTGAACCGGTCATAATCTTCCAGCGTCCAGCCCCAGCCGTGAATCCCGTTGATCATGTCGAGCATAAGCTGCGGATTGGCAATAATAGGGGGACGGGCGAACAGGCACAATCCGGTGCTGTCGAGCATGGCCGCGATGATCTGCAGCTTCAGCGAAAGCTCTTTCTGGCCTTCCGTTCCGAGAGGATTGACCTCTTTGCGGGCTCCGAAAGCATTCCCCGCCGTATGGTCCGCGCCCTGGGGCGAAGTCGCATACGTAACGCCGTTCCCCTTCAAGGTCCGCGGATCGTAGCCCGGCATCGCCTGTCCAAGGGCAACCGGAACACGCCGCACTCCCAGTACGCGGCCCGTTGTTGCGGCGCCGCATCCCAGGACACGACCGAGAACGGTCCCTTCTCCGATCTGTTTCATAAGTCCGAGAATCCCGTCAATATCACCGAATTCAGCCAGTCCGGCTTCGAGCGCCACACCCAGGGCCGCACCGGTCTCAATCGTATCGAGACCGAAATCGTTGCACATGTAATTAATCTCGGCGACATCGTCGAGTTTGCCGAGCCCCAGGTTGGATCCGACAAGGGCAATGGTTTCATACTGAACGGATCCGACAACCGGCTTGCCCGTAGGGTCCGCAAACAGGTTCCGGCATGCAATCACGCAGCCGGGCATGCAGCGCGTCCCGATCTTGCCTTCACGAGCCAGTACGAGTTCACGAAGCTTTTCGCCCCGCAGTTCCGTGGAGGGTTCGAACTGTCCCTCGGAAAAATTCTTCGTCGGCAGGGATCCCATCTCGTTGACAGCGCCGACAATCGATGCCGTCCCGTAAAGATGCTGCGATCCTTTCGTCCCCAGTTTCGGGCTCTGGATCAATTCCTGGGCAAATGCCTTGGAGGCCGCACGGAAAAGCTTCTCATCCTTAAACTCAAATTTACCTTTCGGCTTTAAAATGACCAGGGCTTTCAGGCCCTTGCTTCCCATCACGGCACCCAGGCCGCCGCGCGCCGCATGATTGCTCCGTTGGTCCTTTTCCCCGGTCGAAGAAATGCCGGCTCCCGTCATCAGCTGTTCGCCTGCCTGTCCGATGCAGATAACCGTGGAATTAGTCCCGTAGCGCTCCTGCAACGTATCCGTAGTTGCGTACGTCCCTGTATTCAACAGGTCCTCTGCTGGTACGAGTTCGGCCGAATCGCCGTCAATAACCAGGATAAAAAATCGTTTCGGTTTGCCCTGGCCTTCGACAACTATCGCCTTAATTCCCAGTTTCCCCAGGTTATCCCCGCCGGTGCCGCCGGCGTTCGCCTCCTTAATGCCTTTCGTCAAAGGGCTTTTCGCCCCGACAGACAACCTTCCGGCTGTCGGCACAACGGCGCCGCCGAGTATTCCGGGGGTAAAGATCAGTTTATTGTGCGGACCGAGTGCGTCACAATCGGGCGGGATTTCATTCAGTAAAAGCTTTGCAATCAGGGCTCTGCCACCGAGCTGTTCATATTCAGCGGAAACGGGTTCCCAGCGAGCTCCGGCTTCCTTCATATTAACGCGCAGTATCTTCACGGACGACCTCCTGGATACATTGAAATAAAACTTTTATCATAATGCCGTTTCCGCTCTGCGTCAATGATTTTCACACTACGGAAACACACTAGCCATAATTACCGGGAATTTCCATCCCGATTCCTGGTAAATATAATCGAATCCTAAGAGAAATATCAGTCTAAATTCGGAATTTCCGGTGTTTATCCTGCTCAAAAACGAAAAATATATTTAAAGGCGGGGGAATATCGGGAAATCATCGCTTCGAGGTGAGAATTTTTCATCAGCCATATATCCGACACTTCGGTTTAAAGTTCACAGTACAACCCGGATAGGGTATATTCTTAGTAAGTTCCGGGATAGAACGCCCCCCTCGGAGAATCTTGGATGATTCGATAACCTTTTTCTTATTCAAGTAGCTTTCGGGAGAAATTGCCATGCACCGGTTTGTAAGGATCGCTCTTTTTTTATCTCTCCTGCATACTGCAGGCCCATTTGCCTTCTCTCAACTTCGAAACACCAGTCCATATATGCAGGACCGCATCAATGTAGAAAACACCTGGTTCGTACTATACGACTCCAAAGAAGCCGGCTTTGGCTGGGCTTCGGAGTGGACACAGGCAACTGCGCGGACACAGGCCGAAAAGACGGCACTGTTCAAATGGCACTTCAAAGACGGTTCCGTCGCCTACGCCCGGCAGGGGGAGTACATCGGCGATATAGGCATGTTTCAGCCCTACCTTCTGACCGATGAATCGGAAAAGCTTAAAGATATTCACGGCGATCCGGTCCAGCCGATGACGCTCGCTAATTATCCGGTGAAAATCGAATTATGGATGGGGCCGGCCGGAGAAAAAAGCGATTTCAAACCGGAAATACTGATCGATTCCATTTGTTACAACGAAGAGAGTATCGAATACGGCTACGCCTATTACTTCTATGATTGCGGTTATGTAGAGTAAAAATCCAATGCCTCATTCCAGAATCTTGAATCTTCAATTAATTATCAATCCCCAGGTTCCGGGATCGTCTTTCATGACAACAGCTTTGCCCCTCAATGGCACACAATCGGGCAGTTTCCCACGCAGACCGGCTTCCAGTATCAGTTCGGCCGGGTTTATCCGGGAAACCTGACGGAGACCGATATAGGAAGTTGTCAGCCTGGGATTGATCTCGACCAGTCGAACGGCATCATCGGTCAGGATCAGATCCACTCCCGCATATCCATTGAGACCGGGAATCAATCCAACCGCTTCGCAGGCCAGATCCATGACATTTCGAATTCTCTCATGGATGAAAGGCACCTCGCAGCCCCGATAACAAAACGGCATGCCGGGCTGAATCAACTGCCGGTTCAGACTCAACGGCAGGCAGCGGTCTCCCGCAACAAGCAAAGAAACACTCACATGGAGTCCGTCCAGGAACGGTTGGATCGAAATGCGATCGCGGGACGTGACAGGGCGTATTCTTTCCAAAGCCCCGAAAATATCAGTCCGATTGCCGACAAGACAAACGCCCTCACTTCCAAAACCATCGAGAGGTTTGAGAACCAGCGGGAATCCTTTCGCCTCCGCCATTTGTTCCGCACTATCGAATCCTGCAATGCAGGTTTCAACAGTCGGCAGGCCGGCATCGCGAAAGATCCTGTCGCAGGCTTCTTTATCACCGGCAACGGCGGTTGCCGAAGCACAGGATCCCAACAAAGGAATCCCGGCATTCTCGACCTGCAAGGAAAGCCTTGATAAAATACCGTCGGTTTCCGGTGCAACCACCAATGCAGCGTCACAGCGGCTTAATAGAGAGAGGAAGATTGCATCATGTCCGCCTGGAGATGCACACACCACTTCACCCGCGGGAAGCGTATTCCGGTTCAGTCCCGGGATGCAGTCCTCGAACCGGGGATCCAGGACGGTGACGGTACGCACGCCATCCCACTTATTGAAATCGGCCAGAAGCGCCCACAGGATGCCCAGAGCCTCCGCCGCAAGACCGCCCGGCAGTTCCCCGCCGGGGGAGCCTCCCCCGGAAAAATATTCATACACAAATATATTGGACGGCACAGACATGCGATTAATCCCTGTTATAGATTTATTGAACAACCAGGCGGTCCATGCTGTTAAAGGCGAGCGGAAACATTATAAACCGTTAAAGAGCGTCTTGTGCAGTTCATCCGATCCCCTGGAGATTGCCCGAGCGTTTCGCGATCGCCTGGGATTGAATGAAATCTACATCGCCGACCTGGACGCCATCCAGAATTCAAACCCGACAAAACACCGGGAATTGATTGTATACCTCTCTTCCAGTGAAAAAATCCGCATTCTCCTGGATGCCGGAATTTCGGATGCCGCGCAGGCCCGGATCCGGCTCGACACAGGCATCCATAAAGTGATTATTGGAGCAGAAACCCTTAAAAGCCGGGATGCCCTGAAAGGACTCCCCTGCGACATCGATCCTGCCCGCCTGATATTCAGCCTCGATTGCCGCAATGGAAAAATTCTTTCAAGGTGCTCCGACCTGGTGAAACTGGCCCCGATGAAAGCTCTGGAATGCCTGCAATCCTCGGGCTGGCGGGAGATAATTTTGCTGGATCTTGCGCGAGTGGGAAGCGGCCGTGGTATAGACCGCTCATTGATTATTCAGGCACGGGCAAATTTTCCCGAGCTGACACTTCTTGCCGGTGGGGGAATCACCGGTCCACATGAAGCAAACGAACTGAACTCCATGGGTATTGAAGGTGCACTCTTGGCAACCGCTCTCCATAATGGCAGCATCGGCCCGCAACACATCCCCGAGTTAAAAACATAACGCGAAGACGCAAGACCTCAAAGACGCAGAGAAAAATAAATTATTTGATGCAATTTATTTTGGACTCTGCGTTCTCTGCGTCTCTGCGGTGAATTTTTTTATCGGCAATGCCTACTGATGCGCCGCGAAAGGATGGGCCGCTTCGCCTTTCTTTGCAACAACTTCAGCGGCTTTCGGTTCGCCTGCTACGGCACGCTTTATGGCAAGCTTGGTCGCTTCGTAATTGAAATCCTGAATCTTGGTGTCGTCCTTGGCTTCCCAATGGATGAAAACACCGACGAGGATATATACATCATCAGCTTCTCCGGCCGGAATCGTGCCGTCTTCGACACAATCGGCAACGGCCATGCCAACGGCGCGTTGAGCCGGGCCGAACATCTGGACCGCCTGGGTGGCGTTCTTGATGGTGACCTTATTGAACATTACCGTGGAAGGTTTGCACGGCAGGTTCGGAGCGACAACAGCCAGCAGGGAAGTAAATCCGTCTTTGTTATTGGCAAGTGTATTGCAGAAAGCAGCCTCGGCGGCGCTCCCCCGTGGGCCCAGTATCAGATCGATATGGGCGATTTCGTTTCCGTCTCCAACCAGTGCTTCTCCAACCATAACTCGATCAATCTTTGCCATTTCAATCCTCCTGATATTTATTCCGCAACCGGGAAAAATAGGGCTGAATTAGACCAGCGAATTTTAAGACCAGCAATTTTCTATCCGACTGAGACCTCGATCTATATATCGATGCACCTGTTTTGTCAACACGAATCCGGCAAGAAATGCGGGCTAGAAGAAGCGAAGATACCCGCTTGCCTTCTTCAGGCGGAGGGAAGGCCTTCCGAGGGCGTCGATGCTCCAGATTCTGCCTGTTTTTCTCTGTTCGAGAATCCGGTTTACGGTTATCTCACCCAGGCCGGGAACACGCAGAAGCTGGTATTTGGGGGCTTTATTTATATCAAGGGGGAAATATTCGGGATGAAGCATTGCCCAGTGCTCTTTGGGATCGATATCGAGCGAAAGATTTCCCGTCCTGTCAAAACAGATATCCGATTCGGTGAATCCGTATTTGCGCATCAGGAAATCAACCTGGTACAGGCGATGCTCTCGCATAAACACATCGCCCGGATTCTGCCCCTTATATTCATCCATAGCGGTATGCCCTAAATCCTTCTGGTAAGCGCTGAAGTAAATCCTTTTGAGATGGAGCCGGTCGTACAGTCCCCACATATAACGAACAATTTCCGAATCCGTCTCCTCCGCCGCGCCGACGACAAACTGGGTGGTCTGTTTGACCCTTTCGTATTTGTTGCCCCGGCCGGTCAGCCGGCTTATCAGTTTGATAGGTTCGGCAATATCCTCGATGAACCGCTTGCGGGATGACAGCTTGGCCAGATGCCCGGCACCGGGAGTTTCGATATTCAGGGAGACTGCCGTCGACAGGGAAACGGCCTCTTCAATGGCTGCGGCGCTTGCACCGGGTATGATCTTCAGATGAATGTATCCCCTGAAATCGCGTTTGCAGCGAAGAATTCGCGCTATACGGTTCAGTCGCTCCATTGTCGCATCGGGTGTGCCGAGTACGCCGGAAGTAAGAAACAGTCCGAAAACTTCCCGGCGGTTGAAATAATCCAGGAAGGCATTGACGGTTTCCTCCTCGCTTAGCGTGCATCGGCGAACATCCTGGTCGGCCCTCAGCGGGCAGTATCTGCAGTCGCTGGAACATACATTGGAAATGAGGGTTTTAAAGAGAACGCTCGTTCCTCCATTAGGCAGGGTTACGGGATAAATCCATTTATCCTGCTTGCCTCGCCTTCGGTGGCCGCCCTCATTAGTGCCGCACGCGCAGGCCAGATCGTACTGGGCGTCTGCACTGAGTATTTCAAGTTTCTGCTGCGTATCCGGCTTGCTGATTATGGCGGTCATTAATATCCCGGGAGTCAATCAACCCAAAACTCATCTACATGCAATTTTACTTCGAAATCATACTATGGGAAAAAATAATAGCCACTCCCTGTTTCGATGCGATCCCCATGATTCTGTGATGGGTCGTTATTCCAGTCCGGTTTCTTCTTCAAGCAATGCGAGGAAGATTGCGGCTGCGGTCAGGTCCGCGGTCGTGCCGGGATTCAACTTGTGGGCTTCGTCGCGCAAAGCACGATCCATTTCCTGAAGTTTCGCCCGGCCTTGAGGCGTAAAAACACCCCCCTGCAGAAGAACCTCCTGTGCCGAATTTGAAACCTGGCGGGAAACCTCCACACCGTTTTTTCTGGCAACCAGAGAGTCCGGCACTCGACCCAGGATTGTAAGAAATGCCTGGACAACAGCATCGGAGCAGGTCACTCCCCTAGCGAGGGCATCTTTCAGGGCCGGCAGCGCGGTACCAAAAGTGATCTCAAAGCCTGTAATATATTCCGATGCAATGGAATCCCGATCTTTCGCCAGATCCATTGCTTCCAGCAAAGTCATTGACGGCTCTTCGGAAACATCCTGCGCAGCGGCTCGGCCCAGGCCTCCGGGATTTGCCGCCCGGATAGCCTCATAAGCCAGCCTGGCGTCCTCAACCGTAAGCGCACCCAACACGTCGCCCAGGTCTTTTCGTATTTTCCCAATATCCTCCATCGGTTTCCCGATATCGACCAGGCAGGCTTTTGCAAGCGGGGCCAGAAGCAGGATAATTCCGAGGTTGGTATTGTTCCCTACCAGCTTCCGACTGTCATTTACTGCATGCAGAATAGTCCGGCCTACACTTGAATGCCCGGATTTCTCGAATGCGGGACCGATCGCAACGGCGCTGAGCAGGAAATCCTCAAAGCAGGCGTCGGTAAAATCGTGATGCCTGCTCACATTGCCCGGTTTTGGGGCGCAAACCTCCCGGATGCAGGCTTCCTGAACCATTTGTGCGATCCGCTTTCCTTTATCCTCTTTCATGATACAATCAAACACTGTATTTTGATTCGCCGATTGATATCGGAAAGACCTGAAATTTGTACGGCCCTGTTCGATTCATTGGCTTAAATACAAACCGTTTATAAGTTTTTTTCATAATATCCCAATCCGAATCCGAATCAACAGGGGGAATCATGAATGATTTACGCTATCCCATCGGTACTTTACAAAGGGAAGACAAAATCACCAGTGAGAAGCGGCATCAATATATCGATCAATTTGCAGAAACACCGTCAAAGCTCCTTGAGGCGGTAAGCGGCCTGTCCTCCTCTCAACTGGATACACCCTATCGCCCCGAAGGGTGGACGATCCGGCAGGTGGTCCATCACCTGGCAGACAGTCATCTCAATGCGTATGTCCGATTTAAACTGGCGCTTACCGAGGAAATCCCGACCGCCAAATCGTACGATCAGAAGAGCTGGTCTGAACTCGAGGATTCCCGCACTGCACCGGTCGAAGCTTCGCTTTCAGTATTTGAAGGATTGTATCAACGCTGGTCTATCCTGTTACGTTCCTTGAGCCCTGAAGGCTTCGCCAGAACATTACATCATCCGGATTGGGGCATCATCAGTCTCGACAGTTATCTCGGTATGTGTGTGTGGCATGGGCTGCATCACATCGCCCATATCACGGAACTGCGGCAACGCATGCACTGGCAATAAAAGCTCTCGGTAATCACTTAACGGATTAATTATACTGAAGTGAAGAACGCTGAGATTCCCGAAGTAATTAAATAATTCATTTATCCCGTGTTTGCGCCTTCGCGTTAGTCTTTTCAAGGACGTGATCGACAATCCTACCTGGGATGTCTACATCAGTGATCTTCTGCAGGCCTCTCCATCCGGGAATGCTGTTAATCTCTATCACATACGTCCTGCCGTCTTCCGACTGCATCAGGTCCACGCCCGCATAATTCAATCCTATCGTTCGAACGGCCTCCAACGCCAGCTCCTCCATACGCTGACCTAATTCAACCGGTGCCAATTCAGCTCCCTTGGAGTAGTTGGTCTTCCATCCTTTTCCATTCCGCTGCATTGCGGCAACAACTTCGTTTCCTATGACAAACGCCCGAATGTCTTTTTGAAAATGCGGCAGATATTCCTGAATGTAAAAAATATACCGGTTCAGTTCCCAGGCCCGCAGCACCCGGTAGGCAGTCTCTTCATCCGAGGTCCGGACAATCCCCTTCCCTTCGGAGCCGAAAAGGGGCTTGATCACGACATCTCCCATATCATTGCAGGCATTCAAAGCCGTCTCGAAATCCTCGGTTACCAGGGAACGGGGAGTCGGAATACCTGCGTCCGCAAGAAGAAAAGACGTGTAGTATTTGTCCACCGTTCGCTCTATCGCCGAACCGGAATTGACAACAGGAATCCCCAGCTTTTCCAGGCGGTGCAGAACGTCCATGCGGAAAATTATCTGTTCAAGGGATCCTGTCGGAATGGTGCGCACCAGCAGAGCCCGGCAACCATCCAGGCGCTCTCCACGCACCTCGACACCGGGACTGTCGCCGATCCGTCCCGCCAGGCGGGTAATGTTAAAAAAAACCGGTTCGCAGTCCCTGCTGCGCACGGCCTCTTCAAGAGCCAGCGCGTGATAGCCCCTTTGGGAGGACAGGATTCCTATTCTTGCGGACATACCTCAGTCTTCCAGAAGTGAGCTTCTCAGAAGCGCGGGGTTGATACTCCCGGAGCGGAATGTGCGCCCCGAATTCATGTTACTGATTGCAACACGGGCGGGGCTGAAAAGCATGGGATCGATCTGGTAAAAGTCCCCGTTATAGCGCCGGAACAGTTCATAGAACGGCGTGCCGTAATCCCGGGATCCCGCGGAGGGAATCCTGTCGATCAGGAAAGCCAGTTCCTCATCCTCCGCAGCAACCGCAAAGAAAGCCTGGCTTCCGTACAGGATGGCGTCGTTGGTTCTGCCGATTGCGTGCAGATCGTCCGCCGCAACAGGTGCCAGCGGGCAAACGCCGGAAGCCGCCTTAACTTTACGGACGTCAAATCCGAGCTCCGCCAGCTTGTGCATTCCGGTCTCGGCCGACCGTGCGGCGATTTGAATCGATCCCACAAGGGATGCCGTCGGCGCAATCAGCAGACAGACATGATCCGGCTTGACCCCGCATTTTTCAGCAACAAAAGCGGCCAGGTCCTCATCCGGCATCCGGCGCCCCTCCAGCATCAGAACAGCCGTATCGAACTGATCTTTATATTCCAGTTTCCGGAAGATTTCTTCATCCGCGAACAGCGCCCGCGCAGGGCCCGACCCCATGGCGAAAAACTGATCCTGTTTCACGGCCCAACCGGCATACTGCGAAGCCATGCAGGCGATATGGGGAGAACTGACGCTGACCTCCACCGTTGGAAGCCAGAACGAACCTCCGTCCGAATCCCGAAGGTGATAGCTTTTATCGCTGAAACCGACCTGCGCCAGCCCGCCCAGGCAGGCGCAGGAAAAGAGCCGGCCGGCCTCCAGGCTGCCGGAAACCTCAATCCCGGCATCCAAAACGTTAGCACCGTTTTTTAAACGTTTTACACTGATATCGAGCGCTTCACACTCTTGGATCATCTGAACCACAATCGATGCAGCCCGTTGGTTAACGCTGATCATAAACCAGGATTTCTCCTTTCCCCAACCGGTTGAAATCCCCGCTGTAACGCCGGTAGCAGCCGGTTATGTATTCTTCGGAAATCGACAGACCCTGGAGGCGGAGATCCCGAAGGATGAGCTTCAGAAAACTCGGAGAATAACTGCAGTCATAGCAGAAAGTGGGCAGCAGTTCCGGTTGATTGAAAGTAACAAGGGTGCCGCGCAACAGTCCGGCACCCGCACGAATTCCCAGTTTCCCGAAAACCATAAGGGTACCGGCTATCATAAAGGCTCCGGCGAAATCCCCCGCATTCCCTGCAACTACTATTAATCCCCGTCGCATTACGGCACCCGCTTCATTTCCGGCGTTGCCTTCGACGATAATCATACCCCGGTTCATACCCCGGCGGCTGCCCCGGTATGCGCCGCCCAGGCCGTGTCCCGCATTTCCATGTATATGGATTTTGCCGCCCTTCATTTCCGATCCGGCCCAGTCGCCGACATTGCCGTAGACATTGATTACACCCCCGCGCATTTCCGATCCAAGATGCATGCCTGCATCTCCGTGGACCGTGATCTTCCCCCGAGTCATTCCGGCGGCTATATTTTTTACGCGGCCAAGGTCGCCTTCCAGGACAATCTCCGTCGATCCGGCCCCGGCTACCTTAAAAAAATCCCCCAGACAGGCGGCTTCATTGCCATAGGTAACCGGCATCCCGGCAACAGCCGCGACCGAATTGCCGGCAAACCGGTCCGGTACGATGACTCCCGCCTCCAGAGGTGCCTGCAGCTGCGATTTAAGCGTCAGTACGGTCATTCCGCCGAGTCTCTTCCATTATTTTCTGCAGGTAAAACTTGAACTTCCCCAGGTTGCCCCCGTAGTTTCCCGCCGAGATCCGACGGATGCCCGGAATACAGGCAGCCTGTATTCCCTCACATGTTGCCTTTTCAATAGACTGCACATCCAGCCCGTTAATAACAATTTCCAATACGGAGTTGACGCCTTCCGGAAGATCCGTATCCGCAACACCGCGCAGGCTCGGACAGAATGCATCGTTTGTACTGGCCTTTAAAAATTTATACCGGGACCCGACCTTGCTGCCGCTGCGTACGATCCCGCCCGGAAAGGGCATTATAACTCCAGGAACGTGCTGCATCGCCTCCACGGCCAGTTCCGCCGCCTGCAGCGTCACCCCCGGGTCGCTTCCAAGAATCAGGAAATTCCCACCCGCCACAGCCGGCTGAACACCGAACTTGTCCTCCACCAGGAACTCGCCTTCCATGACAGGAATACGCCAGTACCGGCAACCGGCGATCACCTTGCTGCTCTGGTACCCATCTCCGAAAAACCTCAACTGTCCACCGACCGAAACCTTATCCCCTGCATCCAAACCGTTGAAGCAGGCGGTTGTCGGGCACGTCAACACACATTGCCCGATACGATCAATCAATTGCTGCGCCAGGGAATCCTTTGAAAACCCGAAGAAAAGGACGCTTACACCCGGTCTCCCATCGGGCGTCTGCTTCAGATCGAGTTCGATGGCGCCTTCACAGTGACAGCGGATAACGGAAGTGGCGAAGCCGGTCATCTTGGAAGCCGCTTCTCGCGCCCATTTTCGATTCACGGCCGTAATAATCACCCGCGAACCCCACATGCCGAAGGCTTCCGCGAAAGTGTCTTCGATTTCTACTCCATTGATGGAATGCGTCATAGGATTAAAGGTTCATCGTTCAAGGTTCAGGGTTCAAGGTTAAAAATCAAGCTGCAAAAGATCGGCGAATAAAATTCAACCGAAAACATCCTTACGAATCACCGGTTGTTGCGACTTCCCGGGGGCGCGGCAGATAGTGCTCCAGCTGCACCGGGTAATTCTCAAATTCGATTGTGTAATATTTCCTGAAGTACTCCCGGATATCTTTTTCGACGGCCGTGTCGTACACGGGCGCGACATACAGGGTTTTCCCGAATGTTTCCCGACGGATGGATCCGTCCTCCACTAAAACCTCGCCTTCTTTAATCACATAGCGGGGGACGGAGAACATCTTTTCCGCGTCATCGCATTTATCATAGATCGTAACATCGGCATCGGCGCCGATGCCCAGATGGCCCTTATGCTTCAGTCCCAGGATTCGGGCCGGGGCGGCCCGCGTTATAATAGCGATCTCAAAAAGGGAATATTCCCTGTCCAGATCCGGCAGCGCCGTTTTGGCGACCGCCTTCGGGTTCACTTTTTTGATGGCCTCCCGCCGAAACTCGCGGTCCATCAGCAGGCGGATGACCTGCGGGTACGAGACGAACGACGCCCCATTCGGATGATCCGTCGACAATGCAATCCGCCAGGGATCGTTCACCATCAGGTACCATTCCAAACCGACGGCCCACTGGGTCGTGTGCATGTGGCTTTTATCCTTGTATTCGATCGGGACAATCCCGCAGCCGCACTCATTTTCTACATCCACATTCACCCATTTTCGCCCCGTCACCTGATGCAGCATGTGTGCCAGGGGCCCGTCCCCGGTCATGGAGGTCGTATCCCCGAACAGTATCTGCCCGACATCCACCGTCAGGTTCGGGTGTGTATTCACATATTCCGCCAGTTCCGGAACCCTGGAAACAAACATGCCTCCCGGATCGCCGCCATAGCTGTGGAACTGAACGTGAGCCAGGTGCCCCCGCACTCCGTCCAGAGTCTTCATTGTCTCCAGGGTGGTTTCCCAGTTTCCGGCAACCCCCAATTCATTACAGTGTATATGTACCGGGTGCGGCAGGTGCAATTCCATACCGGCTTCGGCAAGGGATCGTATGATTCCCCGCGGAGTGACCCCGAATCCGACCACTTCCTCATCAAGCGTGTGCGTATTCCCCAGGGATTTCCACATTTCGACACCTCCCGGGTTCACCATCTTTATCGCATACCCCTTCGTCGCCTGCAGCAGCCAGGCCACGTAGTCGCGCATGCGCCCGCGCTCCCCGGCGGCTATCTGCTGCATGATGTATTCGTTATTGCCCATCAGGACAAAGAAGCCCTTGTCGACTACGGGAATATCGGAAAATTCCTCATGGGCATGGCGGGCTGCAATGGGAGGAACCGCGGCATCGAAGGCAGTCGTGTACCCCATTGCCGCATAGCGATACCCCGTCGCGAAAGTTGAGGGTACCGACTTGCCGACTCCCGAACGCGTCAGGGATGTCCGGGGGACTGGATCCAGCCGGTGATCTTCCGGGCGCATTTTGCGCGCGGTATTCACCTTCGGTCCGGCGATGTGGGCATGCATGTCCACGCCGCCCGGCATGACGATCATCCCGGACGCATCGATCGTGCGGCCGCCTTCAACCGAATCTACAACCTTCCCGTCATCGATACAGACATCGCGCACTTCCCCGTCGATATTATTGGCGGGATCGTAGACTGCCCCGTTCACGATTTTCAGCATGCCTTCAGCTCCTTCACCCCGGCCAGCAGACGGTCGAGCACTTCTTCATCCGACGGATAGGACGAGTCCATCACCTTGCGCAAATGAATGGGGATGTTGTCCATGCGATATACCGTTCCTTCAGCGTGAATCCCCGCAGTAGAGGTCGTAAACGCGATCCGGGCGCTGCGCGTCGTTTCGCTGTCGTGCGTATCCAGGGAGACAAGAGGGATTTCCGCCAGCCGTCGAGCAGCTTTCCCCGGAAGGCTTGAAATCGGGTCCGCGGCAACGACCAGAGCCGCGTCTGCCTCCCCCCGGCTGAGCAGATCGACAACGGTGTATTCGCCCGGATTGAACCGCGGATATCCCAGGCTGAAATTAACCCCGAAAGGGTATCCGGTCTGCCAGGCAAGTACGTTGTCGATACCGGTGACGTTCCCGTGCCCGCGCATGGGAATCAGGGCAAATTTGACATGCCGATTGAGAGCGCGCACCAGCAGAAATACGGCCGAAGTATTGAAATGTTTGCCCCGTGTCTGTGTCAGCCCCTGCCCGACAAATATAACGCCGAATTTACAGTGCATCATCCGGTCGGCCAATCCGGTCAATTGTTCATAGGTCAGGCCGGTATTCTCAATGGATATTTCATCCGGTTTTTGACCGTTCGCCAGTGCCTGAAGAGCCCAAAGAACCTCAAAATCCTTGCCCGGCTTGATCTGCAGGAAGATGTCCGCGGCGCGCGCACTGGGCGTGCGTCTCACGTCGATCAAAACAACCGTTCTTCCTTTTCGTCCGTCAGGTACAAACATGCCTTTAGGGGTCACGGCATAGCGCGCCATATGGCGTGGATGGGATTCTGCGGGATTGGATCCCCAATAGATAATAAGGTCGGCGCGGTTTTTCACCTCGCCCAGGGTGCAGGTCGGCTCCCCGACGCCCTGCAGCGCCATCCCGGAGGGACCGTGACAGACCGACGTGCAGCAGTCGATACATCCCCCGAGAACTTCCGCCAGGGCGACCGCCTTCCGTTGCGCTTCACAGGAGGTGCTGCTTAATCCGTAGATAAGAGGGTACCGGGCATTCGCTAGACAACGGGCGGCCTCTTCAATCCCTCGATCCAGGCTGACCGGCTTCCCTTCGATCCTCGCAACCGGAAGATCCGAAGGGGTGCCATGACTTAAAAACCAGGACTTGCCCAGGACACATGCATTTTTTGCCTTTGTGATACGGTCGCCTTCTACAGTGACGCTGATGTCGTCGCAAACACAGCCGCAGAATGCACAAACCACATGATCGACTTGCATAAAAAACCGTTTCCCGTTTCCCGTTCCCCGTTTCCCGTTGAATACAACGGGAACCTAAAAGAGCAACGGTTTTATTTCGACCTCAAGGTGTTTGGAGTCCGGCATGCCGGACGCGTAGGTTTCGTCTCCAACCAGGCGGTTGCAGGCC
Source organism: Acidobacteriota bacterium (assembly GCA_016934295.1). GTDB lineage: Bacteria > Acidobacteriota > UBA6911 > UBA6911 > UBA6911 > UBA6911. Next base: position 49,926 of record JAFGTD010000101.1, read on the forward strand.
GGTCCGAAGGGAATAAAAGCCAATCCTTCCGGCATATCGCCTTTAAAACATTTGACGGATGCTTCCCCGAATTCAGACTTCAAAACTACAGAATCCCCGTCGTGCAATCCAAAATGCAGCATATCCGAAAGATTCATCTCAACCGCGTTCGTAGCCTCCTGATACTCCGGGCCTTCCTTGCCGGTGGATATTCCGGTTCCCTGCTTCGTGGATCGCCCTGAAATCAAAATTAGCCGAGTTTTATCCATAAATCTCTTCTTTGAGCTCTTCCGCGAAACGAATCAATTCCGCAAGGGTTTCCTCCCTGTCCGGCCGGTCTCGCAGAATCGTACATATCGGACCACCCCTGGGGATCGTTTCTCCGGATGCGGGAATATCCCGGATGCCCCTGCCCTTCCAGTTCCGGGTGTCCGGCACCGTCGCATCCTTCCCGGCAAAAAGGATGCTCTTCCCGAAACACTTCCCGGTATTTAATGCGCTTTCCAGCCTGAAATCCGGAAGTTCCCCATGAAGCGCTGCTCTTACATGCAGATGGAAAATTGGAAGCCCGTAAGACTGTTCTATCAACTCCATGGAAGCCGAATAACGGGGATTCACCTCAAGCAGGTATATTCGATCACCAGAGAGTATGAAGTCAATTCCATTCACACCCATTAATCCATATTCAGATGTCAGGAATGCGGCCAATCTCTTCAGCTGGTCCAGAATTGCCTTTCCGGTATCAGGATCCATGACTTCCGGTAAAGGCAGAAGGTTACCGCAATAACGGAACCCTTGAGAGCCAAATTCCTTTATGCCGATCAACTGCTCGGTGATTCCGAGAACGACAGCTTCCTTGCCATTCGCTACAAAGGAGACGGAACACGGTCTGCCGGAAATATATTCCTGGAGCATTGAATCCGGAACGCCATGCATCCTCTCTCTTCCAGGCAATGATTCTGTCCAAAAAGAAATCCCATGTCCTCCCCCGCTCAGCAGCGGTTTCAGCAGCCAGCGGCATTGGGAATCAACCGGCCGTGTTTCATTGTTAAAGACCATTTTCGGCACGGGAAAACCCGCGCGTCCGAGCCTGTCGAACAGGTCGGACCAGCTGCGCACGGCAGCGACAACCCGGGATGAATTTCCGATAATCCTGTGTCCTTCGCCGAATCGGGCAAGTATCCCGGGATAGTTTTCAATGTTGGATGTATAGGCAACGGCGTCAAAATTCATCTTCCGGCTGGCTTTAAAGAGTGCCCCGGGGCTGTATCCGGTATGGAAATCGCGACGCAGGGAGTAGGATTCCGTTAATTCCTTCAGATCCCGGTCGCCGAAGGCATCCAGGGCAATCACGGCATATCCGCTGCGTACAGCGGATTCGGCCATTGCCCGCACGCTTATTCCTATGACAAGAACCTTCATCCTTTATCCGTGGAAAGGAAGCAAATCCAGGTTGACTTTATATAATCTCTTTGGCGATGGCGTAGACGCTTTCGGTGTCCAGCACAAGATCGTTGTATTCAAACAATTTGGCGATGCAGGCTTTATGCACTTTCATTTTGGGATTCCCGACGGCCAGCGCTCCCAATGCAAATTTGCCGTCATACCCGGCAAAATCATCCCCCGGCTTGACGCCCTCAATACCCAACGGCTCCACGAGATTAAAATCGATCAGCCATTTCAAACCGGGTCTGGCCGACCAGGAGGCCGACGGCAGCAGGCGCAATCCCGCAGGTCCGGCCGAAACCAGAATTTCGGTCTCATCCAGTAAATTTTCAAGCTCCGCGTCATCGGCGGGATCGCTCACCTGAATTGTTCCGCCGGAAGCGGCAGAGGGATTATGAGAGAATGTTTCCGCCGTCGCTCTTCCGCTTTTAAGCGTTTGTTGCGCCAGGTCTTTATTAAAACGGTCCCCCAGCAATCCGGGAAGAATGGACACAACCCGCACCCGGCATCCCTCTGCAGCCATTAAAACAGCGGCGCGCAAGCCTACAGGGCCCGGTCCCATCACCAGCGCACTCTTCCCTTGAAGATCCGTCTGCCGGGCCAGCTTGGCAATTGCCGTGGAGGCGGTGGTATTGCAGCCGTTGGAATCGAGCATGAGGGATATTTGAAACGGTCCGAAAAATACCCGGCGGGCTTCAGCCAGCATTTGTTCCCCCCTATCCACATCGGAACCGCCTATCCATACCGCAATGCTTTTCAGATCCGGTATGCCGCGGGTAAAGATGGCTCCCTGGACCAAACCGCGTATGTCCGACGGCTTCACTCCTCCGTAACTCAGCACAACATCCGCGCCTGAATCCTGTGCAACAATACTATCGAAGGTACTGGCGAATTTATCGCTGTCCAATTGAATAAGAATCTTTTTCATACTGTGTCCTTTCGAAAAAACCAGGGGGACCTAAGGTTAATTCCGTTCAGCGTTTCCCGTTTCCCGTTTCCCGTTCAGGGTTCAGGGTTATAAAAACCCACACGACCTGAACTAGCCCGCAATAATCTCAATGAATTAAAATTTTGGAAATAAGTCTATTACCGGAATTCGATTATTCGGGCGCCGCGGTTCTGGGGCCGGACCAGGAATGATTCGCCTCCACCGAGGCTGTCGAGATAAGCCTGCGTTTGATCGAGTAGCTTTTGCGCTTCAGCCTTTCCCTGGATCAGGCCATAGACGGTCGGCCCCCAGGAGCTCTGCCCGATGCCGGCGGCTCCGCGACCCATCATAAATTCCACAATCTTTTCCGAAACGGGATTGGCGAAACGACCTCCCTGGACGGAGGCAAAACAGTCCCCGACCATGCACTGGATACCGGTCAAGGCACAACCGAAATTTTCTATATCCTTTTCCACCAGGGCCGGCAGCATCCGGATCAACAGCTCCCGGCTTATTTTCTCCACCAGGCCGGACGGCGCCCGGGGCAGTTTTATGAAGGCATTGTCCTCCTTCTTACCGTTCAATCCCTTTTGGGTTTTAGGAATAACTGTTACAAAGATCCAGTCCCTGGGCACTGCATGGTGAAACAGAACAGGGGGAACATGGTTTTTCTCCACCGCCCGGGCCGAACCATTCTTAAATCCGGCTTCGCTCGAGCCGAATCTTCGATTCGGCCGGGCTGCGCCGGAAAGATCCGTGAGAACACGATGACCGCCATCCAGGACAAATCCGCCATGTTGGAAAGTGGAAATGCCGATCCCGGAATGCACGCCCCTTCCCACCGCCAATGCAATTTCCTGAATACTGAGTCTGCGACCGGACAGCCGCGCCAGCGCCGCGCCGACGGCCAGAGCCAGCTGGGTTCCGGAACCCAATCCGACATGCGCCTGGATATGGCTTATCAGATTCAGATGCGCCCCTGAGGGGAAGCCGTAACGCCGCATGAACCGCCGTGCATAGGTTGCAACCCGCCGTCGCTCCAGTCCCTCAACCTGCAGTGTCTTCGCCGTCCGCGCCCGCAGAACGAGTTTCGGCCGATCCACCGCCAATCCCACACTTCCGTACAAGCGTCCCAGTCCGCCGTTATTGTCCAGCAAACCCAGATGCAAACGCGCACAGGTTCGTACTTCAATCATTCCTTCCCCGCTTTCCGGATATAATCCCGAACCACTTGCAGCGCCTGTTTTTCCGTTGCCCCGCCTGTCTTCTCCACGATCTCCGCGAAACCAAATATCTTCTCATCTACGATTTTTCGATCGTAGAAAGCCAGCCGGGTCGCCAGGATAATCGCTTCAATCACGGCACCTGCAGCCCGGCAGAAACCAGGAAAATCCTTCCGCTCTTCCGTGTGCACGACCCGGCACTTCACTTCCGCCCGGGCTTCGGAACCTTCACTGAAAATCACCTCCAGTTCCCGCCACGCACATGTCCCTTCAAAAACAATCCCCGGAATCTTCCTTGCCGGGAAATTCGGCAGAATATCACCGTTCAAGGCACATCGTGCATACGCCAGCACATCGTCGGCAATATTCGCCACACCATATCCGGTGGAAAGAAGATTTCGACACGTGTCGGTATTCCGAAACGGTCGCACGGTAACAATATCATCCGCCCACAAGACGCCCATCGGGGCGAAATTCGGCTTGCCACCTTCATCAATAGTTGAAAAGATCGTCTCAACAATCATCAAAGTAGTTAATATGCAAACAGAAAAAAACTCACCGCCGAGGCGCAGAGAACGCAGAGGATTTTAAAATAACTCTGTGTCTCTGAAGTGAGTTTTTATTCAGATAAATACCCCCAACGCAAGTCCTCTTCCTGTTCATATTTTTTTCCGAGTTTCAGAGCCAGAGACGCTTTCTGCAGCTCCCGCCCCAGGTAAAAGGCCTCTGCGGCATTCCTGATATTCAAGTGATTGAATATCGACTGAACATCGTTGTCTCTAATGAAAATCTTATTATTAAACACATAAACGGAATCACGGTCTATAAAGATGCGATAGTTACGATCCCGCACTTTTTCCTGCATCCCGCGCAGCTCTTCTTCAGAGAATGCTTCAAAAGGAGGATCCTTGATTGTGATCAAGCCGTCATCGAGATGCTTGGGCAGTATCCTGTGATGACAGGCATAATGCATCAGCCGCCGGGCAACATCGAACTCCCGGACTGCGCCTCGGGCCCAGCTGATCACCTCGGTAGTCAACACATAATCTATTTCCAGTTCGGTTACAACTCCCGCCATCACCGCACTCATCCCCGTCGTATCCGCGTCCGTCAGTTCGGTGAGATTTCCCGATCCCAGGAGCATTTCGGCCTTCGGATGATTCCTTCGGGTTGTAATAAATTCGCCGATCGATTCGGTAAAACCGAATCCGATCGGCCTTAAAACCGGGTCGATGATATAGGGAACGCCCCAGGCTTCCAGTTGAGAGATATTGCGCTCCAGCGATTCCAGCCCCTGTTCGAAATCCGGGACAACCACGACCTTGCAGTGCAGACGCGGCACTACTTCCATATTCCTGGAATTGACACTGAGAAGGAAATCGACATGGGCTTCATCCGCCTTCAGGATATCTTCCTTGCTGAACGAATCCACACTGACCAGGTATCCATCGGATTTCAGAGCTTTCACCACCCTGTCGATGTTCGGGAATCCCCCTTCAACCGGGCAGCCCAGATCTATGACATCGGCGCCGTTGGCTCTGTAATAGGAAGCCCGCTCCATTATCGCCTCCATACCAAGCCGGTAGGCGTCGACGATCTCGGCGAAAATTCTAACTTTGTGGGCGCCGTATCCTTCCAGTGCACGGGCTTTCCCGAAGTAGCCGGGAATATCCTTCAGGCACCTGGGGCCGCAAATAACTTCAACTCCCAGTTTGTCCTCTATTATTCCGGGATCCGCTGAACACAAACCCGGAATCATGACCTTATCGCAACCCATGGCGCTGGTCAGGTGCTTCGCGACAAACCGTGCATCCATTAATGCCGCGACCGAAATGGGAAGAACGGCACACTCATATTTCAGGCCTCTACCCATCCCTTCCAGTGTCTTCTGGAGGAACGGACCGGCCAGTTTGCCGGTTACAAATAGGTAGCGAGACATTTTGTCAATTCCTCCCGGCTCCCGACAACGTTCGTTCCCGCCAGCCTTCTGAGTTTTCCGGTATTCTCAAGATCAATCGGTCTCGGATACACTTTTAACGGTTCCCGGTGAGGTCCGAAGGACAACGTCTCGGGAGCCAGGTCGGTCGGGTACACAATGATCGGCACCCTGGATTTGCCGGCCTGAGCAAACAGGTTGGTCACAAGGGTGTCCGAGATGCCGTGCACGAATTTAGCGACTGAATTGGAGGTGGCGGGTGCTATTATTAATAGTTTGTACCTGCCGCCGTAAAACCGCGCCGCCACCGGGGCGCTCTTCCCTTCATCCCGGCAAATCGACATGCCGGATGCCTGAAGGCGGGAGTATAAACCGTACATCTTCAGAACCTCTTCTGCCGCCCGGGACAGGAATAGATCGATCTTTTTCCGTTCCATAATCATGCCTATACATTCTTCCAAAGCATGCCCCGCGCCGGTAATCGCCCATGCGATTCTTTTTTTATCCATATCGGATCCCTTAGAGTGAACGGTTGAACTCAGACCGAGAATGGCATAAAGTCCCGGGATTTTTCCACCCGAAAGACATTTATTTTTCTCCCACCCGTCCCTTTAACCTGGATTATTCATGAAGCTTCTTCTGCGGCAGCCTGCTAAGCGAAGCGACCGGATCCGGATTAAATCCCGACATGGCGTATTTGTTGATGACAGGATATTACATTGACCTGTACGATAGGTATTATTGAAAGGCACCCGTGGTAGTGACCGGGAGATTTGCACCTCAGGAACGGATATGCCATGCCGGGAAAAAACCTTCAGTATGCTAACAATAATGCCCAGCGTCTCCTGGACTTTCTCTCCAAGCGGCGGGACTCTCTTTCTCCCTTGTTGATTCTGACGCACGACTATCCGGATCCGGACGCGCTGGCGGCGGCGATGGCTCTCAGCCATCTGGCTCAGCAGTACTTCAATATCGCCACAAGAATCACCTACGGCGGAGTCATCGGAAGAAGCGAAAACAAGGCTATGGTGCGAATCCTGAAAATACCGATACACAAGATTCGGCCGGAATATTTCAAGAAATACCGAAATATCGCCCTCGTTGACACCCAGCCGAAATTCAAGAACAACTCATTCCCGGAAAAACGTAAAGCGACGATCATTCTTGACCAGCACACCTCCAACTTCAAACCTTCGGCCGAATTGTCCATTATCGATACGGAATGCGGCGCCACCTGCGTTATTGTCGCTCAGGCGCTGTTGCTGCAGGGAAGTCCTATTCCGTCCCGGATCGCCACCGCCCTGGTCTACGGAATTCTTTCAGACACACTGGATCTGTATCGGGCTCATCGGGAGGATGTCATTAAGACTTACCTCGATATCATATCCCATTGTGATCTGAAAATGCTGGCCCAGATTCAGAATCCAACCAGATCAAGAAGATTTTTCGTCACACTTCACCGGGCATTGAACCGCGCGATTGTCTATAGACATCTGCTGGTTTCGCACCTGGGCTTTGTGGAAAATCCCGATCTGGTATCGCAAATGGCCGAGTTCCTTCTTACCTATGAAAAGGTGCAATGGTCTTTCTGCACCGGCCGCTATCACGGGAGACTGTATGTTTCTCTGCGCACATCGTTGTCAAACGTCCATGCCGGCGAAACACTGCGCTCTATTTTTGACAATCCCAAAAATGCCGGCGGCCATGCCGCCATAGCCGGCGGAAGCATGAAAATCGCCGGCGAGCCCACCGATAAATTATGGCAGGAAACCGAACAAACACTTCAGCACAGGCTTTTCAGGAAGCTGCGACGCTCCGTCAATGCAAAATTTCAGAAACCCTTCCAGGGCGGCCAGTCGTGATGTTATCGACCACTCCTTGAATTGAAAAGATAAACTATATTTCCTTTCTTCGGCCGGGGGCAACGTCCCACTTCATTGCTGAATGGACTTGGTGAATAATTTCGAGGTTATGGTGACTGTCACCGAAATTTACGCTAAAAGGGCCATAGGAGGGGAATAACGAGGGATGAAACGATCCAGACGCCTAGGGACAGCGGGATGCCGAGTTTCAGGTAATCCTTGAAAACATACCCGCCCGGCCCATATACGAGAAGGTTGGTTTGATAGCCGATAGGCGTCGCATAGCAGGCGGATGCCCCGAAACACAAGCCGATTACAAACGCCCTCGGATCCACATTGAGAGCCGCCGCGGTAGACAGGGCAATAGGCATTAACAGGACCGCAGTTGAATTATTACTCAGAAAAAGACTCAACAGGCTGGTCAGCAGGATAAACGCACTCAAAACAATATAGGGACTCATGCCCACAAGGGGCTTCAACAGGATTCTCGTATAGAGATCCGCCGCCCCGGTTATAGACAATGCATTCCCAAGCGCGATAGTCCCGATAATAAGAATCAGCACCTTGGAATCGATGGAACGATACGCTTCCCGGAGACTGATGCAGCCCGTCAGTATCATCAGAAGCATCGCCGTCATGGCGGAAACAAGAATGTCCGCAACTCCAAATGTCGTCGCAAGAATCATCATTAAAAAGATGCCCATCGCCAGCGGCGCTTTTTTCCGGTTCACGATCGATTTGTGCACGTCTTCGATAACAATCAATTCTTCGGCCGAACGAATCTGTTCCAGATGATCCAAAGGCGACTGTACCAGGATAATGTCCCCCAGTGCCAGTCTGAGGTTCCGGACTTTTCCGGCAGGGTAGTGCTTCCAGTGCCGATTGACTCCCAGAACTTTGATATGCGCATCCAAGGATGCGATGAACCGGTTAAGTGATTGTCCGACGGCGTTGGAATTGGGATGCACCAGCAGTTCCACAATCCTGAAATTGCTGTCGTGAGGCCGTGTCGCCGATTCGCTGTCTTCATGGGGCAGGACTGCATGGCGGCTGTCCAGTATCTGCGTCAGATGCTGCGCCGAAGCCTTCACCAGGATTTCATCTCCCTGTCGTAAAATGACCCGATCCCGGACCGGATCGAGGATCGCGTAATTACGGAAAACCTGGAAGAGTTCGATATCCGACGACCGCTCCTCGAAAAATTGTGCCGCGTTCTGTCCCACCAGCGGGCTGTTTTCGGGGATTATCAAATCGGATATGTACCGGTTTTTCCCCCGGTTCTTTACCTCTCCTATCGGCTCTTTATGGGCGGGTAGCATGCGGGATGAAAAGAAGTATAAAAAAACAGCTCCGGCCATTGCCATGGGAATTCCCAAAGCGGAAAGTTCGAACATGGCGATGGGGGCCATGCCGTTCTGAACCGCCAGATCGCTGACGATGATGTTGGTGGAAGTTCCGATTAGCGTACTCGTACCCGCCAGGATTGAAACAAAAGAAATCGGCATCAGAAACTTGGACGGACTCAGCGAATACTCGCTGCATACGGCGATGGTTATGGAGATGAACAACACAACCACAGGTGTGTTGTTCAGGAAAGAAGAAAAGCCGCCCACAAGAAACAGGCTTAAGAAAAGCAACCGCTTGGGATTTCCTTTTGAAAATTTCATCACCGACGCCGTGATGAAATCGAGCGCCCCGCTTCGGACAAGGGCGCGGCTGACCACGAAAAGAACCGCGACAGTAACAATGGCCGGATTGGAAAATCCGATCAGGGCCTCTGAGGGAGTTATTATCCCGGCCACCATAAGAACGACGATAATCCCGATCGCAGTCAGGTCCGTGGAGAATTTCTCACTGACAAGCAGTATGATCGCTGCAAACAGAATTAGGGTTACGGCAATAATGGCCATTCTTCTTTAAAATCCTGCCTGGAAAATAATTATTTTCAGACTAAGCGTTTATCCATATTACTTAATAAAACTCCGGTTTCATGCATACAATATTATCTCAGGACAATCATCGTATCTTCGGACAAATTTCCCAACAATAAGCGGTGACGAACATTCCCACGACTGTCCCGAACCTGTTCCAGGGTACCGGATGCCATGACGCGATCCCCATTCCGCGCCTGCTCGCAAAACCTGCCCCGGAAGGATACTATTTCACCCGGTTCCGGCACCCGTTGTCCCTCGACGTTTTTAACCCCGGACAACAGGTAACGGCAGGGAGTAAAAATCGCCTCCGCATCATCTGCAACCGACGCATGGACTCTTGTACGCCCAAGCGCTTTATACCGGCAGCTTCCATACCTTTCCTTTGTTTCACCCGGCTCCTTAATAAAGCGGACAAACCAGGTCCTTCCCCGGAATCGGCCCTGGTTCGCCTTATGATTCTCCAGATCCGCAAACTCCCGAAAACCCATTTTGGTATCGACGACTCTTTGGGCGTAAAGCTCTTCCATGCCCTCGGCGTCCAATCGGATCAGGTTTTCTTCTCCTCCATCCTTGAGCAGACCCCTCAAAGCCCGATGCACCCTTTTGCAGCTACGCTCCCCGAACACGGCCACATCCATATCGGAATTCTCTGTATGCATGCCGATGAGCACGGAACCGGTAATCCCCAGCGAAGATACAGGCACCTCAGCCTTTTTCTGTAATACAGAAAGAAAAGACACGACATCCTCCTCGAGGGCGCTTTTATCGGACCTCTGCATCAATCTTTGAAATTGCCGCCGGGGGCTGTAAATGCGTCGCACCCTGTTTCGGGGTACGCCTTGCAGCATCACTCCAAAAACCGGATCGTACTCTCTGTACCGCGGGCATGTTTCCTCTATCCAATGTTCCTGTTCCGCAAAACGGTACAGCCGGCGGCAGGTTATTCCGTTTTTTTCGCGGTCTCCCATCACCGGATCGGGCACGTATCTCAGAACGGCAATCCAGCGATCTGGAGGATGCTCCAGTCCCTTGACCGCAAAAAATAATCCCTCCATGGTTTCGAGATAATAGCTTTCAACCACTTCATGCGCGGTAATATCCTCCGGAGCATATGCAGATTCCACCACTGAATTGCCTTCCGGTTGTTCCATCGTATTCCGCTCGTTCAATCGGGCTAAAGTTTATTTAAATCCTATAAATATTCAACTTAAGCATTATTGCTTTTCAGGAAGGACTTCAATGTAACCGGCAGCCGCATCCTCGCTTTTGTCAGGAAAACCCTCCAGGCGGATTTCATCTCCGGGACGCAGGGCAATGCCGGTCACCACACGACGGGTGGAAGAGGTGCCGTCCGGTTCGGTCCGGCGAGTCGGAAGCGTATCGTCGGCGATCCAGGCATCGACAAGCTGGCCCGCTTAAAAAAGATGGAACCTTGCGGAACCTTGAGCGTAATCAAAGTATCGGATCTTGAAATTATACCATCCGGGATCTCCTTTGAAGATAAATCGTGCGGTGCACCGTCCCTCCGGGCACCGCACAGCTGTTTCCCCGGACGCTGTTTCAAAATGTATGACCGGTTGTGAAATATAGCCTTCCAACAGCATCGATTCGGCTTCAATCCGGCCCGGATAGACTCCTACCCGTACCTTTTCGTCGGCAATTCCGGAAGTTTAAAAAAACCAGCCCGCAACGGCATCCCGCCAGAGTTCGGCGGCCCCCGCCTGATATTGAAGGGATTGCAGAATTTCACGATACCGTTGTTCATCGACGCGGCCTGAAAGCGATTGCCAGTCCCGCACATAGCCTTCAGCCGATTCCGCACCGTCATAGTGGAAATCGTAAATATACTGGATCACGGTTTTCCCGGAATGCAGACTGTGCATATACGGCACATGATGCATAAAAAGAGCCAGATCGTCGGGACAGGTTTCGAGAGACTCGTAAACTGCGGCAACTTCAGGAGGATACTGCCCGATGAAACCGGTGCCTGTGGCTACGGTACGGTCCATTCCGAATCCGCCTTCATTACAAAACCGGCCAGATCCGGAATCACGTCATAGACGCCTTTGTGTTATATTTTTACCCGGCTACTCCCAGATTTCGGAATCAGCCCAGCCTGCCTTTTTTCTCGAGCGCGGCCGCAACTTTCCCAAGATTCATCTTCTCGAGAGTGGCTCGCGTCGGATAGCCGTTTTCGTGATTGTAGCCTTCGAATTTATAGAACCTGGTCTTGAAGTCTTCGACTTTTGCCCGATCCAGCTTGCGGCCGGCACCCGTGTCGTACTTCCACTTGCCGTCTATATACATTGTCATATCGTGCCCCCTGGTCGGCCTGTCATAGATGTAGTCCGGGTAGACCTCCATATCCCGATGCCTTCCCTGCAACACCCAGATGGACCGGTCCAGGGTATAGATCTTGTGTCCGATTTCCATGTAGTCGGCAAAGGTAAGATTGTTACCGGTAACAGCGTTCCAGAATTTCTCTTCAGCCCGAGGCGTCGGGCCTCTCCTGTCGGCTGTATTGTTGGTGATGCACATCGGCCATCGCCAGCCGCAGAAACCTCCGGCTCCGACCCAGAATTTTTCATAGTGCTTGATCCACGCGACCTGCTTGACCTTGGAATCGGAGTAGATCCCCGTCGGCCCGTCACTGTGATCCACCATGAACGGATCCCCCTGGTAGGGCTCCATTGCGTCCGTATACAGCTTAGCCGTTTCTTCGGCCGTCAGGTACGGATCTCCCGACCAGGCCATCCAGTGTATAGGATAGTTGGACATCATGTGCAGCATGAGATCCCTTTCTCCCAACAGGGACCCGAACCCCCATTCCGCCTCTATGACCGGATCGTAATGGTTGGCCGTTCCATAGTAAGCCAGACTCAGTTCTCCGCTGTTGACATCCTCCTCGTACCGACCGATTTTTTCCGCAAATCTGGCACAAGCCTCGGACAAATCATTGCCGATTCCCTCGCGCAGGGCGATCTGCCTCATGAGGGTATCGGCGTATCCGAACGTTCCATTCCGGTCCAGGGGAAGGTCGGTGTCGATCTGTTTCCCCTTCCCCAGAATTCCTTTCCGGTAAAGCGTCTGTACATAGCCCATGAGAGGTATCAACTGCCAGTGGCCCAAGCCGTATTTCTGCATCAAATCGTTGCCCTGGCGGGTGAACTTCGTGGATCCCTGAACCGTGATCGTCATCGTACCGCCGCAGACCGACTCGTTGCTGTCACTCGTCGCCAGTCTCATGCGGCACCCTCGCGGACACGAAGCGCAGGCGGCCGCACGAGCCGGAGTGAGTGGGATATCACGATTGAGGGTATTGCCGCCGCTGGGCCGGCCGCTGATCAGGGCATAGGGCCCCCCAGTACCGAACCTTTCAGCCTCCCGGGGATTGTCCACATCCCACTGGAACCGGCGGTACCATAGTCTGGCATCCATAAATGCCTTTGGATCGGCAATGGGAACATCGCTGGTCCCGATAGCGCTGATCGCCTTCAGCTTCTTGGAGCCGAACACGCCTCCGAAACCGCAAAGCGCCGCTTGAGAACCGGGACCATGCAACAGCGCCCCCAGTCGGCTCTTATTTTCGCCCGCCGGGCCGCAGCAGACAACGGCAGGTATCTGTGTCGTAAAGCAGTTCTCCGCCAGCTCGGCCCATTCGCCGTACTTAAGGTCGGGTACGACGCGCCTGGAGATTTCTTCCTGGGTGTCCCAGGTATCCATCCCCCAGATTCCGTTGGCACTTTCAATCTTGACCTTGTCGTTGACAATATTGATCCATACGGGCTCATCGGAGGCACCTTCCACCACAATACCGTCCCATCCGGCAAACTTCAGCTGGGCCGTGAAACGTCCTCCAAAGTTACTGTGCCCGAACCATTCAATCGGATACAGCATCGGCCCGAGGCCCTGGACCTCGCATCTGCCGGAGCCCGGCATAAAAGTACCGGAGAACGGGGAAGCCATCATGATGATGCAGTTTCTGGGATCGAAGGCATCAAACGGCAGCTGATCGCCGACCAGGTCGAAAAAGACTGCGGAGCCTATGCCGTGGCCGCCACCGAACTCTTCATACTTCGCCGTATCGATCGTGCCGATTGTCTTTGTAGTCAAGTTGACTCTTAATATTTTTCCGGTGTATCCGCCTTTCATCATTCCTCACCTCCCGGCAGTATCCGCCACGTGAGATCCATTTTCGGCACAACCGTACTGTTGTCCACCAGGCCGAGATTCAGCCAGTGATCGTTCCGAAGATTCACATCGTAGCCTTCGGTCTCTTTCTGCTCGGGCATTACGGCGACAAATTTGATTGCCTTCATCGGGCAGGTTTCGACGCAGGCCTGTTTTCCGCCGGGGCCCCCTTTCTCATTCCAGTAGGGCGTGTCCAGGCACAAATCGCACTTGGAAGATTTTCCTTTGCCGTCAATGACAACCCATACGGTCCGGTGAGGCTGTTGCGGACACATTTTCAGACAGGTCCTGCAGCCGATGCATTTGCTGCTGTCGATCCTTCGAACATTGCCGTTTTCAGTATCCACAAAGGCTGCGCCAACCGGGCAGTTCTGAACGCAGACCGGAGTCTTGCACTGCCGGCAGGGCGCCATTTGGATATCGTTGGGAAATTTGCCGAAGGAATCCTGGATAATCTGAATGCGGGAACGCGACAGATTCTGGACTCCATAATGAACCAGCGAGCAGCTGAGCATGCACGTCGTGCAGCCCGCGCATTTCTTACTGTCGTACACCAGATAGCCTTCGGACGCGGGATACGTCGTTGCAGCGGCCGGCGGCGAGGGTGTGGCTGCCTTCGCGGGGGTTGATGCAATGAGGGCATCCACGGCGGCAACCGTTCCTCCGGCGACTAGAAAGTCGCGCCTTGATAATCCCTTTTTGACATTAGATTCTTTGTTTCCGGCCTTTTTATCTCCAGGCATACATAACTCCTTTTCCCTCTTAATCCTCACCCCTCACACCATTCCGCCGATGCGCCGACCTGAAGCAGTGCACAGCAGCGCGGCTGCGCCGACACAGTAAAAATCATGCGGGAAGTGCGGATTAAGCACCCGCCCGGCCAGGCGGCCGACGGGAATTATTTTTGGGATCAAATCCGTCATATTCGGAATCTTATAGCATCCCTTTTGAAAAATAAAAACCCTATTAAATTGAAACACGATCGCTCCATGGGACGGGAACAGAACCGTCAACTGCAGCTGCATGGTTCCAGCGTGGAAGGTGCGCCAGACGGAGTATCAATTTTATGGAGAATGGAAAAGACAGGGGGAAAAACAAGCAGGCGCATGCTCGGAAAATACGGCTATCCAGGCTCTCACCGGAAAATTCCAGCCGGATTATTACAGGTGGAAAACGGACGTTCCGGTTCTATATTTCTCGGCGACGGCGACCATGTGCGATCGCGGCCGAAGTCTTAATGGAGTTGAAATAATGGGAACCTATTCTCATTTCCTGAAAATAATACAGTCTTCCTCTTGCGGACGGTATCGTCCCCATCGTATCGGCAAACCGCCTGAAGGGCAGACCGGCGGTAGAGGATAATCAAATATTACCAACCGGTTACCGGTCGTATTTAAGGACAGCTTTCAAGCCACTTCTTGGCTTCGTCAATATTCGAGAAAAAACGGGTCTCAACACCCCGAGCGGTATATTTTTCAGCCAGCTTTTTTAAGGTAATCTGGCCGATAGCCTTTTCCGGAGTAAGGATAGCCCAGTATTTCCAACCGCACAAAGCCACGCGGGGAAACCAGTCCTTGTCGCCCCACTCCAGGTCTTCCTGGGCAAAGGCGGAGACTTTCCTGTCATCGGACAGCCACTTCTTGGCCCCGTATTTCTGGAAAACTTCCACACCCTTATTCATGATATCGCGGAATTCCTGACCGAAAAAAAACTGATGCATTTCGTGATGCAGAATTTTGCTGTCCGGATAGTACTTCATAGTGACATTTTTATTGTCCAAAACCATAATTTCTGCCATTGCTCGTTTCTCCTTGAGCTTTAATTAATAATCGAAGAGGGTAGGCCGATACATTTCACCCATCATAGAATCATTATCGGCAAAAATTACTAGTCAATTAGAAGGATCGCCTCGAATTTACGGCACAAAAATGCCTCTATTCTTTCCAACAAATTACAACGATTGATTGCCGATTGAAGCTTGAAGATTACAGATTGGGGATGACTTGAGTAGTTACCTTGTTAGTATTATTTGTACAGTTTTTTAGTTTTGAGAGGATTTAATTTCCCAACTTATGCTCCTGTTACAATGAACCCCGCAAACATGGTGAATCCAGACCGACAGTTTATAATCTTCAATATTTAATTTTCAATTTATTTCATCCATGCCGGCATCCCGTCCAGGGAGATGCCCCATACCGGAACGATCCAGAAATATATGAAGGCGGTAATGAATATCACCGTAATCAGGTTCAGCAGGAATCCGGTTTTGGCCATGCGGTCGAGGCTGACACGCCCGCTTGCAAACACGATGGCATTGGGAGGCGTTCCGATAGGAAGCATGAATGCGCAGGAAGCGGCCATTGTGGCGGGCAGCATCAACAGGAGCGGGTTAATGTTTAAAGCTTCGGCTGTAGCCACCAGTATGGGAAGCAGCATTTGAGTGGAAGCGGTATTGGAGGTGACTTCCGTTAAAAAAGTCATCATTAGAGCGATTGCCGCAATCAAAACCGGAACCGGAACGTCCTGAAGAACCGCGAGCTGGGCGCCCACCCACTCCGTCAATCCCGACTCCTCGAATCCGGCGGCAATGGCGAATCCACCGCCGAACAGCAGCAGAATGCCCCACGGCGCCTGCTTGGCATGCTTCCAGTCAAGAAGATAAACGTGTTTTTTCATGTCCACGGGCAGAATAAAACAGAGTATCCCCATCCCCATTGCAACCGTGGAATCGTGTACATACTCGTCGACGCCTAAAAGACCGGCCCAACCGCGGATCGTGATATTGCCCAGGTTAATATCGCTGCGAAATATCCAAAGAAGTGCGGTCACTATAAATACTGCAAGAATCATTTCTTCGCCCCGATTCATTTTCCCCAGTTTTTCCGTTTCCACCCGGATGACCTCGTCGGCGTTCTCAAGAACCTGCCCTCTTGTCGGGAGAGCAATCTTGATCATATAGATCCACATGAGCGGCACGAGAATAGCCGTGAAAGGCAGGCCGATTTTGAGCCATTCAATAAAGGTAATGGCCGGCGCACTCGGAAATTGGTTCTCGAAAATCCCTGCGAAGACAAGGTTGGGAAAGGTGCCTATCAGGGTTCCCACGCCGCCGATATTGGCGGCATAAGCGATGCCCAACATCATACACATACCGAAATTCATGACGTTCGGGAGGGGATTTTTTCCCTGCAGTTCCTCTGTCTTGACGATGATTCCCAGACCGATGGGCATCATCATCATGCAGGTGGCGCTGTTTGAAATCCACATGGACAAAAAAGCTGAAGCTATCATGAATCCCAAGATCAATCGCGGCGCACTGGTGCCGACAAGATTGATGATCCAAAACGCGATACGCGTGTGAAGGTTCCAGCGCTGCATGCTTATGGCTATGAAAAAACCGCCCAGCAGAAGAAAAACGAAATGGTTTGTGTAGTTGGGCGCTACCAGGCTGTATGGCATGATTTTAAGCAGAGGGAATGCGACAAGCGGAATCAGTGCCGTAACGCCCAGGGGCATGGACTCGCCTATCCACCAGCAGCACATCAGAACAACGGTGGCGGCCATGAACTTCGCCTCCGGCATCATTCCCTCAGGTGTCGGGCCGAGCGCAACCAGGCCAAAAAGAGCAATTCCAAGCCAGAATCCCGCAGTTTTCCGCCAATGGGTAGGCGACGCCATTTTAACGGAAGGATCGGAAGATAAAGTATCCATGCACTATTCCAGCCGGCAGTTCGCTCAAAGCTCCTGCTGCAGGCAGTACTCAAACACAATGAATTGACCCGTTAGTATAGGCCTATGATGCCAAGAGTGCGTGTGAATTGAAAAGAAAAAACTAAAATTAGCCGGGAGTCAGGCTCAGCCTACGGTGCCAATGAAGGCAAGCAGATTAAGAATGCAACGTCCATAATCCAAAAAACCCGGGATCCCTTTTTACATTAAGGCTCCGGTTTGAATAATTTAAGATGCCTTATTCCCGGGCAGGCTTTATTTCTCAATCTTAATCGCCTGAATAAGTCCGATGAAATCCTCGTCGAAGGCCGTGACGTATTCAATCTCCACCTGACAGTCTTGAAGATCCCGGCAGGGATCGAATTCCTCCTCTCCGGAGAGCTCGGGTCCCCAATATCCGACCTCGTAATAGTTCCGGGCCCGCAACATCTGCCGTTTATTACCGGATTCCAGCGTTATGTCCATAACCGCGGGGTATTCGCAACCGACAGAACGGATGATTCCCCTGATCTTAGACTTCGGACCGGTTCGAACCGGGCGTTTGGATTCATCAATCCGCCGATTCAGCTCCTGCCATTGCATGGACTGGTCACCGGACAGTTCGTCCGTTGCCGAATTATTCGCCGTTGACTCATCCGTCATGAACCCACCCATGGAAGAGTCATCGGCTTCAGTGAGATCCCCGGACGGGGAGTCCGGCTTTGAATTACGGATACGATTCTCCCATTCCTTTTTTTCGCGTTCCGCCCTTAGTCTGTTCTCCTTGTTTTGGAGTATATTCTTCAAAAAATCACGGCTTGCCTTGTCTTCGGGATTCATTGCAACGGCTTTTTGCATGTACTCTTCTGCTTTATCGAGGTCCGAATCCCGCTTTAACGCCGCTTCAGCGGCAAAAAAATAGGACAGGTAGCTTTGCCCGCCAAGATCGGCTGCCGTTGCATAGTGCTCTCCGGCTTTTGCGCGGTCGCCCTGACGTAGAAACAGCATCCCCATGCCCTCGTGGGCGGCCGGATTATCAGGATCCAGCTGCAGGGCTTTATTCAGCATTCTTTCGGACTGTTCCATCTGACGATTCGCAAACAGGACTCCGCCGCGAACCGCCAGGGATTCGCTTTCAGACAGAACGCGGATCGGGTATTCGTCCTCTTTAGTTTCAAGTTCGATCTGGATGCGCATGTGTTTCATCGACAGGTTTCCGTAGCGATTGATTTCCAATCTCAGGTTTTCAAAATCCCCGAAGATTTGCCGGGCTGCGTCCGTCGACGAAACACCGCTCCGCACCTTGCTAAGGTAGGCATTCAGCTTGCCGCTGTTCTCCTTATCCCCCAGCTGCATATAATGAACCAGCCCCCAGCACTGCGCATAAAACATTTCGTGCCTGGTCCTGTCTCCGGCATATGCGGATCCGTCGGTGTCGGAAAATAGGACTTCCCACGGAAGCATGCGGCGGTTTCTCAGGTAATAGAGGAATGCTTCATGGGGCAATCCGATAAAAGCGTTTTTGTCGGAACATTTCGCTTCGCCGTAAAATTCCGACAATCCTATGGCAAGCCAGCGCGGCAGAGTCCTGATGTTGAGCTGTAGAATCCGGCTGACATAGCCCTTGTATATAATCGGATAGGCCTGGTCCACATGGACGTCCGTTTGAAGAATGACGTAATCCCTGTCCGTAGCATTGGCAAAAAATCCCACCGGCACCATCCGGCCGGGAGGATCGTTTTCACCGAAAAGCAACCGTTTCATGCTGTTCCCGTTGTGCGCGGCAACAACGACCAGCGATCTTCCGCCTTCGATTTTGTATTTCGGAAAAGCTGTCTCCATAACTTTGCGGAACTGTTCCAGACGGTGTGCCGTCTGCCGGGCTCTTTTTTCAGAGGAATCGCTGAAAACATTAAAATGGGGACTTCGGGCTTCAATCCATTTCCGTTCCTTTGCATGACCCGGAAGGGAGCAGGCCAGAAATCCAAGGATAAACAGGCTGTATACATAGCGGCGGTTCGTCATCTTTGCCTCTGGATTGTATATATTTCTAAAGGACGTTCCTGTACCGCTGGTGCGGCATGCTCTCTCCTATTGCCGGTCGTCGGGCATCTTCGCTAACATCTCATGCATTTCCGCCACGAGGATTTCGGCATTGCGTACGGGAGACAGGTTATATTTCCACCAAGGATCGTTATCGTTGGGAGACTTGCCGACCGGCAGTTCAAAGATGCGCTCAATCCCCAGCAGGGCGCCCTCGGAATCGTTTCTGATGCGGGCAAGCTGGCTCAGCCCGAAAAGAGGAGATTGTGCATTCGGGTAAAGCATGGCAGCGCGTTCGTAATGATTCCGCGCCTCTCTGAAACGGGAAATCATTGCAAATTCACGGCCCTGATAGAGTGCGATGTAGTATTTGAGTTGTGGATCCTTAATAAACTCGGATGCCTTTTGCAGTTCCGCAATTGCTTTGCGATGGTCCCCAAGGAGTCCATAGACTCTCCCAAGCCGCAGACGCGCTTCAGCAAAATCAGGATTCACTTCTATCGCCTTGAGGAATAATTTTCTCGCCTTTTTCAATTCTGATTTCTTTGATCCGTAAGACCCTGAGCTTCCCGGAGGCAACTGGGCATTTTGATGGGAAGGGGCCGCCTGGGTTTCATGCAATACACCGGTATAAAAAAGGATCCTGTCGTCTGAAGGGTATATTTCTTTCGCGCTTTCGAGGTTAGGCTTGGCATCTGCCAGATGGCCGCGACTCAACATGTAGGCTGTCGTTGCAATATACCACTGCCTTGCCGTCTCATCCTGTGAAGGGGATGGAGCGATTGCGTCAATCAGCCTGCGGGCAAAAGGCCAATGGAATTTCCGGGGAATGGGGATAACGCGACCGTCTACAAATATGCCTACTCCGTCATTTCTGTCGGGATATGCATCCGTTTCCAGGTCCAGCAAAGCGATATCCGTGTGCAACAGGGCGCCTTCTTTCAGTATGCGATTCAAGTCTCCCTGCTGGATTTCCTGTGTCGTAACGCCCAGCCTTCGCCGAATCGGTGCTTTGGACAATGTACGACTTATGGATTTCTTCGATTTACCCGCCAGATCGGTGACAAAATCTATTACGATTTCACAATCCGCGGGATTCCATTGGCCTATCGTTGCCGCCGCCGTGTCGGGTTTCCCGGCCGCATGTTGTTCGGCTGCTTCCCGCCACTCCATCACTTTCTGCAGGATGTAGTTGGTATCGTTTCTTCTGTCGTCTTCCTGCCGCCCCGGAGACGGCGGCAGTGGCCCGGGAGATCCATGCAAAGATATCGCCCCACCTATCGTGACAGCGCAGAACAGAATCGTTCCGGCTGCCAGGTTCTGCAGTCTACGGACTGAAGGATGCTTCATTTCACCCTCCCAACGGCTGCAATTCCTGACGGGCCTATCATAAAACTCACCAATGTATTCTTATAAAATATATAATGCAGTATAAGGTTGAATCTATTCTAAATCTGCAAAAATAATATAAACCATTGTATTATAAAGAAATTCCGGGAAAGTTTGATAGAGCCCATGAGTTTCAAACAGCCTGCATCCTCTATTAGGAACCGCTGATGAAAAAACGTCCTTTATATTTTGCCACTGCTCTGATTCTATGCTGTATCCCTCTTATTTCCGCCCAGTATGACGGAACCGAACCGGAGCCGCAAGAGTCCGGAGAACCTTCAAAAATAAAAGTTGAAATCGAACTGATGGAAGTTCAGGCCATTGTGACGGACCGCGAGGGCCGGGCTGTGGAAGATCTCGGGAAAGAAGATTTTGAACTTCAGGAAAACGGCGTGCCGCAGGAGATCAGCTTTTTTACCGTTTCAAAGATTGAAGCCGGCAGCATCCGGCCTGAATCGGTTGAAGCAGAACGGGAAAAAGGATCCGATGACGCGGGGGAAGCCGCGAATGGATCCGCCATCGGTCAGGAGGCGGAGGCCACCGTGCGAAGCGCTCCGGCGCATTTGAGAGAACCGCCCGTTCGAACCACCCTGCTGTATGTGGATAACCTGCACATGTCCTTTTCAAGCCTAAACTGGGTGAAACAGGCGCTGCATCGTTTCATAAACGAGCAGATGACCGAACAGGATGTGGTCGCACTGGCTGCCAGCCACACCCTCGGCGTCTCACAGCAGTTTACGCGAGACAGGCAGCTTCTGCATTACGCGGTCGAGCAAATGCGATTCGGGTCCCAAAACAGCAGTAGTTATTTTACCCCGAATATTGCTGCAGGCGTCCTGGACGAACGCCAGGACGCGCTCAGGCTTGCGGTGGATATCGTGCGAATAGAAGATAAAATCGAATGTCCCTGCTCTCTGCTGTTGCAGCTCGCAAGAACCAGGGCCCGGCAGATTCTTTCACAGACAACCAATACCAGGAGGAATACTCTCGCGATTCTCGGGGATTATGCTGGACGCATGGTCGATCTTCCCGGAAAGCGAATGATCGTGGTATTTTCCGACGGTTTCACCATGCGCGACAGCATGGGTGGAGTGAACCAGGATGCACTTCATTCCGCCATAAACCGCGCCGTCCGTTCGGGTGTCGTGATCTATTCCATCGATGCGGCCGGAGTGCATCTTCCACCGACAGTGGACGCCAGCCGCAGTCGTCCCGCACAGGGTTTCAGTGACGAGGGCCTGATGAGCTGTTATAGGGAGTGCGAACATGGATCATCCCCCTTTATTGAGGAGTGTATAGAGCAGGGAGCGGGCGGTGCAGATCCTAGACTATGCTGCATGAAAAAGTGTATGGAGAAGTTCCCCGGTACTTCCTGTCCTGAGGATAAAAATGCGGGCCCGAATCCACTCTGCTTTTCCCCGGGGGCCGGGATGCTGGAAGTGTACGCAAGCGAATTTGAGCAGGAGCAGCTTAACGGGCTTCATAGGATGGCGGAGGAAACCGGCGGTAAAATGTACAGCGGCACCAACAATCTCAATAAAGTACTGGGGCAGGCATTCGATGCCAACGGCTACTATTACGTCCTTTCCTACTACCCGCCGGAAAGGGACGACAGGGACAGGTTTAGAGACATCAAAGTGCGTGTTCCCAATCACCCCGAATACACCATCCGGGCACCCAGAGGTTTTCGTCTGTCGGATACAAAAATTGAGTTTACAGCCGCAGAGGAAGACACGCCTCAACGGCGTCTTCTCACGGCAATGCAGGCGCCTTTGCCCATAACCGATCTGGGGGTTTCCGCTCAGGCGGATTTCATTGAAACCGAGAGGGACGGCAACCGGGTATCCCTCACTGTTTACTTTGAAGGCGACCGGTTTCAGTACCGGTCGCTGGAACGGCGCAATGCCTTCAAACTCGAAATTCTGTCGGTCTTCTATGATTCTTCCGGAAAGCAGGTGGAAGGAATCTCCGCGCAGGTGGAAGGAAAATTGACCCAGTATGGCATGGAACAGGCCAGGAAGAGCGGTTACCGGTTTTGCCGACGCTTGCCGCTGGAGCCGGGTGTTTATCAGGCACGCATCGGCGTCCGTGAGGAAGGAACGGATCGCATTGGAACGGCCTCAACTTGGGTCGAGGTGCCGGAAATCTCCGATGACAGGCTGGAAATGAGCAGCCTGATACTCTGCAATCCTCTCGATGCCGATCCTATCGGGGAAGAGGGTATCCGGGTGGGCAAACTGGAACAGGTCAAAATGGTGCAGGGAGTTCCAATGTATGAGAGGGACGATATTTTCTATTATATTTTCCGCATCCACCGGGCCATGGATGCTCAAGCCGGTTCAGGGATTCAATGGATGTGGGAAGTGCTGCAGGGCGGCCATCCGATTATGCAGGTGCCGTGGACTGAGATAACGGAGGAAGAACTGGATACGGACAGCAAAGGATGGGCCGATCTGGACGGCGAGGTGGATATCCGCGAATTCGATACCGGCGTCTACGAACTGCGCGTCAGTGTGAAGGATATCGAATCAAACAGGACAGTTACGCGTACGGCATCCTTTGGGATACTGTAAAAACCCGGGTCAAGCCCGGTGCTCCATTTCCCTTAAAGAGAATCCTTTCGATTTCAGCAGATTCGCAACTTTAATTCCGCACCACATACGAATCTTTTATTATTATAAGATAATCTAATGCTATTTTTAATTAATTTTAGTTGAATGCATACCTGTAACGAATACCATCGTCGTGGCGCGGCAAGGTACGAGAACATTAATGACAGCGGAAAAATTCTTATGGAATGTGTTAAATGCACCTCTTGGAGAGCACGGTGAATGCTTTCAGGCAGGAATGAAGTCAAGGTGGATGTTTAAGACTATGTGAAGAAGGAGATGTTTATGAGTATGGGTTTTCGTACAAGATGGTCGCGGGTATTGATTGTTTTAATGGTAATGGCTCTTGTTAATCTGTCAGGCTGCGGGTGGTTTTTTTCGGACGAGGACGACGAAGAGGATCCCATTGAAGAAACCGTATCTTATACCCTGACGGTCCAGACTGTAGGCACGGGTACCGGCACGACCACTCCTGGTGCCGGAGTGCATGCGTATGATGAAGGAACCGTAGTGGACATCAGTGCTGGTGCCTCGGCTTCCTCGGTTTTCAGCGGATGGAGCGGCGATGTGGATGCGGGCGGAAATACAGTTACAATGGACGGCGACAAAACGATAACCGCAACTTTTACCCTTAAGACTTTTACCATAGTCGCAACTGACGGTGAAAACGGAACTGTCGATCCAAACGGCAGTGTCACGGTGAACTACGGCAGCGACCGGAGCTTTATCCTTACCCCGGATGTGGATTACGAAGTGGATACGGTTACCGTGGACGGTCAGCCCGTTAACATTACAGGAAATTCCTATACCTTTACGAATGTTACGGCCGACCACACAATTGATGTGACTTTCAGGGCTTCAGTGGTAGAAACGGCCTGGTCCAAAACCTATGGTCACGCCGACTGGGATGTCGAATACCACACCTATGGATTGGATGTTACGGATGACGGGGGTTATGTTTTCGTTTCCCAGCAATCCGATACCCTGACGACGAGTTACGCTTACGACTTCTGGGTAGTCCGGCTGGACGCCAACGGAAACATCCTTTGGGAGAAGGGCATCGGCAGCACGGAATCCGATGGAGACGATCAACCTTATGCGGTGCACCAGACGTCCGACGGCGGCTTTATTGTGGCCGGTGAAACCTATTCTTTCGAAACCGGCGGCCATTATAATGATGCCTGGGTAATCAAATTAACAAGTTCCGGGAATATCGAGTGGCAGTATACCTACGGCGACACCGGAGCCGATGCAGCCAGGGATCTGAAGGAGACTTTCAACAGTCAGGGCGATTCCACGGGATTTCTGTTTGTCGGATATACAAATTCCTTCGGAGCCGGCGGGCGCGATGTCTGGCTCGTAAAGCTCAACAACTCAGGCATTGTGGAAAAGGAGTATGCCCTTGGAGGCGGCGGCGATGAATACGGCCGGGCTTTTTCCGTCACGCTGGACGGAGGATTCGTTCTAGTGGCGGACACCCAGTCGTTCGGCGCCGGGGAACGGGATGTCTGGGTCGTTAAGTTTGACAGCTCTTACAGCGTACAGTGGGAAAAGACTTTCGGCGGATTGCAAAGAGAAATGCCCACTTCTATCGAATGTACCGATGATGGCGGTTATGTGGTGGGTGCCTATTCGGAATCTTTTGGCGCCGGTGAATATGATTTCTGGGCGTTTAAGCTGGATTCCGCGGGCGATGTGGTCTGGCAGTACAGCTACGGCGGATCCGATACCGATACGGCACAGGACCTGGCAAAGACCGATGACGGCGGATACATCATGACCGGCTGGACATTGTCGTTCGATGTGGATTCCTATGATGCATGGGTTGTCAAACTCGACGATGACGGCCTGATTCAATGGCAGAAGAGCTACAATGTCGTTTACGATGACGGCGCTGCCTACGACGGCAATGAATGGGCTTATAGAATTGTTCAGGCACCGGACGGCGGATATGCGGTTTCCGGAGACAGCGGCGACCTGAGTGTCCGCCAGGAAGATGTTTGGATTTTCAAGACCGATTCCACAGGTGCCCTTGGTAGTGGTATGACGACGGATACCACCGCGACTGAAAATGCAACGGCTACGACTGCCGGCGACACCTTCGGATTATCCTCCCTGGCAGCAACCAGTGCAGTCAGGGCCGCCACCCCATGTATCGGGTATGATGTTACTCCCGACGTAAATACCCAGTATGAGGTGCCGTAGGGATCTCCTCATCGGGCACGCAACAATAACAAACCGTTCGTCCAGGCCCGACTTGCTGCGAAAAACGGATTAATCTCTGGAGGATCCTGTATGAAAGTGCCGCAATACATCACGGTTGAAGAAGTCAGGAGTGTTTGCAGGGAATTGAAAATCAGAGACTGGACAAAACTCAAGGAAGCCCGAGTCCTTCCCCGGGAGGCTAAAACAATTTTGGCTCTGGTGAACAAATCGAAGATGAAAATAGATCTCGACGATTTCCGTTCAGGGCTGGAGGTCGAACTGGAACATGGCTGTACGTTCAAGGATGCCAACGTCACCAATAATCATCCAATCCTTACGGGACTCATCGTGATGGCGCATTTCAAGGAATCCCTGGACTACTATAAACTTCTCGAAGTGGCGGAACTGGAAGGCGATCTTGTGAAGGCGGTCCGTGCAGGCAATACCTCAAAAATTAAAAAATATTACAAGAAACTGTCTGCGGCAAGAATCGTCTTGAGTCAGGCGGAGCTGAAACGGTTGGGAGCAAAGTAGGAAGCTGTATCGACACTCCCGGGCATTCCGGCAACCATGCGGGGGAGAAGTGCATCCCGGCCCATTCCGCCACGGTGCGGAATCCTGTGAATTCCGGGGCTGCGTAAATCAGGGAAAATGCGGTCGCCCCCCATTACCTGCGCCAGAATGCGCGCGTGAAAATCACCAGTACCGCATAGAACTCCAGCCGGCCGGCGAGCATACACAGGCTCAATACCCACTTCGCAAGCATCGGCAGGTTCCCGTAATGGAACGCCGGTCCCACTTGCTCGAGTCCGGGGCCTACATTGAACATGCATGCCGCGACGGCGGAGATGCCGGTAAAAACATCAATCCCCGAAAGAGACAGCAGCAGGCAGGAAACAAAATTCGTAATGAAGGCCAGATATACCAGATTCAAAAGGCTCTGGATGGTCTGTTCCGGAATGGTTCGGGAGCCCATGCGTATGGTAAAAACACCTCTCCGTTCCACCATGCGCTTGAATTCCCTGCCGACCACCTTCATAAGCAACAGGACTCTCGACGCTTTCAATCCGCCTGTCGTGGATCCGGTGCAACCGCCGAAAAACATCAGGGCCAGAAGGATCAACTGCGGAAAGGAACTCCAGTTGCCGTAGTTGTCGGTAACCCAACCGGTCCCCGTCATAATGGAACAGACCTGAAATATGGAATGTCTCAATGCGGGCTCAAAGGCAAACCGGTCCCGCACAATCAAACTCAAAAAAACGATAATAACAGCGACTGCGGCAGCCAGCAGATAGAACCGAAGCTCGACGTCCGAAAAAAATTTCCGGATCCGGCGCTCGGTCCACAGTCGATAATGCAGGGTGAAATTTATGCCGGCAACCAGCATAAAAAATATAACGACACCTTCCACAGCTAGGCTGTCAAATGCAGCGATGCCTGCGCTGCGAGTCGAAAATCCGCCCGTGCTGATGGTAGCGAAGGAATGGCAGAGTGCGTCGAACCGGCCCATACCGGCCCAGCGCAAGGCCAGATATTCCGCGATGGTAAGGATAAAATAGATCTTAAAGAGAGCCCGTGCCGTCTCGGAAATCCTGAGCATCAGCTTTTCAGACCTTGCTCCCGGAAATTCCGCTCGATAAAGCGGCATCCCGCCGATCCCCACCAGGGGAAGGATAGCGATGCCGAGAAGAATAATCCCCATGCCTCCAATCCAGTTGGAAAAACAGCGCCATAATTGCAGGCTGCGGGGAAGAATTTCCACATTCGCAAGTACTGTGGCGCCCGTCGTCGTAAATCCGGACGCAGACTCGAAAAATGCATCCGTAAAGCCGGGGAAATAGGGCGAGAAGTAGAAGGGCAGGCTGCCAAAAAGGCCGGCTGCCATCCAGGCGGTAAAAACAAGAAGAATGCCTTCCCTCTGCAACAGGTCACCCTTCCCGCGACCGTTGGGAATACAGAGCAATCCGCCCGTAATTCCCGTGCATGCAACGGAATAAATGAAAGGAACGGGATCGTCATTCGCAGACAGGCCGTAAAGCAGCGGGACAAGCATGCACGCGGCAAGCGCGAGGAGAAATTGGCCAATGATATGCAACAACCTGGCTGTATGGATCACTAAGTACTCGTGTTCGTAATTACGGTGACGTATGCACCGAGCGCGGCGGCCTCGGATGCTGGAAGTGAGGCCGCAGACGATGCGGGGACATCGTCGAGGCCGAGCGACAACGCAGACGGGGCCGCCCCGCCGG
>JAFGTD010000102.1 GCA_016934295.1 Acidobacteriota bacterium
AACACATGAAGCTTACCAGTACTAATCGGTCGAGAGGCTTGACCATAAAATTTGCCCTGCTTGAAATTTAAATGAGGTTTCCTGTTTCCCGTTTCGGGTTCCCCGTTAGGGGGCCGAAAGGGACCGTAAACTTTCATGAACTGTCGTCATTGATTGTAATTTAAACTTTCCCTGTTTTCTCAAACGTGAAACGGGGAACGCGAAACCTGAAACGGGTTTATAAGTTTCCGGTGGCCCTAGCGGAGGGGTTACACCCGTTCCCATCCCGAACACGGAAGTTAAGCCCTCCAGCGCCGATGGTACTGCATTGTTTCGATGTGGGAGAGTAGGTCGTCGCCGGATTAAATATCTAGCCCCGAGAAATTTTCTCGGGGCTTTTTTATTGATGTTAGAAAATGGCGCCGATGCCTGCGTAAAGTCTCCGGTGACCGCCGCTGCCGTAACTGCCTCCCAACAGGACCGGTCCAAGGAGTGTTTTGATAAACAACCCCCCTGAAATATCCATCGGATACTGCGGCAGATCTGAATTTCTATAGACTCTTCCAATCTGGTACCACGAAGCTGCGTAGATTTCGCCCCCGGCCAGGGGTGGAAGGGAAGCGACCTCATGGAGATAACCGGCTGTGGCCAGGTAGTACTGGCTGCCTAGCAGTTCATTTCTCCCGAAGGAGCCAAGCCGCATAATTCCGCCCAGCGAAAAGGAGAGGAGGCCCAGGTCCTCGCGGCCGAAAGCGGTGCCTCCGGATCCCTGAAAAACCAGGGATCCGGACCGGCTCACCGGCTGGAAGTAGGAAAGTTTCATTTCCGCCCTGGGAAATCCGCTGTCATAGTAAGGCAGAGAAGAAAACCATTCGCCTTTAGCTTCAATCCGGATACCCTTGCGGGGGACGATGGCATCATCCTGGCCCAGATACCGGAATTGAAGCGACGTTACGCCCACCCTGTGTCTGTATTCCTCGATCTGGGGTGGGCCGGTGCGCAGGTCCGCCTCATACCAGACAAGGTCCTGACCCAGACGCAACTCCGTCGCCTGATTGAACTGGTAGCCGCCCTGTATTCCGAAACCTACCCGATAGATGCGATAATCGGCCATCCGGCTGCCCGATTCGTAAATGTCCAGAGTGGAATTTTCCGCGTAAACCCGGGGGGCAATAAACCAGTTGGAATGCCTTGTTACCGGACGATAAAGCTCGGTGGTAGCCCAATTCTGCGTTCCGAAACCGGCTCCCAATCTCCATTCCGAACGTGTGCCCCATAAATCGAAGAAGGTCAGACGCGCGCCCAGTCCGAAGCGGATAAGTCCGATATCGGAACCGTCGACATTCATTCCTATGTTCAGTGTCGGCGGGCTGTGTTCCATTTCCACTGGATGGATGCGCAAGCCTGCCTTACCTTGACGATCTACCAGTCTGTAGCTTATAGATGCGTAGCGTCCCTGTCCCCATATCCTGTTCAATCGCAGCATCAGTTCGTCCAGATCCAGGGGGTATCCGATCAGGGGATCCAGGTCCTTGCGGACCAAACTTGCCGGTTCGGGCTGTAAACCGGCAACCTCCACAAATTGCGGCACCGGGATATCCGTTTTGCGAAGTTTTTCTCTTTTAACCAGGTATTGTTTCCACTCTTTCTCAGGCAGTGCGTATTTCTTCAGTTCTTCACTCATTGCGGAAGCGGATTCGTATCCTCTGCGGATAATCTCGCCGCTGTATTCAAAATCCAGGGTGGAGTAACCATGGACATCGACGGGTACGACCAGGTCCGCCATATCCATACTCCGAACCACATTGTCGTCGATCACCACATCGACACTGCGTCCTATGACTCCCAACAAAGAATCGGCTTCCTCAGTATCGAAAGGACCGACATTAAGGTTGACGGCGATAACCGCATCGGTCCCGAAATCTTTCGCCAAACCGACCGGGAGGTTGTTGAGTACACCGCCATCGATATAGATCTGCTCATTCTGGCGCACGGGTGAGAAAACCCCCGGTATCGACATTGTCGCCCGCAGCGCTTCCTGTAATGGTCCTTCCGAGAATACCTTTTGTTTGCCGGTTACCAGATCCACGGCCACACAGCGGAAAGGGACAGGCAGAGCGTCAAAGCTCTGGAGATCGTAGTAGGGGAGCGTGACACGATCCAGAATCAAACCTATTCCGTGGCCCGAGTTCAATCCGCTGGGCAGTTGAATCCCGTTGCGCAGACCCAGATTGAGCCGGTTCGGGTAGGCAAGCCGGTCTTCTTTCCGTCGAACGCTTAAATGCTTAAACGGGATTTCCCCGCCGATCAGTTCATTCCAGTCCAAAGTGCCGACGAATGCCTCCATTTCATCCGGACTCATTCCCATTGCATAAAATCCGCCGATGAGTCCCCCCATACTTGTCCCTGCAATCATATCCGCCGGAATACGATTCTCTTCCAGCCAGCGCAGAACTCCGATATGGGCAAAGCCCTTCGCCCCTCCTCCCTGAAGAGCCAGGCCTATCCTGGGCCGGTCCTGCGAGTCACCGGTTGCGCAATAAGCCCACTCGATGGGCATGCATATCCAGGATGCCAGCAGGATAATGAAAAGCGTGCGTTTATACGATTTCACAATTAAAATTTCTTATTGAATTCAATCATTATTGAGTGATTTCCCAGCGGCGTTTGAAATACAACGGATTGGACTCCAAAACCGAGGAACCTGTAATCGACACCGATGGACATGCTTTCATTGATAACGCGGCGTATGCCGGCCTTTGGTTGGTACGCTAATTCAAAGGTTGACATGTCAAATTTTAAGGGGGAGCCTTCAAATTCGTCGACGGATATGGAAACCGGGAGACTGATATACATACCTCCCATACCAAAACCGACGTACGGTTCCCACTTCGATTCGTTCGCATATCGCAACATAAAATTTACCAGGACGGGCACTTGTTTGGCATCGATGCTTATATCGCTGATATCATCGATAATATCGCCGATTTCGCCGATTTCATCCAAAATTCCTTCAAGCTCGGGAATGTCGCCGATATCATCGATAATATCGCCGATATTTATTTGAATATGGTTGTAAAGGAACCCGGTTTCCAGTTCCAGTCCCAGGTACTTGTTGAAATTATACCCCCCGGATACGCTCAAGCGGAAACCGGGATCCGCATGGTACTCTACCGTGGGTATGTTAGCCCCCGCCCCGAAGTTGAGGTACCAACCCTTGTCCGCTGCATTCGCAGGAACCATCAGCACTAAGGACATAACTGCCCAAACCGCAAGAAACGTTATCGAATATTTTTTCATGCTTTTCATGATCCAGCCCTTTCCGCTCTCTTTTTAAATTTCTTTGGGTTGTGGATAAATCTTCATCGATTTGAACGACAGCATAAACTAAATAAGGCAAATCTTTATAAATTACTACTATAATAATTACTTATTGCCTCTGATCGTTTATACATCCCTTAGTGAGATATTGTCTGGTAATTCAGGAAGAGGCGTATAATCATCCTACCGGAATCATTGTGAACAAATACGATAAAGGATGACTGTGAAAAGAATGGCGCCTGACTGTTCTACTAGCAGAACCGGCTGAACTATTTGGGAATAAAGCGGAAAGGTTTCGAAGAAATTGGAAAGGAGCTTGTCATGGGAAGATTCAAAAAGCATCCGGTAATGCCACTTGCGGCTTGTGTTATTGCGGCGATAATTCTGACTGTTCCGGCCTATGCGGAGGAAGAAGGATTTTACCTTAACCTTGGAGCTGGAATTAACATGGCGTCTGCAGAGTTTGAAGCATCTCCCGGTTTCCGTTTAAGTGCGGCAGGGGGATACAACTTCAGCCAATATTTCGGGCTGGAACTCGAAACCGGATTTCTTTACAACAGTCTTGACGAGGGCTGGCTGGGAAGAACGACCGAGTACGCCGCACAAGTACCTGTCCTGCTCAATGGTGTAATCCGATTTGAAAATGAGTCGGATTGGGTGCCGTACATTGGAGTCGGGTTGGGTGGCGATTTCATTTTTTTCGACCAAAACCTTGAGGATATTGAGGTGGATAGTGATGATGAAACCGGCATCACCCCGGTATATCAGGCCATGGTAGGTGTGCGCCGCAAGATCAACGATGATATGTCTCTTGGGATTAATTACAAGTACCTTGGTTTTGTAGCAGCGGCGGTTCTGGGTTATCCGCTGGGAAATCACTCCATCATGTTCGAGCTTAACAAGACATTTTAAGCGTCCTTTCGACTTGTAATAAAGAGCCCGCCGGCATACTCCGGCGGGCTTTTATTTCATGGATGCAGCAACCTCTGAAGATCTTGACGCCGTTCCCCGAACGGCATTCCTGCTGTTGCCGATTCAGCCCCGCTAATATTGAATATCAGTAGTGATTTTTACGTTTATACTGGAAGACGGGGCATTTACGTCAGGCAGGGAATACCTATGGAGATTGGCGAATGGATAGTGAAACACTTTTAAGTGTGATTGTCGGTTTGGGCCTGAGCGCCGCATGTGGTTTCCGGGTGTTTGTGCCGTTGCTGGTGATGAGTGTCGCATCGCTTGCGGGGCATCTTACGCTGTCCTCCGGTTTCGAGTGGATTGGATCGTACCCTGCATTATTGACTTTCGCTGTAGCAACCGTCCTCGAAATCGCCGGCTATTATATTCCCTGGGTGGATAATTTTCTCGATGTCATAGGTGCTCCGGCGGCTGTAATCGCCGGAATAATCGCCATGGCATCTTCCGTAACGGATGTGAGTCCCTTCCTGCGGTGGTCGCTTGCCATAATCGCAGGGGGCGGAATTGCCGCGACATTCCACGCCCTGACAGGCATGACCAGAGCGGCTTCATCCGTTAAAACCGCAGGTTTGGGCAACTTTATCCTGTCTACGTCGGAAGCAGCCGGCGCAACCGCATTCTCCATCCTTGCCATTGTACTGCCGCTGCTCGGCGTGGCGCTTATCGCAATTTTGCTGAGTGTCGCCTGCTGGCCCGGGCGTGCCGTAATTCGGAAAATGCGATTAAAAAACAGGCAGGGCAGTACCGCGAGTTCCTGATATATTTAGAGGAAACGATATGGCTGAAAAGATACTGGCCCTGATACTGCGTGGTTCCGGGATTCTTATGCTGACCGCACTGATAGCTGTGGGGATGCCTTTTTCCTGGATGCAGGAAATCCACAGCGGCCTTCTGGGCATGGGGAATATGCCCGGCGGGCCGATTGTGGAATACCTGGCCCGTTCTTTGTCCCTGCTCTACGCCCTGCATGGAGCGCTTCTGTACTTCCTTGCGCGGGATGTTACCCGCTTTCTGCCGGTTATCAAGTGTTTCGCGATCCTGGGCGTTGTTTTCGGAGCGATTATAATATTCCTCGATATCGCCGTCGGTATGCCGACCTACTGGATTCTGGGAGAGGGGCCCTTGATAATCCCGCTCGGCATTGTCCTGTTCTGGTTGGCCGGCAGGGTGAAAAATTCCGGCGGGCCCTGTTCGAAAAGGAACGAGTGAATAATTAAACTTTTCCACGGCACCGGCATTTCATGCTTTGCTATTTTATATTTCATATCAGGAGTTGAGGCGGCGGACGGATAAAAGGGCGGCCGGCTGCAGATACACAGGATCGGCCGGTTCGATACCTTGCAAAAAATATCCGCCTCGACTAAATTGCTTTATATGGGAAATATTAGATATTCATTCTGTGCCATCTGGAAGGAAGAATAATTGTCATGAGCGAAGCGACCAAAGAAGATTTCAATACGGAAAAAACGCCTGATGATTCCCAGGATGCGCATCTGGTGTTGGCATCGGAGTTGTTGCCGACGCGACTGCCCATTCTGCCGATCCGGCCCCGCCCCCTGTTTCCGGGGTTCCCGATCCCTCTGGAGGTAGGACTCGAACAGGTCGCCCTGGTGCAGCATGCGATGGAGTATGCCTCCAAGACATTGGGAATTGTTCTGGTTCGCGATCCCAACGGCAGCGACATACCCGAGAACATGCACCGGGTTGGCGTTGCCGCGAAAATCCTGAAGGCTTTTCAGGGGGAGGGGGAGGCGCCCGGAATCCTGATCAACAGCGTCGAACGTTTTACTGTCGGAGATATAAAAAAGGCCGAGTTCGGAATGGTCGCCGACGTGAAATACCCGGAACCGGCCAGGCTGGAAATCAATGAAGAGCTTAAAGCTTATGCCATGGCGGTGATTACGACCCTGAAGGATCTCGTGAAGCTGAATCCGCTTCAGTCGGAAGCCATCAAGATGTTTCTCAGCCGATCCACGTTCGATGATCCCGGGAGACTGGCGGATTTTGCCGCGAATTTGACGACGGCAAACGGAGCTGAACTGCAGGAGGTTCTGGAAACGTTCGATGTGCCCGCGCGGATCGAGCGCGTTCTGGTCCTGCTCAAACGGGAAGTGGAGATATCCAAGCTGCACGTCGAGATCAACAAGCAGATCCAGGAAAAAATATCCGGGCAGCAGAGGGAATTTTTCCTCAAAGAACAGCTTAAGGCGATTAAAAAAGAGCTCGGACTGGAGAAGGAAGGGAAGACGACCGAGATCGAAAAATTCCAGGAACGTCTTAAGGAACTGAAATTGAATGAGGAGGCGAAAAAGGTCGTCGATGACGAAATGGATAAATTCCAGTTGCTGGAGCCGCATTCACCCGAATATGCCGTATCCCGCAACTATCTCGACTGGCTGACCGCCCTTCCCTGGGGCAAGTTCAGCAAGGATTCCTATGATGTAAACAAGGCCAGGAAAATCCTGGACCGCGATCACTACGGACTTGAAGACGTCAAAGACAGGATCCTTGAATTTATTGCCGTTGGAAAGCTCAAGGGAGATATTTCGGGCTCGATACTGTGCCTTGTAGGCCCTCCGGGAGTAGGAAAAACGTCGGTCGGAAGAAGCATCGCCGACGCGCTGGGCAGGAATTTCTTCCGCTTTTCCCTGGGAGGGATGCGGGATGAAGCGGAGATCAAGGGGCATCGCCGCACCTACATCGGGGCGCTTCCCGGCAAGTTTCTTCAGGCGATGAAAACGGTGGGAACATCCAATCCCCTCATAATGCTCGACGAAATCGACAAGATCGGGGCTTCGTTTCAGGGAGATCCCGCCTCGGCCCTTCTGGAAGTCCTGGATCCCGAACAGAATTACGCCTTCCGGGATCATTACCTGGACGTGCCTTTCGACCTGTCCAACGTTCTGTTTATCGCTACCGGGAACCAGCTCGACACAATCCCCCGGCCCCTGCTGGACAGGATGGAGATCATACGGCTTTCGGGCTATATCGCCGAAGAAAAACTGGAAATTGCAAAACGGTATCTGATCCCAAAGGCTCTTGAGAGCAATGGCCTGAAAGAGAATCAGATCGGCATTCGTAAAGACGCATTGAAGCTGATTATCGAAGACTACGCGCGCGAAGCCGGGGTGAGAAATCTTGAGAACCTTATCAAGAAGATCGCGCGCAAGTCTGTGATGACGATCGTCCGCGGTCCCTCCGGGAAGATTGTGATTTCCAAAAACGAAGTCGAATCCTACCTCGGGAAGCCTGTCTTTACGGCGGACGAAATGTTTGAAAACATTCCGGGAGTCGTTACCGGGCTGGCCTGGACCAATATGGGAGGGGCAACCCTGCAGATAGAAGCTACGGCCGTGAACAGCCGCAACAAGGGTTTCAAGCAGACCGGTCAGCTGGGAGCCGTAATGGTGGAAAGTGCCGATATTGCATATTCCTATGTTATGGCGCATCTGGAACAGTACGGGGCCCAGCCCGATTTTTTCGACAAGCGCTTCGTGCACATTCACGTGCCGGCCGGAGCGACTCCCAAAGACGGTCCATCCGCCGGCATAACCATGGCAACGGCCCTTATCTCCATGATTTTACAGAAACCCGTTCGGAAGAGGCTGGCGATGACGGGTGAGTTGACGCTGACCGGACAGGTCTTGCCGATAGGGGGCGTGAAGGAAAAAGTTATCGCCGCACGCAGGACGGGATGCAAGTTTCTTATTTTCCCCGAATCCAATAAAAAGGATTATGCCGAATTGCCCGACTACCTGAAAAAGGATCTTACCGTTTTTTATGCATCCCGCTACGCGGATGTTTATAAGCATGCCTTCAATATCCGAACCTCTTAAAAGTAAGGGGTTGCGTGATGGACGGAATTCGAAACTCATGACGACAATTGTGGTCGGCGGGCATTCCAGGAAAGTCGGCAAAACGTCGGTAGCCGCGGCAATCATTGCCGCCTGGCCTCAATACTCCTGGACGGCTATTAAAATGTCCTCGCACTGGCATGAGGAAAGAACCGGTTCAGGAGGGGAGAACAGAGAAGAAACCTGCCGTATCGATGAAGAGTTCGACCGTGACAGCGGTACCGACACCGGGCGCTTTCTTGCTGCCGGCGCCGCCAGGTCCTTCTGGATTCGCTTCCGGGAGGGCCGCATGGAAGACATTCTGCCGCAATTGATGCCGGTCCTGAATTCGAATCCCTATGTCATTGTGGAAAGCAACGGTATAGTGCGGCATATTCAACCGTCTTTATATTTGATGGTTCACAGGCACGATGTCGAGGATTACAAAGACAGCGCTCGAGAAACGCTCCGGCACGCCCATGCCATCGTAGCCGTGAACTACGGTAGCACCGCACCTGCCTGGAAAGGGATCTCTTCCGGTATCATTTCCGGCATTCCTGTTTTTCCGGTCCCGGACCCGCGTGTTTTGCCTCACGATTTAATAGAGTTTATCCGCCTTCGACTGATCTGATTCCCAACCCACAATTCTAAAGCTCAAATTTTCGCTGAAATACTTAGTCAAAATTTGAGCTTTAGAATCGTGGGTTTATAATTTTGGAACGACACCCAACATTAATCGTGTACTGATTGTGTATGAAGTTTTTTATGAAGGGGGAGGCAGATTATGCGTAGAAGCCTTAGATATCTGGCGACAATTATAGCAATTGGCCTGGCTGTAGGAGTTTGGTTTCCGTCATCCTATGCACAGGATAGGGTGCTTCGAATCTTTTCGAATGACGATTCCAGCGGCGCTTTTCTTGGAATCCGGATGACGGACGTGACGGAAGAAAATATGTCTGAATATGACCTGGACAGCGTGCAGGGCGTGATTGTTGAATCGGTGGTCGACGGAAGTCCGGCTGAGGCCGCGGACCTTCAGGAGAAGGACGTTATTCTGGAATTTGACGGACTCAAGGTTCGGTCAAAAATACAGTTTTCCCGATTGGTAAAGGAAACGCCGGTCGGACGTGATGTTGAAGTATTAATCAGCAGGGATGGGAAACGGAAAAATATCAAGGTCCGGTTGGAGGAGCAAAATGAACAACGCGCGGAAAGTCGCTCGTTTGTTCTCCCGGAACCATTCGGGGAGCGGGACAACCGGGGTTTTTATTACAGATTTCCGGAGGATCTTCCCATGCCGGAACGATGGATGGACAGAACAGCCCCAACCCTCGGAATTACTGTCCAGGCGATTCCAGACCAACTGGGCGAATTCTTCGAAGTGCCGGAAAAAAGAGGTGTTTTGGTTACGTCCGTCAGACAAAATTCTCCCAGTGCGGGAAAACTGAAGGCAGGGGACGTCATTATCCGTGTTGAGGGCAGGGAAGTTAGCGATCCAGCAGTTCTACAATCAATTTTACAGCGAACCGAAGGAGAAAAAATCGGCCTGGATGTGATCCGTGATAAAAAGGAGATACGGGTGGTTGTCAGTTTTCCTGGCGATAACGGTAAAGAAGCCGGTGACGGCAAAGAATACAAACTGTAATCCGATATTTTGAATCCGCGTCATTGAAAGGTAGGGGCGAACCTTGTGTTCGCCCTCTAAAAAAACCGTTGCATGTTGAACGTTTACACGTTGCACGTTAAAACCAAAAAGATCGTTGAATGTTCAAACATAAAATTTATAAAAGAAGCCAACTATTATTCAAATCGTTAAATACGCCAAAACATGCCCTA
>JAFGTD010000103.1 GCA_016934295.1 Acidobacteriota bacterium
ATCGATTCTTCCAGCCCGGCATTACAACAGTATGGAAACGACACTAAATTCGAATCAGAGGTGTCTCATCGGCGTTGACAATTTCCGCTGTCGCTTCGATTTCACAGCTCCCGCCCGGTACAATCCCTGCATTTGCAGCCCTGTTAAACATGGAGAGTGAAACTGAAGATGTTCGTTCTGGCGCTGCTGTTGCCTTAGGCATTTTCGGGGCAGCCGCGCGATCATATATCCCCGATCTTGCAAGAGCCTTAAATGGTACCTCCATCTTGCTCTCGCAGTCGGCATCTGGAGCTCTATCAGATTTGGTGGATCAAACTGACTCTGCCGTGGTCCCTGCTCTCGTTTGGCGGTTAGCCAATCGCCGTCCCGATTGTAGCTTCGAATGTTTTTGGTCTATAACCGCACTTGGTAAAATTGGACCATCCGCGCGCGAAGCGCTTCCGGTTCTCAGGCAGATGGTTAACGATAGACGTGTATCATCGGCTATACAGGCAGAAGCACAGAAATCTATTGACCTGATCGAGATAGTATCAAAGCCATGAATAATGCGTTTAACAAAAAGTTGAACTCAGACGGCTGTTTACGGGGCGGTTTGAGACTTTGTGTTGTCAACATGTTCAGCAACTTTCCAAAAGGCCGCTGTTTTTTAGCCGCCGCTGGTTAACTTGTCGTTATGTTTCATGAAGGAGGATATAGCACTTTGAACAGCGTACTTTACAGCGATAAACTTATAGAGGTAAGGGATGATTCTATCTTGATCCGAAAATACTATTTTCCATTTGGGTCCAGACGAGTCAACTTAGCAGATATTGAAAACATTACTGCATATAAGCCAACTCTCCTCAGTGGCGCGTACCGGTATTGGGGAACAGGTGACTTTCATACATGGTATCCTCCAGATAATCGGTCAAAAAGAGACAGAATATTTATCATGGTATTGAGGAAGAAATGGTGGCGAATAGGTTTTACTGTTGAAGATTCTCAAACAGTCATGGATGTGCTCAAGAATAAATGTCATCTTATTGATGATAGCGGCACACAATGATGAGGATCTATAGAGCAGGAACATAACAAACGCATTAATTCTGAAACCCAAAGCGGGGCGTTCGCATAAATATCCTTTACTGTATTGAACGTGGCTTTTTCGAAATCCCTATAAGCTTTGGTTCCAGGTTATGCGCAACGTTGGATGCCCGGGAGGGAGCAATTATGAAGAAGGTAGTTGGATTAAGCATTATTGGCTTAATGTGCTGGATCGTGATGTTTTTGGCAGGGCACGACGTATGGCACTTTGCCGGCAGCCCTGATATTTGGCGGCTCAGCGGACCGCCCAATAACGATCTACGCGCATTTGGTTACGCATTTTACCTTCAGTTCTTCGTATTCCTCGGTGTAATCGCCGCCGGGACCTGGTCTGAACTGAAGGCGATGCGCAAGGAGAAGGCTATCTGACCCATGATTCACCTGTCCGTCCACTTCGGGGCCTGCAGGTGACCTCAACGTTGGGCAACAGGAAAGACCAGATGACAAAGATCGAACGGTTCTTCGCTCGTTATGAAGAAGGAGCAAACTCTTTCGACCCGGACGTAGTGTGTTCTCAGTACACGGCTGACTTCTTGGGGGGTGGCCCTAATGGAGTCGTTTGTGGTAAGAACAACGCAGAACTTCGCAAAGCCATCGCAAACCGGCACGCTTTCTTTCAGGAAATCGGCTTCAGGAGTGCCAAGGTTTTGGGCGTGACGGAAACCCCTTTGGATGACCACTATACAATGGCAAAGGTGCATTGGCACATGATCTTTGAAAAGCAGCCAGGGCATTTGATTGATTTCAAATTCTTTTTTACGTATTTCCTTTTCGATCCGGGCTCTGATCCGAAAGTTGTCTTTTGGATTTCGCACGATGACGAGCAGAAGGTCCTGCAGGAAGCAGGACTAATTCCCATTAAACAGCCCAACAAGCCGGATGCAGGCGACGCTTGACGGCGCCTGATCCGCAACATGCGTTCGTCAACACACGGATAAGAGGGGAACGCAAATGACGGCTCGACAATGGTGGAGCAATTGCGATGTAGGCGCAGAAGCTGATTCTGAGATCTTGGCCATCGATCGCCTGGAGGACCAGATTGCCCCCATCTCAAAGAACGCATCGAAGATTCGAGAGCTGATTGAAACCCTGGAAATGTGCCACCACAAGGCTGAGAAATGGGTCAGCAACATACTTGAAGCCGTTGCGACCGGCGAGACTAGTAAAGGATTGGGCACCCGAGCACCTGGCCAAATTCATCCCAATGAAGTCGTATCAAAGAACGCCTGCGGCGCCCTCTCGGCCTGGGTTGCAGGATGTCCAAGCACATCGATCGATCTAACCATAGGTACTGTTCCTGCGCCGCGACTCCTTGCTTGCCTTGGGGAACGCTCGCCAGTGAAAGAATGGCAAGTCCAGCGGGTGATCGAAAAGATTCGCAGCTGGACCGATTGGCCGAAGTCCGAAAAGGATCCAAGCACACAGTATGTATGGCTCTCATACGACCAAAACCATTGTCCGGATCACTACAGTGAACACGAGGATTTCTGGCGGCAGACGGTCGAAACAATGCCTTTTGAAGACCTTCAGGGATTAAACGACGGGGAGTTCTCATTGGGTCTTGCTATAGACCTGCTTTGGACATGCCACTGGAAGTTTGTGGAAAATCTGCAGATCGTCCTCGAGGTGATTGGTGGGAACCTCAAGCCAGAGAGGCCATTCGCAGCGTGTGCCTGGAACATAGCCCTGTCGCCAATTCGCCCGCGGATGGAAGTTGTTTGCAATACTCTGAACGTCTTCTGCGGCGAAGCTGAATCAGACAAAGAGATAGACAGCGATGTGTTGTCGATGCTGGGAGAATCGACGCAAGAGAAAGAATGGCTTGCCGCGTCCTTGGCCAAAACAATAAGGCTTCAACTAGGGCTATGATGTATTCCAGGAATTCTGCCGAACCAAGCGTCCCCAGCTCTCAATGATCTTCATTGCTATAGGGGAAAATATAACCGTTATTTATTTCAAGGATAAAATTCATGAGTGCATTTGGTTCCGTTCGAAAGGATTTGAAGTGGATACGGCAACCTCTGGCCCAAGACGCGCTCAAAGGCTTAAAGGCCGCAGCGATCGGAGGTACCAATGGAATCGGTCGTGCGCTTGTTCGCCAACTTGTCGGGAAGGGTGCTGAAGTTCTGGTTATCGGTCGAACGTTTCGCGATAAAGGTCTTCCGGGTCTTAGCTTCATTCAGGCCGATCTCTCCAAAATGAAGGAAGCGCGCAAGATTGCGCAACAGCTGCCGGCGGAAATGCTGGACATGCTGATCATGACCCAGGGGATAATGGCGGGCAGGCGGCACTTGACAACCCCGGAGGGCATTGAAATGGACATGGCTGTCAGTCACTTGAGTCGATTCGTCATGGTTCGTGAAATCGCCGAGCGCCTGGGCAAGAACCGCAGCGCCGGCAAGTTCAAGCCCAGGATCTTTGTCATGGGCTTCCCGGGTACGAACCAGAAGGGAAATCTTAACGATTTCAATTCAGAGGACAGGTACAGCTTTCTGACCGCACATTCCAATACAGTCATCGGCAACGAGGCGCTGGTACTCGATGGTGCCGTGCGATATCCCAAAGTTAATTTCTACGGACTGAACCCTGGTATCATCAAGTCCGGTATTATTACAGGCATTCTGGGGGAAAGGTCTTTAATTTTTAGGCTACAACAAATTCTAGTTGGGGCGCTGTTCCAAAGCGCGGATGAATACGCAGAGAGAATCCTGCCCTTGTTGGTATCCCCTGACATTGAGGGCCACTCCGGCGCGATGTTCGGACGATACGGAGACCCGATTCATGCAAGCGCTTCGCTGCTGCAGAAACCCTGTTTGCAGAGAGTGGTTGAAGAATCCGAGAAGTTGGCGAAGAAAGCACTTCTTTAAAAAATATTGTATATCGTTCTTTTATGAAATAGAAAAACAGTATCCTGCTTTAAGGACGTTCTGATTCTTCCTGAATTCAATCACTGGTTTAATCCGCCGAAAATAAGTTTTGTATACATTCTTATACGAATATTTTTTCGCTCAAATTGGAATGCGGCAGTTGGATAGAGCAGAGGAACCTTACGAATCATGCTCTATCGCGTATATTCAGCCGCAGTATTCGGCATCAAAGCCTACCTGGTTTCCGTGGAGGTGGACCTCAGCTCAGGACAGAAGCTCGACCTGAAGATGGTCGGCCTGCCCGATACCGCCGTACGCGAAAGCAGCGAACGCATCCATGCGGCGCTGCGCAACTGCGGCTACACTCTGCCCCCTCAGCACATCACCATCAACCTGGCGCCGGCGGATCTGAAGAAGGAAGGATCGGCATTCGATCTGCCGATGGCTGTGGGCGTCCTTGGCGCTTCGGGACTGGTTCCGAAACAGAATTTGTCCGCCTGCCTGTTTATGGGAGAGCTTTCCCTGGACGGTTCCATACGCCCTATACGGGGAACGCTTTCCATGGCGTCCATGGCACGCGAAAAGGGACTGTGCCGACTGGTTGTGCCTGAAGCGAACGCACCGGAGGCGGCTGTCGTAAAAGGGATTCAGGCATTTGCGGCCCGAACGCTCCCGCAGGTGGTGGACCTGTTGAAAAGCCGGCAGCCGTGGGTTCCCGTAAAGGTCGATCCCGGGCAGTTGCTGGCGCAAAGGAAGGCGTACGATGCGGATCTCAGCGACGTCAAAGGGCAGTACCAGGCGCGGCGCGCGCTGGAGGTGGCGGTCGCCGGCGGGCACAACATCCTGCTTGTAGGCCCTCCGGGCTCCGGGAAGACAATGCTGGCCCGTCGGTTGCCTTCAATTCTGCCGCCATTGAATTTCGAGGAGGCGATAGAAATCACGAAAATCCATTCCGTTTCCGGATTGCTTTCGGATCCGGCCGGTTTGATCGCCACGCGTCCTTTCCGTGCTCCGCACCATACCATTTCCAACGCGGGTCTTATCGGTGGAGGGACGATTCCCCGTCCGGGTGAGGTGAGCCTGGCGCATAACGGAGTGCTGTTCCTGGATGAGCTTCCGGAGTTCCATCGCCATGTACTGGACGTATTGCGTCAGCCGCTCGAGGATGGGGCGGTGACCATTTCCCGCGCGTCGATGTCTCTGGCTTACCCGGCCCGTTTTATGCTTGCGGCGGCAATGAATCCCTGTCGGTGCGGCTACTACGGGGATCCGGCACACAATTGCACCTGCACCCCTCCGTTGATTCAACGCTATCTGGCCAGGGTTTCCGGTCCCCTGCTGGATCGTATAGACATTCATATCCAGGTGCCGGCAGTCAAATATAAGGAATTGGCTCAAAAGGAAAAATCGGAGGAATCCGCCGCCGTCCGCGAAAGGGTTCTGGCCGCGCGAAATATTCAAGTCGGCAGGCTGGAGTCCCTGGGAATCCACTGCAACGCCCAGATGACTCATAAGGCAATCCGGCGATACTGCAGACTCGATTCCGAATCTGAAAAAAAAATGGAGCATGCCATTGCAAGGCTGGGCCTGTCGGCAAGAGCGTATGCCAGGATTTTGCGCGTTTCCCGCACGGTCGCCGATTTAGACGACGGCGGCAGGATTCTCCCCCGCCACGTTGCCGAAGCGATACAGTATCGTGCTCTCGATCGCGCCTACTGGCGGCAGGGTTTCGAATAAGGCCCATGAGCTCTGAACCGTCGTGTCTTTCAGAGGCATATAGAAAATTGCTGAAGGGCGTCGAAGTCATCCCGGGGTACTTCGCCGCCCGTGTCCACAAATCCCGGTTCCAAGGAGGCATTTATGGAGAAAATGAATCGCCGCGCTTTTTGCGGCACATCCCTTCTGGCTCTTCCGCTGATGAGTGTCTTTGCAGAAGAGAAAAAGAACAAAGCCTGTTCGAACATCCCGGATCCTATCATGGATGTTCTCTCGGATGAATTCGCCAAAACGACTTTCGAGGGCGCCCGGAACGGATTCGGCGCCGAACATTTCCGGCAATATGCCGGCCATGTCCGGATTCTTGACGCGCACCTTCATGCCAAAGGCACGAATAAGAAATTAGACAAAAAACTGGACGAGGACGACTACCATCTTTTGGATCCGGATCGTACGGTACGGATGACTACGGAATATTGGAAAAAGCACGGCATTCTGATAAATGAAAATAAGTTGAGAGAACAGATTTCCTTTGACATGGATTCTTACGGATTGATGAAAAAAGCCATCAAAAAAAGGGGAGGCGTCAGGTCTTTGCATGAGAGCGTCGCGGAAGCCCTCGAACGCAAAGCAGGCGAATCGGAAACAGTCGTTTTCAGGGGCGGTCCCATCATCCGGAACGGGAATGTAATATTTCCCGATTCCGGCAATCCTCCGCATCAGATAAAACCGGCCGACTTTCAATTGGATTTTCACTCGTTTATCGGTGTGGATCTTGACTGTCTGTGCAAAGCAATGGCCGTCGAAGGTTCGGTACTGGCGCTGATGTGCGTGCTGGGTTGCGTGCCCTGTTGCGCTCCTTCCGCCGTTCTTCTGGCGCTCGAAACGTTGATGAACAGCACCGGTGTTTGTGATCCGACACTATGTTGAGAAGGGGGGAATATGCCGTCCCGTTTAATGCTGTACGTTTGTCACCTGGTTGGATTTGTACTGATAATGCTCGGCCTTTGGTGGCTGGCGGAAAACATATCCGGCTTGCCGGATTATAAGCTGGTGGCCGCATTGGCGGCCTTGACCGGACTGGTCGTCAATCACTTTCGGTGGTGGCGTCTGTGCTGCAGGGTCGACAACCGGGAGATAATCCAGAAGGTCAACCATATAATCGTTTCGAATTATATGGTGATGCTGCTTCTATTTGTTTTAATGGGCTTTAAAAATTGAAGGGAGCCCGTTGCGGCGGGGGTGATAACCCGCATTTCTCACAAAGTTTCTACTGCGGTGGCACAGAGGACCATGTCTACGGCGTTGCGCTTCCTCAGACTCCTCGACGTACTGT
The DNA here is from genome assembly GCA_016934295.1 of Acidobacteriota bacterium. GTDB lineage: Bacteria > Acidobacteriota > UBA6911 > UBA6911 > UBA6911 > UBA6911. The sequence goes on from JAFGTD010000103.1 coordinate 7,003, forward strand.
TTTAGTACGCCTGCGGGGTCTTCGGTCGCGCGCCTTGTATCCACGGCCCTCTGCACCACCTCGCTACGAAACCCTGTGAGAAATGCGGGTTAATATCGGACTTCCGCCGCAGCCGAAGTGGCCGCGAGCCGTAGCCGGAAATATCGGGATGCCTGCCGCTTTTCAGGACGGACGACTGTGTTTCGTGGCCGCCTGCACGCGTGGGGGTTCTGTCCGTAAGTCCATTAAATGCAATATTCGGGGAAAGGTACAGGCGCCTTGAATGGAGGGCTGCCGGGGAAGCTTGGCCATTAATGTCCGGCCGAACGGATCGGGCCGGAGCCATACGTCCCGATTATGGTTTTTACTCTTATTGCCGGTTGTACATTCGCGCCTGATTTATGCGATCAGGCAACGTTTTTCTTGATGTTGTACGGGCGGTGGATAAAGAGAGCTTCATCCCGATCGCGGGATAACTGATACACTGTGTCACGGCATATGGAACAGGTTTCCAGGTGCGTCAGAACTTCCAGCTTCTCATCCAGCCCCAATTGCTTGTCCAGCAATTGAACCAGTTTATGAAAACTGCATGTATTCATAACACCTCACGATAATTCTCAGCTTTCAAGCAGGATCTGCATCGGTAAAGCGCGGCTTGCGTCCGGGTCAAGAATGGTAGCTTTCCTGGCGCAATGCCTGCGCTTTTGATGTGTCTCCATTCAAGGAATATCCGGTTTTAAAGTCAATCCGTTGAAATACTCATCTATCAGTGCGTATCAACCGTTAAAACCTACTCCGTATTAATACCTATCGACAATATTCAGCGGATAAGTCATAAATATTCATAAGTCTCCAAAATTCTTTTTTCCGTTTACGGATATTCATTCAATGGTTGAATGCATGCAAGGGTCCATAAATTATTGTTATTTTTTGGTTTGCAGGTAAAGGAGTGGCAGGGAGACTTGGAGCCGATTTTTTGAATAATTGACTCGGGATCGAAGAAAAAAAAAGCCCGCGGCAAGAATTTATTGCCGCGAGCTTTTCCTGAAACTTGCATTTGAGGAGCAATACCGCACTTCAGGGTGCCGCCCCTCATCCTTTCTTAAAATTGTTCCGGTATTTAAAGCTTATTCGTCCTTAACGCAGGCATCGGTGGGGCAAACCGACGCGCACATAGGCTCGTCGTGAAAACCCTGGCACTCTGTGCATTTGTCAGGAACGATATAGTAGAAATCCTCGGATAGGGCTTCCTTGGTCTCTCCATTGAGTTCGTAATCTTCGCCGCCGGCATAAATCGCCTCATTGGGACATTCGGGTTCGCAGGCGCCGCAGTTAATGCATTCTTCATTGATTTTCAAAGACATCGTTCAAATTCCTCCAACATTTTATACAATGACATTGGATGCCGGATGAATATTAGCATGGATCATAGGATAGCAACCAAATTTTTAGATATTTTTATATTTATATTCGGGACAATTCGGATAGGTGGATAACTCGCGTCTGTGCTAGGCTGAAAGTAAGCCTGGATTCGAAAACGGACGGCGCAGGGGGCACCGGCGTACCGTAACGGATGGGAGACTGGAAGAACAATGAAAGCAGCTCTGCTGACAGGACCTGAAGAAATAAAAATCGACGAAATCGACGAACCCCGTCTATCCCCGAACGATGTGATGATTCAACCGAAATACATAGGAATTTGCGGCACGGACATTTCTTTTTATTTTGGACACCGCCGGGTTCCCTATCCGTTTGTACTCGGCCATGAAGTCATAGGAGCCGTGGCGGCGGCAGGGGATGCCGTGGATAAATTTGTCGTCGGCCAGCGTGTCCTGGTCGAACCCAACTACCCTTGCGGCACCTGCAGGTTGTGCGCAGCCGGGCGTGGCGCGGTCTGTGCGGACAAGATCAGCATGGGTGTGAATGTTCCGGGCTGTTTTTCCGAATATGCTGTCGCTCCTGCGGAGTTTGTGTGGTCCGTACCGGATGCGATCTCCGATCCCGATGCCGCGACAATCGAGCCGTTGGCTGTTTCGATGCATGGATTGATGCAATCGGGCGCGAAAAAAGGGGATACGATTGCCGTGCTGGGCTGCGGCGTTGTCGGACTGTTGTTGATCCACGCGGCTTCAGCCATGGGAATACGGACAATCGCCCATGACAGGATCGGCTCCAAACTGGCAATGGCGCTTGATTTAGGTGCTGCCGTAGCCGGCGAGACCGGCGAGGATACGGCCGGCTTCTGGGAGAAAGAGAATGTAACGGCGGTCTTTGAATGCGCCGGCACTTCAGCTACCGTGGAGCTTGCGTTGGCAACGGCTCCACGGGGAGCGCGGGTAATTCTGCTGGGATTGCCGGCTGCTCCCGCGGAATTTATCCCTATGCGATTGGTCAGGGAAGGGATTAACGTCTATACCTCGATGATTTACGATCATCCCGCTGATTTTGCACGCACGATCGAACTGGTTGCGAACGGGAAGCTGCACCCGTCGCGCGTTGTGACCGATACCTTTTCCTTCGAATCCGTTGCACAGGCGCTCAGGCTTGCAGGTACGGGGGAATCAGGCAAGATTCACGTCAAGATGGAGGGGAACCCGCAGTGATGAAAATACTGCTCATTCACGGGCCGAATCTGAATTTGCTCGGCAAAAGAGAGCCGGGAATTTACGGACTGAAAAGCCTCGATGAGGTCAACGTGCAGGTCAAACGTTTTGCGGAGGAAAACGAAGCGGAACTGAAGATATTCCAGTCCAACAGCGAAGGCGCCCTGATCGATGCAATTCAGGACGCCGGAGAATGGGCGGACGGCATTGTGATCAATCCCGGCGCCTATACCCACTATTCCTATGCAATTCGGGATGCCCTGGCCGCACTCGGTTTGCCGGCGATTGAGGTGCACCTGTCGAATATCTTCGCCCGGGAAGATTTCCGAAGGCATTCGGTGATATCCGCCGTAGTGGAGGGAACCGTTACCGGACTCGGGTGGCGCGGTTACCTGTGCGCCGTTGAGGGGCTGATAGGCATATTACAGGATCGGAAACAATAAGGGCTACCTGGCCGTTGGCCGGCCGAGAATAATGCATATGTACCGCGCCGCTTCGTCGATGTTCAGAGAGGACGTGTCCACGCTGATGTCCGCCTGTGCGTAAGCCTCCTCCCTCTCGGCCATCAGGGTTGCAATGCGCTCCATTTTGTCGTCCCCTTTAAGCATCGGGCGATCCTCTCCCGATCCAACCCTTAAAAGGATGGTTTCCGGATCCGCGGTCAGGGTAATGACCGTGCCGCTGCTTTTGAGAATTTCCAGGTTTTTCCTGTTGGCGATTGCGCCGCCGCCGGTGGCGACAACCTTCCCGCTTTGAGCAGCCAGCCGCTGCACCAGATTGGATTCAAGCGCGCGGAACGCCGGTTCTCCACGAGAAGAGAAGATCTGAGGGATGGTCATCCCCTCTTCTTTTTCGATCACGGCATCCATGTCCAGGAAGTCATAATCCATCAGGAATGCCAGGCGTTTCCCTACGGACGACTTTCCTGTCGCCATGAAACCGCACAAATAAATATTCCTTTTTTCGGACAATTTCTCATTCATCGACGAACGTTTAACCTTCAACGTGCAAACGTGCAACGGTTTTAATTAATGTTTTGACAGGGACAGCCCTGTTCCGCCCCGGCGCACTTTTATCATTTCCGCAATAATGGAAAGGGCGATTTCTTCGGGCGTTTCCGATCCGATGTCGAGGCCTATGGGGGCATGGACTTTATTCAGCAGTTCTTCCGCAATACCGTCCTCATCCCGGAATCGGATAAAACAGGCTTTTATCCGTCTTTTGCTGCCGATCATTCCGATGTATTTTGCGGGGCTGTCGATGATTGCCCTCAGACAGGGCTCATCGTACTGGTGCCCCCGGGTGATCAGGACGATATACGTGAACGGAGTGATTGGAATGCCCTGTAGAAGTTCGGCCATGTCTCCGACCAGCACTTCATCGACGTCCGGAAACCTTTCCCGGTTGGCGTATTTGATACGGTCGTCGAGAACGGTTATATGAAATCCGAGGATTTTTGCGAACCGGACCAGCGGAATCGCCAGGTGTCCCGCACCGACAATTAAAACTTTGCGCATCGGCGGAACGACTTCGAAGAATACTTTCGCTTCGCCGCCGGATTCCGGAAGTTTAAGGGAAATTTCCCTGCACTCCTCTTTGCTCAGTTGCGATTCGGCTTCTTTAAGAATGCGTTCAATCAGTGCCTCGTCGGAGACGTTGCCGGCTTTCAGCTCGCCGTTTCGAATGAAACACTTTTGTCCTGAGGATGCATCCCCGCAATTCTCCGCCTGCAGCACCGTCGCGATAACCCCGCCGCTTCCTTCAACGGTGGCCCGGGCAAGTTCTTCGGCGAATTCCCTGCAGGGGGCCGATTCGGGATCGTCCCACCAGGGGTCTATGAATACGTCCATGATGCCGCCGCAGACGGCCGGGCTGTCCGATTCAATATCGTCCATCAGTTCCACGGTTACCATGGCCGGTTTGCGCGAACGGATGACTTCGACCGCTTTGCGACAGACTTCGGCTTCGCCGCAGCCTCCACCGACGGTCCCCAGGATATCTCCCGAAGCCGTCACGACCATTTTTGCGCCCACTTCTCTGGGCGTGGAACCTTTGGATGAAACGATGGTTGCCATTGCCAGGGTTTCCCCTTCTTTCAGCAACTGTTTTACTCGAGAATACATTCTGTACATTCCTTTATAATATTCATCGGTGTCCGGGTTCCCGCCGAATCGGGGAGGAATCCGGTCGCTATGACGCCGGCACCTTGTCCCGGGTTGCACGGGGGATAGTCAGCTGTCCTGAAAAACGGGCAAATAGTATGATTACCCCATATGCATATATCGATCCAGATGAATTTTAAATCCGGACGCATGAGAATGACCAGTTTTAATCTGTTCTGCGTTTTGTTGTTCACCTGTCTCCCTGTAATGTTTTTTCGGTAAAAAACGGTTTTTATTGCCGGGGTCTGATATAAAATCCATAGGGTCGGGCATTATACAATGTCTTAAAACACTTCAAAAGATACGATTGAAATATGGAAATCAATTTAATCCGAGTGAAATCTGCAATATGCCGTGGCTCTTTTCTGGTTTTGCTCTTCTGCCTGTTGCCGGCGGGATGTCGGGATATTCCCCGGGTTGAATATGATCTGAAAGGGAAGGTCGTGGACGTAAACCGGGATCGGGGACAGGTAACGCTGGAGCATGAAGAAATCCCGGGATACATGGACGCCATGACAATGCCCTTCAATGTCAGAGAAGACTGGGCCCTGTCGGCGCTGTCGCCGGGACAGTGGGTTGAAGCGACTTTGGTGGTTCTGCAGGACCGGTCGTGGATTGAAAATATACGTATTTCGGGCAGTGAATCCATCGCTGGGCTTACCGAAACACTCCCTTTGCCGGAACCCGGGGATATCGTGCCCGATTTCGGCCTGTTGAATCAGGATAACCGGCCGATTCATCTGCACCAATACCGCGGCCTCCCGCTGCTGCTGACCTTTATCTATACCCGTTGCCCGCTTCCGGATTACTGCCCGCTGATGAGCGGCAACTTCGCCGCGATCCATCATAAGCTGAAATTCCTGCCGCAGTCGGATAAGACACCGCATCTTCTGACGATAAGTTTCGACACTAATTTCGATACGCCTTCGGTTTTGCGGGAATATGCCGCCCGCTACATGAGGCCGGTCCGGTTCGATCAATGGGAGTTCGCAACAGGATCGCCGGAAGAAATCAGGGAAATAACGGGTTATTTCGGGCTCGTCTACCGGGAAGAGTCCGATCAGATCGTCCATTCGCTCGTAACCGCCCTGATCGATGCGGACGGTGTGTTGGTTCGACTTTACCATGGGAACCAGTGGCGCCCCGATGAAATATTGAAGGATCTGGAAATTGAAACGGAAGGGCAATAATGGTTGACGGCGGAAGCGTCCTTTCGGTTCTGGAGGAATATCAGCGCTTCCTTATGGAACTGGACACCTGGTTCCGTTCGATCCGGGTTAAGTATGGCGCCCGGATGCAATGCGGCAAAGGATGCATTCTGTGCTGCTGCGGTTTGTTCGACGTTCCGCTTCCCGACGCGTTGAACATAACTGCCGGGTTACAGCGGCTTTCCCTCTCGACGAGAGAAGCTGTTCTTCACCATGCCCGATCCCTTCAGGCCCGACTCCTTCACGAGGTTCCGGAACTCGAAGAGCCCTTTTTTCTCGACCGGATTTCAGAGAAGCGCATCGATCGTTTGACGGACTGTTTCGATGCCGTCCGATGCCCCTTTCTCACCGTCGATGGCGATTGCCTCATTTATGAATTCCGCCCGGCAGCCTGTATTCTGGAAGGGATCCCGATGGTGGATGTCCATGACGGGCTGTTTGACGACTGGTGTGAGCTCAATTTTACCGGTGGGATTGATCGGGACCTGGAAACAGACCTGCGGCTGGACTATTACGAAATTGAGGCGACCGTTCGGCGTATCTCGGAAGACCTGAAGGAAAGGCTGCCGTCCCTTCCTCGAAAGGAAACGACGGTCTTCATCCCTTCCATTGTTGTTGCATTCGAAAGCTTCTGGCGGGACCTTATAAAAAAACCGTTGCAAGTTGAACGTTAAACGTTGCACGTTAAAAACAAAAAGATCGTTGAAGGTTAAAGCAAAAGCTTCGTTGCACGTTGGAACGTTGAACTTCAAACATAGAACGTTGAACCTCGAACTTACGAACGAAGCTTTATTTCATTAAATTCCTCAAATCCCGGAATATCGGAGGTGTAACTTATCCGTTGCACGTTGGATGTTTCATGTTGGACGTTCTACGTTTCAACGTTAGAACGTTTCATGGAGTAACGGGAAGCCCGAAACGTGCAACGAAGCTTTTTTCTTTTAACGTTCAACGTGCAACGACGCTTTAATATCCTTTAGGTTGGCAGAGCCGAAGCGAAGCTTCGGCCGAGCTGCGCCGGACAAGTTGGTGTTCGCCCCATCGCTACTACAAAAATCCCCTTATTCAGGCCGGGAATTTGGCTTCTTCTGTTGTTTGGCCTCCTCAGCGGACTCCTCCTCGGTCATGCTGCCGAGATAACCGGGCAGTTCCACCCCGGCCATGGATGCGATGTCCTGAAGGGGAGGAAGGCTTTTAATCAGGCTGGAAACGAAATTAGATGTTGAAGACCCCGTTCCCGTGCCGTTGCCGGAATCCCAGACAGTAATCTTGTCGATTTTCAGTTTGCTGATCGCCTCGACCTGTTTTTCGACGATCTCTTCAATCTTTTCGACCATCAGAAAAGTGGCCGCCGCACGCGCATCCCCGCCGCAGCTGGAAACCAGCGACTGGTACCCGGCGGCTTTGCTGTCGAGCAGCTGGCGGACACCCTTGGCCTCCGCTTCGTACTCCGCCAGGGTTGCGTCGGCTCGCCCTCTGGCCGTCCTGCGGCTCCGTTCCGCTTCCGCTTCGGCCGCGATCTCAATCTTGCGCCGTTCGACTTCCACTTTTACGACTTCCGCTGCATTGAGCCGTTCCTGCTCGGCGAGGTATTCGGCTTTTTGAACCTCGGCCTGTGCCTGGCGCCTGGCTACTTCACCGCGCTGCATGGCTTCGGCTTCCTTGATTGCCAGCTCGGCGTTGGTGGCGGCGATGTGGGCTTTTGCCGTATTTTCACCGGCGACGGCCTCCGCTTCCTGTCCCTGTACGAATATACGCTGGTCCGCTTCCGCTTTCTTCTTGCCTTTTTCCGACTGGGCAAGATTTTCGGCTACGCGGATCTCTCTTTCACGAACCGCTTCCGCCTCGCCTATAGCGCCCGATTTTTCCTGTTCGGCCACATCAACCTTGGCGCGGTTTATGGCTTCCGCCGCGGCTTTTTTCCCGATGCTCTCGATGTAAGTCGATTCATCGGTGATATCGGTGATGTTCACGTTGATCAGGTACAGGCCCACCTTGTTGAGTTCCGGTTCGACATTCTTGCGGATGGCTTCCAGGAAGCTTTCACGGTCCTGGTTGATCTGCTCGATAGTCAGGGATGCAACCGTGAGACGGAGCTGGCCGAAAATGATCTCTCCCGCCATCTGCTCGATCTCCTTGGAGCCGAGATGGAGCAGGCGCTCGGCGGCATTGGTCATGATTCCGGGTTCCGTACTGATGCCGACCGTGAAGGTGCTGGGAACGTCGATGCGGATGTTCTGCATGGACAAGGCATTCTTGAGAGGGATGCCGATGGTCATCGGCGTCAGGCCAAGGAATGCATAATCCTGTACGATGGGCCAGACCATCGATCCGCCGCCGTGAATGCATCGGGCTGAACGGCCGGTTCCTACCTTTCCGAAAACAACGAGAATCTTGTCGGACGGGCACCGCTTGTAACGCGATGCCATGTAAACGATCATGAAAAAGACGATGAAGCCCAGACCTAGTGGAATCAACACATACGACATGAGTGCCTTCCTTTCTGTTTAAAGATCGCGGACTGCAAGCATTCCTCCGCTGGTAATTTCGGAAACGCACACGCGTTTCCCTGTTTTTATTTCGACTTTATCCAGTGAAACGGCATCCATGACCATGAGACGTCCGCTTATCGTAATTTGAATTTTTCCTATGCCTTCAGCGGGAATAGTCAGATATACCGTTCCTTCTTCTCCTATGGCATCGGAGATCCGCATGTTTCCAACGCTTTGAAGGTTTCGCATCAACGCGAAACCCTTGGCGACCAGCCACATTGCAAACAGGCCTACCGCAAACCCGATGATGATGATTATGATGGAGCCGAATGCGGAACTGCGGCTGAAAGCAAATCCGGTCAGTCCGAACATCATGGCGAAAGCGGTCAATCCCTGCATCGTCAGGAGCTTGAGCCCGCCGATGTCATGGTCGCCATGATCGCCGTGGTCGATGTCTTCGAAATGGCTGGAATCATGATCCAGGTCCGCGGAATCCATGTCTATATCCGAATCCGTATCCCCGATTCCTACCAGCATAAGTACGGTCCGGATGATAAAAAAACCGCCCCCGAAAACCGCACACATAAGATAAATTTTCTCGAGGAAGTTCAAGCCGGCCATGTAGTCCGTCATCCGAGAATCCTCCTGTCAGGGACGCTGTGCGTCCGGGTTGATTGCTTCTTTTCTCTGATCGAGTTCAAGCGACGCTCGATTTCGGCTTCCCGTTCCAGGATTCGTAATCTGTCTTCGAGAGAACGTTCGAATGTTCCGGGCGGTCTGCCGGCTGGTTCGGGATTCTTTCCATTTGCTTCTTCAGTCTGCTGCATTCGGGATACTTCGTCGAGGATCCCCGCCCCTGCCGCTCGAATTTTGCCCGTATCCCGATAGGTCCCTGCGGCCCTTTTTGCCGATCGGGACCGGGCAATGATTTCTTTCTTGCGCCGTTTCAACTCTTCGAGCTGCCTTTCAAGATGCACGCGCAAATCGCGGGCTTCGAGCAGGGCTGCTTCGCTCAACTGCAGGGCATGCGCCTGGTCTTTGGAGAGGCGGTCGGCTTTGACCTGTTCGGCCAGGGCCTCCCGGGCAAGGGATTCGTCCCCCTGCCGCAATGCCAGTTCAGCGCCTTTCGCCAGACGGATCGAGCGCCCTGTGGATTCGTCGAGGCGCCTCTGGTCGGCCTTCACTGCCGCTGCAGCTTTGCTTTCCGCTTTGACGGCATCCCCGATCCCTCTCTTCATTTCACGGACCAGTTGAGGGAAAATCATTTCGGGTTCCTCGACCGTTTCGAGAAATGCGTTGATACGAGATAGGGTAATGCGTCGAAGACGATTGACTAAACCTGCCATTGATGAACCTATAGAATACTTGAATGAATAAAGCCGGCGGATAATTTATTCCGGCCGCTCCAATTTCTTCTTTAACGACTCCAGCTCCGAATCAACAATCGATTCGACCGCTTTCTCTTCTATCTCCTTGTCGATCGCGGCCATGTCCGCCCGCACCTCCCGGTCGATTTCAACCTCCATTTCCTTCTGCAGCACTTCCTCTTCAAAGGATGAAAAGTTGATATCGCGGCCCGAGACAGTCATGGCTTTATCCAGATTTCCTCCGAATGCCTTCTGTGCCAGCGCGGCTTTTTCCCGGGTTTGCAGTTCGGAAAGACTCAGCTTTGCGGCACGGAGATGATCGTTTAAAACAACCAGGTTTTCTTTCAGTTCCTCGTATATTTTCCGGCTCTGTTCGATCATCCTGCCCAAACGCTCGGAACGCTCCCGAGAATGAATTCTATGCGTAAGGGCATTGCGTGCTGCGGATTCTCTGCCTTTTCTCAGATCCTTTTCAGCTTTCTGCGTCCACTCCGCAACAGCGCGCTTTGAATGGGCCTGTTCCATTTCCAGGCGTTTGCACGATACGGCATATCCGGCCAACGCCTCCTTGGCATCCCCTATGGTTTGTTCCAGTTCTTCGATTTTATCCCGTAATGCCATTTCCGGCGTATCCGCTTTATCCAGCAGGCTGTGTATGTTGGCCTGGGCTATACGCCGTATTCTGTCGATAATTGACATGATTGCCCCCGTGTGGATTGAGTAAACGATCCTGTCCGCTGTCGCGATACACAGGTTCTCCAGGCGCACCTTGTCTTTCGCCTGAATGGAATGCGTATCGCAGATGCGCCTGTATTAGCCGTTGGAATCGCCGATTTTCTTTTTCAGTTCAGCGAGCCGTTTCTCGATTTCCTCGTTCTGTTCAAGTTCATCGAGACGTCGTTCAAGGGACGGTGTGACTCCGCCTGTATCCATGCTGCGACGGATTTCCAGCTCTGCTTCCGCTTCTTCAACTTTGCTTTCCAGACGTACAACAGCGTCCAGAATACTGTTGGTCGAACTGGCTCTGCCGCTGACGGTTTTTTCAATTTTTTGCTGTGTAGATGCTATACGCGCTCTGGTAAGAATCTCGTTTTTCTTTGTACGGAGTTCGTCGAGCTGTTCCTCGATCTGCATGCGGGCGTTTCTGGCGTCCTGATAAGCCCGTTCGGCACGGGAGGTGGCGTCATCCTGAATTTTCAGGTCCGATTCGAGCGCTATCTGTGCTTTTATGGCATCGCGTGCGGTTTCGTTTTCGCCTTTTTCGACGGCAATTTCGGCGCCGCGTGTCATACGGTCCAGTTTCCGGCGAATCTGGCCGGCATCCCGTTCGGCTGCCTTGTGAGCGGCCAGCGCCTTCGTCTCGGCGGAGATTGCGGCGCGTACCTGGTCTTCCATCTCGCGGACGAGCTGCGGGAAAAGAACTTCAGGATCTTCGACCGTGTTAAGAAAGTTTTCGATGCGGGATACAGTGATTCTGCGAATGCGGCTGATGAGACCCATTGGTATACTCCTTTCAATAGCTTCCGGGCTGTTCGCCCAGGATTAGCCGGCGACGAAAGTCTCTCTTAAAGCTTTCTCATCGCCTCGAGTTAGGGCTTACTCCATTCTGCCGCCCGGCAGCGGAGGCCCGTTTCAAGTCTCTAATATCTTATGCCACTAATTTCAGAGAAATGCAATAAAATTCGGCAAGAATTCCGAATGCTACTAGGACCTCCCGGCTGCCTCGATTACCTGTCTGAAGATCGGATTCGAGGTGAGGAAAGCGAATTCCTTTGCCCGCTCCCGGTTGATTTCTTCATTCGGGAAACTGGCCAGCATGGCGCCCATCCTTTCCGCGACCCCTTCTCTGAACTCCCTGTGAGTGAAGATATAGAGGTCGTTGCGCCGGATGCCGCGCAATACTCTTTCCCCGCATTCTTCAATGCTCATCTCGTTGGAAAATTTCGGGCGGTCGGACAGTGCCTGTTCTTTTTCTGCGTACCCGCTGTCTTTTTTGTATTTCTCCGGCCGCATAAGACCGACTTCGTGAATATTCGTCGAAACAGGGCCGGGGCAGAATGCCGACACGCCGATGTTTTCCTCGGCCAGCTCGCCGCGCATCGCTTCGCACATTCCGACGACACCCGCTTTTACGGTGGAGTAGATTGGGCTTCCCGCCAGGGGAATAACTCCACCCATTGACGATGTTGTGACGATATGCCCGCCCTCTCCGTGTTTCAGGATGCGCGGTAAAAAGGTCTGTATGCCGTTGACAACGCCGCCGATCATGACTTCCAGCGCCCAGTCCCAGTCGTCGAATTTTGCCTGCTTGACGGGGCCGAGAATGCCCATGCCTGCATTGTTGCAGAGAACGTGCACTTTGCCGAATTTCCCTTCGGCTTCATCCGCGGCCCGGACGAATGCGTCGCGATTGGTAACATCCAGGCGAAGATGGTGCGTGTTATTTTCAAGGTTCTTTTTCTTGAAATATGCCGTGGATTCCTCCAGGTGATCCCGGCGGAAATCGGAAATCACCACGTTCATGCCGGCATTGACGAATGCGATTGCCATGCCGAGCCCGATTCCGCTTGCTCCTCCGGTGATAAAGGCGATTTTCCCTTCAACATCTTGCATGATTTCATACTCCTCTGAAACATTAGCGTTTGAATAAGTAGTTCCGGCATAACTCTGATTTTTACTGCAATCTTCCGGAAAAAGTGAAATTCTAGTTTGGCCGGAGTGATTATATTGGAAAGGAGGCGCAGGTATCCATGGGCAATGAAAGAATATTTACCGATGAGGAACTTCGGGAAATGGGGGCGCGGACGCTGGACCTTGTTCTTGAAGCTATCGACGCCGGAGATAAGGAAAAGGCCAAGGAGCTGGCGAAAAGAATGAAGCAGGAATTCAACTTTCTCCACGACGGTTATTTCTTCTGGGTCACCGGTCTTCAAACCTACATATATAAGAATTATGGAATCGATGCGGTGGAAGAAGCAGAAAGGGAAGCCCATACCATCGAGGCCAAGGTTGTATTCAAGCCTCCCGAGAAGACCGACATTCGCTCCCGGGTCGAGCACCTGGCAAGCGGCCTGCGGGGGCACATGCAGCCTATCGTGATTAAGGAAGACGACAGGATGGTCAGCCTGTCCATGCAGCCGTGCGGATCCGGAGAGAGGCTCATACAGATGGGCGGATACGACCCCGAAACCGGACTGTCAAGGGTGAAGGAACCGCACAACATTACGTGGAGCAAGGAGGATTTCCCCCTCTACTGCGTGCACTGTCCGGTGATGGAAGCCCTGGAGCTGGAGGGCACGGGGCAATTCGGCGCCGTCCACATCGTGACCGACCCGATATATCATGGCGCCTGTGAGTTCATGTTCTATAAAAATCCCGAGGATATCCCGGAAGAGTTCTATACTCGAATAGGAAAGAAGAAACCGTCCGCTTCGAAGCATAGCTGACAGTTTGCTGGAAACGCCCACAAGGGATTTGGCCAGTATGAGGGAGAGAATCGGACAGTTTTCAATCTCCGTAAATGATCAGTGGCGTATCTGCTTCCGGTTCGCCGGCGGTGATGCCTTTGATGTTGAACTGACAGATTATCATTAGGTTGCGCTTTATGAGCATTGAAAACACGCGAGAAAGAAAGATACGCCCGACGCATCCCGGCGAAATGCTACGGGAGGATTTCCTGCCGGATTACGGCTTGACAGCATCGAAATTAGCGAAGGCATTGGGTGTTTCGCGCCAGACTGTCAATGAACTGGTTCGAGAGCGGCGCGCCGTAACACCGGAAATGGCTCTTCGGCTTGCGCGCCTGTTTGGCAACACGCCGGAGTTCTGGCTCAATGCTCAGCGTGCAGTCGATCTATGGGACGCCGAAAGAGATCTCAAGAAAAGCGTCCGTCAGATCAAACCTCTCACTGCAGCATAGAAATAAGCCAGCAATCCGTTTGTAATGCCCCGAAACCTCTTGGGTTAAGATGCCACTATGTCCTCGAACGGAACTTCGGGACAATTGCCGCACCTCGAGGTTTGTTACCATATCGGGCATTTTCCGGATCGGTCTGGAATTGAGCGCAGGCGATGACGCCAGGACACCGGAGACCAGGAGGTGCCGGTCCGGAATCACCCAATATGCATAGCTGGATTTCGATGAGGGGGAGTGGTGAGGGGATTGGGAATATCTGTAGATGCCAGCATCGCATAAATGCTACGATAGGCCGACAATTTGTCCAAGCGGCCGGGTAGTTTACCAGATCTGGACATCATGGGTGCTATCTCACATCAAGTTCGCAACGCATTTAACTAGTAACGCTTGACACTAGTACCGTATCGCAGTACTATCGGTTCATGATAAAAAGCTACCGGGATGCGGATACGGAGCAGCTTTGGCGAACGGGGCGAAGCCGACGGATTCCCGCCAATCTGAAAATGCGGGCATTGAAGAAACTCTTCCTGTTGCATGCCTCCGTGGCGCTGGATAATTTGAATGTCCCTCCCGGAAACAGGCTGGAGGCTCTGCACGGCCAACGCAAGGGCCAGCACAGCATCCGAATCAATGATCAATATCGCATCTGCTTCGTGTGGCGGGACGGCAACGCCTACGATGTGGAAATCGTCGACTACCATTAGGGAAGGACGTAATGGGCAAAACAAAGAAGGCTTGGACGGTTCATCCAGGCGAGATTCTCAGGACCGAATTCATGGAGCCAATGAAGATAACGGCTTATCGCCTGGCAAAGGATCTGGATTTTCCGGGCATCTATGACGTGCTTCGCGGCAAACGCGCAATCTCGGCCGAGACCGCCTTGCGGCTTGGCAAATATTTCGGACTTCCGGCCCAGTTTTGGATGAATCTTCAAGCCGAACACGATCTCCGTTTGGCGGCAGCGACGGCCAAACTGGAGAGGGTCAAAGTCAGAACGGCCGCCTGATCCATGCTTTCAGCCAGTTCTGACCACGACTCATTTACGACATAGCTGCAAAATCACTACTCAATCTTTGGCCCCTATCTGCATCGTCGCCGAGATACTATCTGCTGCAATATTAGGAATTTGTGTCTGTTGAAGGTGCATCATTGTCCCGAACGCCGTTCCAGGAAGTAGCCAGGCTACTTTGATATATTCCGAGTTTATCAGGAACCGGACTTCAAGGAATTATTCTCCGGAGATTAATCTTTCTGGGCCAGTTCGATCAGCAGTCCGTTTGTGGAACGGGGGTGGATGAAAACCACCTTTGAAGTCGGGTTGACCTGGATCGGCTCCTCGCTGACGAACTGCACGCCTTCCGCCCGGAGCCGCTTCATTTCCGCTTCCAGGTCGGGCACCCGGACCGAGATGTGGTGCAGCCCGCCTCCACGCTTCTCGACGAATTTCTGCATGATTCCCTCGGAGCCGACCGGTTCGATCAGTTCGATTGTAACTGCATTTTTCGAAATCATTGTGGATTTGAATCCTGCTTCACTGTCGGTGAGCACGTCCCCCACTTCAAATCCGAAAAAGCGGGTCATCATCTCCACGGTTTCATCGGTGTTTTTGACTACCATGGCGACATGGTCGAATCTTTCAATCATCTTCTCCTGCCTCATGATTCATTGGTTGATTTTTATTGCTGAATTTATAACATCATATTTATTTGGATCGATAGTATCCTTGGAGTGCGGCAGCTTGCTGCCGCCTTCGTATTGATTATATTTAAAGTACCAAAGGCGGCAGCTTGCTGCCGCACTCCAAGGATACTGCGACTTAAGAATTATGAAATTTATTAATATAGCTACTGAAATAAACTAAACTCACAGGTTATTTAATCCAACGGTTCTGGAGTCCGGGTGGCGTCAGAGCTCACACAGTTCGATAAGTACGCCTGCGGTTGTCTCAGGGTAAAAGAACGCAATGCGGCCGTGCGCTCCGGGCCGGGGGCAGCCTTCGATCATCTTTGCCCCGTTTTTCTCAAATTCCCGTATCGATGCGTCCAGGTCGTCCACTTCGAAACAGAGATGGTTGACGGCGCCTTTCTGCCCCCGGACGATACTGGAGATGTGGTCGTCCCCGGTGTCCGGCTTTGTGTGATGGAGAATTTCGATCGATGTTCCCCCTATGGACAGAAAGCCCGCAAGGAGATCGATCCGCTTGTCTTCTTTAATCTCCGAGCAGTCCAGGCCGAAACCCTTGAATTGATTGACGGCTTTTTCAAAGTCGTCCACCATGATTGCAATATGCCGTAACTTTTTCAGCACGGTTCCGTTCCTCCTGTCAGCTTCGGGTTTTTCTTCCGGCTTCTGGCCTGTGACTCTATTCGAAGCGAAAAGCTGGGCCGGGAATCCATCGGTGTCGGGGTCGGAATCGCTATCGGGATCGAGCTTTTAAAAACCGATTCCGATGCCAACGCCGATACTGACCCCGAAAAATCACCCGGAGTCACAGGATATTCAATCCGGCGTTGCCGGAGGCGGTGCTGACTTCAGAATACCGCCAGCCGGCCTGTGATTTATTAAGAACACAGGGCGAACACAAGGTTCGCCCCTACATTCTTTTTACCCCTTTTCATTGCCGACGATGCAGACGCTGCCGATTCCTGTTCCGGCGTTTCCGCCCAGGTTGTGCGTCAGTCCCAGCCGGGGATTTTTAACCTGCCTGGGCCCCGCTTTTTCCTGGAGCTGTTTATAGACTTCATACATCATTCTCAAACCGCTTGCGCCCAGCGGGTGGCCGAAGCACTTGAGCCCGCCGTCGGTATTGACAGGCACTTCCCCGTCCAGCTTGAACGTTCCGGCCTCGATATCCTCCCTCGCTCTTCCCCTGGGGCTGAATCCCAGGTCTTCATAGACGATCATTTCGTGAATTGTGAAGCAGTCATGCACTTCAGCGACACTGATTTCCTTTCGGGCATTTTTGATGCCGGCTTCCTCATAGGCTTTTCTGGAGGCGAGCACATTTTCTTCGATGTGTACAAAGTCGTAATCCTGTCTGATCGCGCCCTGGCGTGCCCCGACACAGATATTCAGGGCTTTGACATAAATGGGATCGGCTCTGAAATTTTTAGCCAGATCCGCCCGCGTTACGATCGCCGCCGCCGCTCCATCGCTGACACCGCAACAGTCATAAAGCCCGAGAGGCCAGGCTACGATCGGCGCATTCACCACCTTCTCGATGCTCAGCTCATTATTGAAATGCGCTTTTGGATTCAGGCTGCCGTTGTGATGGTTTTTTACTGCGATCTCGGCCAGGAGCTTTTTGCCCTCTTCGGGCTTCAATTTATAATCGTTGAAATACCGGGTCGCCATATATGCGAAGGATGCCGGAGCGCTGTACCCGGGACCGATCCCGGAGGTTCCGTCGGGATTGTCTCCCACAATCGCCGGACCTTTAACGCCGGTGGTCCCGGCGTCTTTCAGCTTCTCCACTCCAATGGCCAGCGCCACATCGCAGGCGCCGGATATGATTGCGTAGGCGGCGGCCCTGAGCGCTTCGGTTCCCGTGGCGCACATGTTTTCCACACGGGTCATGGGGATGTATTGAAGTCCCAGCGGAGACAGGGTGATTGCGCTGAAGCCGGAAAACACAGTGCCTATCCAGGCTGCCTGGATCTGCTTCGGTTCGATGCCTGCATCTTCGAACGCCTCATAGGCGGCTTCCACAAGGAGATCTTCCACTCCCTTATCCCACCGTTCTCCGAATTTGGTGCAGCCCATACCCACGATGGCCACTTTATCTTTGATACTTTCCATCTCGTTCCCCTTTGTCACACCACCGGTTTTGCTTTCCAGAAATAATTAACGATCCCCCGCCCCTGATACATCTTTCTGAAGGTCATTTCCACAGGCATGCCGATTGCGACTGCATCCAGATCGTAATCCGTCAGTTCGCAGATAAGCCTCCCCCCGCCGTCAAAATCCACGACTCCGTTCAATCCCGGAGGATTGAGGGTGGGCTGGAGCTGGTCGATCGCGTAGCTGAAGAGTTTTCCTTTCCTGTCGGAAAATTTGTAGTCCTCAAAATTATCCTTGGACTGGCAGGTGGCGCAGACCCGTATTGCCTGCCCGATGGGATGGAATTGAGGCGTGCCGCAATCCAGGCATCGTACTCCGTACAGGGCCGAAATACTTCTGCGTTCCCTCCACCGGCTGACCAGAGAAGGCTCCGTCCGCTGAGGCAGGCTGGATGCTTCAACGGATATGCAATCGCGCCAGAGGAGGTATTTGCCGTAATCGACCGGGGTCGTTTTTGCCAACATGTCTTTAAATCCGATTCGGCCGCGCATTCCGGAGATCCCGTCCGTAACACGAAATACGAACGCATCACAGCCGTCCCCGTAGCCCGCGAAAAGTATCCGGTCTCCCGGTTGAGCGTCCTCCAGGGCAGCAGCCAGCATTATCAGGGACGCGGCGGCTCCGGTGTTGCCGATCCTGGCGAAGAGCGGATCCTGGACCCGGCCCTTTTCGAACCCGAGCTTTTTAGTGAGACTCATGTGTTCCCTGAGGTCCGATGCATGGAAGACAATTTTGGCAAAGTCTCCCGCGGTAGCGGAGCATTGCTGCATCAATCCTGAAATGGCTTCCTGCATCGTGGGCATATAGCCCTGAGCATCGATGAACCTTCCTTCGGCGGATTGGACGAAAGCGTCTTCTGCGGTCCTCCAGAGGTCCGTAAAGTCGCTGAAGATCGTATAGCTGTCTTCGATATCGGCAATGGTGTTCTCGGATCCGACAGTGACCGCGGCTGCTCCATCGCCCAGGAGCTGTTCGAGCCTGCCCTTGGGCGCGCCCTGGCGGCAGTCCGAAGCGACGACCAGGATGTTTTTCGCGGCGCCGCTCTCGACGGCGCACAGAGCGGATTTCACGGCTATGGAGCCCGCCCTTAAAGAATTCGTAAAATCCGAGGTCAAGCTGTTACTTTTTAGATCCACCGCGCCCGCAACAATGGCGGCACACTGCTTTTCCCTGTATGGCGCCGTCGTTGTCGCGAGATATAATCCGTCCACCGGTTCCTTGCCTGGTGACATGCAATTCCGGGCGGCTGCGACGGCCATCGTTATGCTGTCCTCATCGTAGCCGGCAACCGCTTTTTCCCCCTGCGAGCCTTTACCGCCCCAGAATTCGGCAATTTCCTCAAGGTTCAGCCTGTATCTCGGGATATAAGCCCCGATCGAAGTGATTCCTGCCATTAAATATACTCTCCTTCCCAACCCTCTCAGAATAGGGCTATAGCTCGATCTCTCTCAAATCAGGCGCCAATATTAATTTCGGTTCGGTATAGGACTGCACCTCTTCAGGCGTCCATCCTGGTGCGGTTTCTTTGAGAACCAATCCCTCCGGCGTTACCTGAATCACGGCAATATCCGTAAATATCCGGTCCACGCAACCTGTTGCCGTGAGCGGATAGCTGCAGTTGTTCAAAATTTTCAACTGCCCCTTCGGAGTTACATGCTCCATGGCGATAATCACACTGGCGCAGCCGCTCGCAAGATCCATGGCGCCGCCGATATTGCCTATCCCCCGTTCCGGGAACGTCCAATTGGCCAGGTCGCCATGCTCCGATACCTGCAGTGCACCCAGTACGGTGATATCGATATGCCTGCCCCGAATCATGGTAAACGAATCCGCATGATGAAAAAAGCTCATGCCGGGCTGGGCGGAGAAGGGCAATCCGTTGGCGCCCAGGTAATAGGGATTTTCATCTTCCGTTTTTTCGGGAACGCCGCCGAAACCCAGGACTCCGTTTTCGGCATGGAAAATGACCGTTCTGCCCTCAGGAACGAAGTTCGCCGCAAGGGTCGGGATTCCGGCGCCCAGATTCACCACGGCTCCGTCCGGAAATTCCTTGGCTACGCGCAGGGCGATAGTCTGTCTGTCGAGTCGTTCTTTCATTTTTTATCCTCCCCGGGTGCCGCGACGATTCGGTCGATGAATATGCCGGGAGTGACGACAATCTCGGGATCGAATTCCCCGGCTTCCACGATATCTTCGACTTCGGCGACAACTATCTTCGCCGCCGGAGCCATGACCGCATTAAACGACCGCATGATTCCGCGATAGATCAGGTTCCCCATGGTGTCGGCGCGGTAGGCCCGGATCAATGCGTAGTCCGCGTGCAGCGCGTATTCCAGCAGCATCTCGCGACCGTCCAGAACCCGCTTTTCCTTGCCCTCTTCGATAAGCGTTCCCACACCGGTCGGTGTATAAAAAGCTCCAATCCCGGCTCCCGCAGCCCGGATTCTCTCCACCAACGTTCCCTGTGGAACGTACTCCAGCTCCACTTCTCCGGCAAGATACCGTTTTTCAAAAGCTCCGGGTTTCGACATGACCAAAGAGGCGGGGACGCTGCAGATCGCCTTCCTGACCTGGCCGTTCTCAATCAGGATCTCCTCATCCGTGAAAGGCACTCCGCCGAGCGAGCCGATTCCCAGGCTGCCGGACACTCCGGCCCCGTTCATGATAAGGGTAAGATCCCTGGCCCCGTGATCTCTCAGTGCCGTGATGAGGTTCTGGGGCTTGTCGGCGGCGTGTCCGAAGCCTCCCACCATAATGACGGCTCCATCGGGGATGTCCGCTACAGCATCGCTGCAGGTTGCATAGACCTTGTTTTTCATTGATTCTTTCCCGTTAAGTATTCATTTCAGTTTTTCTTTTTAGATGATATTTCAGAATGATGATTATTATCAGGGACAGTACGGCGACTGCGGCCACGAAGCACCAGCCGGCGTCGAAACCGCCGGTCCAGTCTCTCAGAAAGCCGAGTGTCTGCGGGCCGATATACCCGAAAATACCCGTTCCGAAAGCCACCGCTCCCATGACATTTCCCATCTCTCTTTCCGATGACAGCCATGCAGCCAGGGCATAACTCTGCTGTGCGGTGGCAAGGCCGACGGCAACCAGGACCGCGGTGGCGATCCTGTAGATCAGGAGATTGTCCGCCGTCATCGCCAGGGAAGCCGGAATAAGAATGACCATCATCAGGGCCATGACATTCCATTTGTTGTACCTGTCCATCAGCCAGCCCAACAGCATGTTGCCGAAGATTGCGGCAATAAATCCTATGCTGAGAATATAGGCGGTATCCGTGGCATCCAGGTGGAAGACCTCTTTGCCCTCCATGGGAACATAGTGGGTGGCATTGTAAAATCCTACTCCGACCATTCCCTCCAGCAGCGCGATTGCCCAGAGAACCGGGTTCCGGAAAACGCTTTTTGTTTTTGCCGCGTCGGGGTGTGCCGCTCCGGGTGTCGGTCCTGTTTTGACGGTCTCGGGATCCGGTTTTGAGGAAGGCGGGGCCGATTCCTTCTTCGTCCTGTAAAATAAATAGAAAACAACAGCCCCGATAAAAGCCATGGCGGCGAATGACAGGATGCCGCTGCGCCAGCCGTATTCCTCACCGATGCGGCCGCCGACAGGGCCGCCAATTATGAATCCAAGGGCCGATACCGCGCCGATGGTTGCCATGGACCGGCTTCGGACCGATTTGGGCGCCGTCAGAGCGATCGCGGTCATGACGCAGACGAAGGCTGGGCGATAGCCTAAAAGCCAGATGGCATGTCCGGCGAAAGCCGTAATTGTGTTCCAGGCCAGGCTCAGAAGGGCCAGCCCGAGAATAACAACGAGAAGCCCTGATGCCAGAACGTTCTTTTCCCCGAAACGTTTGGCCAGCATCCCTCCGGGAACGCTGAGCAGAAGAGCGCCCAGGCCGTACATCCCGGTGAAAAGGCCGTACTGGGAATAGGTCATTCCAAAATTTTCCCTGATGGCCGGGTAAAGGGGCGCCGCCCCCAGGTTCGACATCTGCAGCACCAGCATGGCGAATATGGTTACACTGAAAGGAATCCACCAGTTCCCGTCCGGTCTTTCGGTGGCATCGATTGTCGTCATCCCCGTTTCCCGTTTCCCGTTTCAAGTTCTCCGTTAAAAAACATGAACGGGAAACCATGAACGGTATTCGTTGTGTTCCCTATATTTTCCCCAGAGCTTTCAGAACCTTGTCCGGAGTTATGGGGAAGTCCAGGATCCATTTCCCCGTTGCGTTGTATATGGCGCCGGCGGTAATCGCGGAAATAGCCGCTCCGACGTCTTCCCCGATCCCACAGGATCCATAGGTGGAATAGCCCAGATGTGTTTCATGCAGAAGGCATTGAACAACCGGGTAGTCGTTCATGGTTCCCAGGTGATACCCGATGTGATCGTAATTCAAGCCTACGCCGGTTTGCGGGCAGCAGATCTTCTCTTCCGTCGCGCTTCTGCCCAGCCCCATGAAGGCCCCGCCGTACTGCTGGCCTTCGGCTCCCGGGCGATTAAACACGTGGCCCACGTCGTTGACGCAGACCAGCCGGGTTACCGCCACCTCGCC
>JAFGTD010000104.1 GCA_016934295.1 Acidobacteriota bacterium
ATCCCGGGTCCGGTCCGGCCCAATGCTTTAGCCAGTTTGGTCAGAGGATACCCCAGTTCATGCACGGCCCAATAGCAAAACAGCCCCCTGGCATCGGCAATAGCCTGGCGGCGGCTGCCTCTGTATAGCTCCTCCTTTTCAATTCCAAAAAGTTCACACACCCTTTTGGAAATTACCTCCAGGTCATAACCCTTGCTCTGCAACTCATAGGACCGTTCATATTTTTCTTCAGCTTCTTCCAGGATCTGTGCCACAAAATCGCTTTCCCCCAAAATCCGCTGATCCCCTTTAAGGCGCTCTTCTTTTTTAAACCGTTTTTGTTTAACTGCCCGCCACCCTCCAAGGCTTCGAATCAGTCCCCCGCCGACCAAGTCAGGGCGGCGCCCCTGATTTACGCCGGCGTCAACATATGCCAGATAAAGCTTCCTGGCAGTCTTTATCGATTTGCCGAATAAATTGAGCACATATTTTATTTCCTGCCACTCTCGGTTGCATTTGCCCATCAGCGCACTATGGCCGCTGTATTGATAGCGGTTGAGTTCGGAAAGCGTAAAAACAATTCGGGCTCTTAAGGGGTTTAAGTGAATATAACGCACCAGTTCCCTTAAGTACGGATCCTCCTGGCAAAGGATCGATTTATACCGATTCTGAAAAAGCGGGCCATAGCGATTGTGTCTCCGGTTAAAGGTGACCACATATCCGGTCAGAAGCCTTCGCATGAGTGTAGATAAGGAAACGTCACTGGTGCGGAAAAGAAAATGGGCATGGTTGGACATTAGAGACCAGGCATAGCAGGTGATGCGGGTTTCAGGCAGCAGGGCCGCCAGCCGCTTAAGAAGATCCTCACGGTCCTGATCGTCTTTAAATATCTTGCGCCGCTCGATACCGCGAATAATAACGTGATTTAAAACACCGGGAGCGTCTAAACGGGCTGATCTTGGCATGCACAAACACCTACCACCAAACCGCCACTTTGTCAAGTTTTTTACTTAATTACGGACGTCCCCATTTTTTACTTTGTCAAGTTTTTTACTTAATTACGGACGTCCCCATTTTTTACCCATTTTTTATACATTTTTTACGGTTTCTTTGAACTTTATCAGGATTGCGGCGTCGATAGGATCGATAGTAATCCGGGTTGGTTTGCAGCCACTTCTGGTGACTCAAGTGCTGTTGGGTCCGGTAATCCTCATCACTTTTCAATTTGTAGCGCTGCCATACCGCCTTGCGGGCACGCTGGCACCCAGGTTCTCTGCAGTAATTCTGTTTGCAGTTGCGGGGAATAAAAAAGGTTCCACAACTCACACAAGGAATCGTCTCCATGTAGTTTCTCCAGAATTAAATCAATTGAAAGAATTAGAAAAACTATATGGACTATTTAATTTTGAAAACGGAATTAAATCGGCGGAATCAAATGGCAGAATTAAACCGATGCCTTTGGCGGGAAATTATAGCGATGGTTCTGGCAGGGAATTAAATCGGCGGTAACAACCGCACAGGCGCAACTGTACAATGATTCTAGTTGATCTCAATAAAATAATCAGGCATAAAAAAATGACGCCTTCTGACGCCGATACTCCGTAAGTGATATAGAGTGAATGGTGTCCCGTCTTCAGGGGAAGGGACTAAACTGTTACGTATATCCCTACAAATTTTTTATTTTTCTACGGCCGAACACCGCTTCTTCAGAAGGAACGAGCTTAGTACTCGTGTTCGTAGCATATTGAAATCGCTATACATATCTTCTCCAAAACTTATTCAAGGCATTAAAAAGGTCTCTTTGCCGGCCGAAAATCTGTAGTAACACGCCTATTTTTCATTGTTTCGGTAACTACTTGATAACTATAACTTTTTTACGATTCGTTAACTTACTCGTCCCAAACCCCAGTTATGGTCTTGATCGGCAGGATCAGTTTATTGACCTAAAATGATTCCGCTGAATCGAGCTTGACACGTCAAAGAGTTCTATTTTCCAGCTTCTCAACTGCCCTCGCCATCGATTCTATTAGACGTAAAAGATTTTTCTCTGTAGCGCTTCCACGTGTGGCTTTTGGCAGCCGATTTATAAGAGCGTCCAATCGCCTATTATAATTATTGATAAGATTTTTTGCCTGTCGGCTTTGGGTTTGTGGCCTTATCGATTTTTTGTGCCTCCGCTGTTCTGAAAGGACACCGACTTCTGAAATAGAGTCGTGTTTTGAAGCAAAATAGATTATCGAATCCCCTTTTTCTGGCAGCACATAGACTTCTGTGATACCGCTGTTTTTTGAATCAGAATTGATTATCGCATAGTCTTGTCCTCTCAAAAGACGCTTGAGAGCATTTCTAATGGAAACACTTGGTAGGTTTATCGTAATTTGTTTTTTCAATTTTGATGGATAGCTGATCGATATATTTGCTTTCTTGGAAATATCCAGCATAATTGTCTTTAAGTCAATCTTATCGGCCCGCAGGGATATGAGATCATTTTTATAGCTCATATGATAGTCTTGAGCAAACGTGTGAGCGGAGATCAAGATACCTAAACATGCCCAAAGGACAGAGATGAAAGATCCTTTAAGACGATTAAAATCTTTTTGTTTGGATTTCCTATGCCGCATAGACCCACTCCCGAAAATTATCATACCAGACCCTTATGTATATAATCTCTATCCCATTGCCATCCTGGATGTTTATCAAGTTTCCCTTGCAATCGATAACTCTGAAAAGAATCCCTTTGCCAGAGATAGGTATTAATTAGGAGTCCATAAGTTAAAGACATACTTTTCATAAAAACGCGGAAGGCATTCATCGGAATTCCTTTCTGACGAATAATCAGTATTTTTAATCAAGCGGCGGAATCACTCCACGATTAAGCTTTCTGCCTTGAAAGCTCCAATAACGACTGTGACCTTATCTCCTGGTTTTACATATTTGCCCGGGTTGCCAAAGAACATCCAGTATACACGCCCTTGCTGCGGTTCGTTGGACGTGCGCAGCGGGCCGGTTTTGGGAGGATTCGGTACCGTAAATTGGGCCCCTGTTTCCTGGTGGATCAAATAGGGTCTGGTTTTGCGATCGAAAAGAGGTGCTGCTTTTTTTGAATCTAGAACCTGATAGCGAAAGTCGAGCATGAAACCTGAAGCGGTTAATCTGATTCCTGTAATCCGTATCCCCCAATGCTCTTCCATGTTTTTCGAAGAGAGACTCTTTTCTGCCACCTGCTTTTTGGGTGGGGTCGCAAATCCGGTTAAGTGCATAGAGAAGATGGCTGGCAGAATAACCAACAATTTCAGAAAATATCCCTTCATGAACTTTTCCTTCTCTTAATAAAACCGGGCATCCCATTACTAAAATATGCCCGGTTTTATGTTGAAACAATTCACTTTTGCATCGGTCAAGGTACCGCTTGCTGAACCGATATATAGGTATACATCGTCCCCTGCACCGCCGTGATATTTGTCCGGTAGGCTCTACGGTCGAAGATGGGATAGTCTTTCCCTCCATCGGATGCTGAGAACCAAGCGTCCAGTGTCTTGCCCGCAGCCAGAAGCAGCGAATGGTGTTGCCTCGGATACGGGTAAGGGTTTCCGTCCTCCGCGACAACGCTTAGATGCGTTCCAAGGATTTGCGCCGCGTGGTCTGTCAATCCCGCGTTCAGAAAACGAAGCAGCACGGTGGTTCCGGCGTCAACCACCGCAACGGGCTCTGCAGCGTCTGCGGCCACCCCGTTGACCAGGAAATATTTCGGGTTGTAGTCAATAGTACTGGGATATCCAGCGGTGCCATAGATAGGAGTAGGGCCGGCCACCGCCTCGTGCAGTGCTGGGTCGATCTCGCTGTATAGGATTACGACTCCTTCGTCGTAAGTCATGCCGGGATAGGCTTGTGCAGCGCCTCCGTTAGCATCAACGGCATTCTTGGTTACACCGCCGTATAATCCCATTTGCACCTGGACGGCGGGATGGGTACCGCTGTGATAGAGATAGGTGCCCGGTTTGAGGTTGCTCCAGGTATAAGGGACAGGGACAGGGATTTCTCCCGGCGGGGTGATAGGCGTTTCATGGGTAAAGGATCGTATCCGCCCGTCCGGGTTACGGGTTATCTGCGCTGAATTACTTGCCTGCCCCGGTATAATGATGGAAACAGCCTCAGGAAGTTCATTGGTCAGATTCACTGTCAATCCCTGTCCCGCCGGAACCATTAGTCTCGGCCCGGGGACTGTGATAACATTATCCCCGTCCACAGGTCCAGAGCCTATGTCATAAGAGACGAGAGCATACCCCCACATGATAATAGATGTGCCATCCGGCATAGGGATAGTCGTTTGTGCAGCCCTCAGGTTATATGTCGCTCCTAAGGCATGGCCTGATGCCCCCGCCAGGAGGACGATCAGGGCCACCATAATCACTTCAGAAAATTTTCTTATCATTTGGCGGTTTATCATGTTAAATCCCTCCTTCCTTTCCCATTATGGGTTCATCGCCTTGCTTCAAAGGTACCGGCATTATGGGTTCACCCGGTGGCGTTATGATCATCATGGTCATCATACCACCCGGGAAGACATCATTATTGGTCATTTCCTTTTCGGTGTGACTGTGCCACATATAGGCGAAACCGGCCGTTGGATTCAACCCGCCTTCTCCAGGCGGCAGACTACTCAGCACTCCCAAAAAGGGACTGCCGCTCCAGAAGCCGCCGTAGGTCAGGTCTCCTTTTGACGGCAGGAGCACCGGAAAAGGCTTACCGTGGTCATTTAAATCCTCTCCAGCAACAGGCTGATCTTCCGGCGCATGACCGTAAATGTCCCATCCCATTCCTTCCCCTGTCCAAGTAAAGATGGCGTCTACGGTCTGTCCCGGGACCGACTTTACGGTAAACACCTCGTAGCTCAAATCGGATCCGGTGCCTGCGCCGGATTGGAGCATCCGGCCGTCTCTGGCGATCACTCGGACGTGGTTGCCGTGATGATGAAAGGGATGCAAATCTCTTCCCGCGCCGATGACCCGCATGAGCATTTTTTCACCGGGTTTGATCATGGGCATACAGTTGTATGGCTGAGTGGGGAGCCAACCGACGAAGGCCGGAAACATGGTGTCCGGGGCACAGCGCCCGTTGATGAACCAATAAGCAGGGAAATATTTGGTGGTATCGACCTCGTCTATCTTGCCAAGTTCCACGAGCCTGTGAATCTTGGGGTCCATTTCGCTCAGCAGGAACAGATACTCCCAGTCGTAAGCTGAATCAGAATGGAGGTATGCCTGCTTGTTGGCTGTATTAGGCCTGACGATAAGGGCTCCAAAAAGCCCCATATCTATCTGCAAGTCGGTCCGTGTGCCGCTGTGATACAAATACGTCCCCGCTTGATGGGCAGTAAAGCTATATTTAACGGTTCCTCCTGACTCAGCTTCCCTAGTGAGCAAGCCGTCAGTGGTAGGTGCCGCTATTTCTTGGGCCATGACGCCGGTCTGACCGGGGAATACAATGGACACATTTTGGGTCAGGGTGTTGCTGAGAGTGACCGTCACCTGGTCTCCCTGATTAACGATCAGGGTGGGACCGGGATACTGAACCGTTTCGTTACCATTGGCATATCCCCAAAAAAAGACCGAGTTGCCTTCAGGAGTGCTGATATAGCCGGACTTCGCGGTCAGAGTGAAATTGGGACCGTTAATCCCGTCGATCACCCCATCCATCGCCTGAACATTTTCAGCAACCGGCGGAAGCAGTGCCAGAAGGAAAACCAGTGCACCGAGAGCTGTGATTTTGGTTTTTTTACCTTTCATGAGAATCCTCCTATTGATTTTGATTATGCCTTAGATGCGTCTGATTATGCTACCGGCCTATCGGATCAATAGGCCGGTAGGCCTATTGCTACGGTGCTGTAATTTCAATCTCGGTCATCATTCCCCCGAAGTCCTCCTGATTGTTGCTCAGATAGTTCAGATTGGTGGTATAAAGAACGTAGGTTCCCGGAGCCACATCGGTCGTGTCGATTATGGCGTCCACGGCCTCGCCGCCACCCAAGGTGACCGAGTTGGTGGTATAATACAGATCTTTGCCATCCGGGCCCCGCAGGAGGCGGGCAGAGATTCCAACCACCTTCATGGGAAGAGTGGAAGCCAGCGTATAGAACCTGGTTACGTCCAGGTTCGAGATGCGAAGCAGAATTTTCTGCCCCTGCGTCCCTTGGATCCGGGTGCTGACGTTCTGTGATGCCCTGCCGATGGCAAAGGTATCTCCTGCCGAAGGTTTCTGTGGAAGAGCAGTGTAAAGAACGATCTCAATCCGGGTGTTGTTGCCCTGTTGTTGAATGGTGTAGTTTGCAATTCGCCTGGAGACGCCTTTTAGTGCACCCGAGGTGAAAACCAGATCCAAACCGTTGTAAGCACCATCAACCATCTCAAGTGCGCCCGAAACATGAAAGCTGTCTGCTTTCGGCGCCGGTGCATTTTCCACGGCCGCGGTCTGCACGTAGGTGTTAGCGCTTGCCGGCGGCAGACTGCCCGGCTTCAGAGTGTCCGGGTAGCCCCGGCCGTTCAGCATAGGGTACTTATCCTCCATCAACTGAAACGGCAGCGGCTGGGTCGTCAGGCTGGCATCGTGGAAAGCCGGGTCAAATCCTGTGATCTGAATGGGATAGTCCACGTGATAACCGGTGGAGCCGTCGCCGTCATTGTAAGCAAATCCCACATAAGGCGGATCAACAAGATTCTTTATCGCCTCATCGTGATCCTGCTTGGGCGTGACGTACAGGTTGCCCAGCATTCCCATCTGCATGTGCTCGGTGGCCTCCACGTGGCAGTGGTACATATAGGTCCCGGGCTGTAACACGTTGTAAAAGTAGGTCAGGACGCCCATCATGTTGATGGAGATGGATGCATCCGGCACTCCGTCAAAGACGGATGACGCCTGGGGAAAACCGTGCCAGTGGACCGTATGCGGGTCGAAAAGGTCGGGACGCTTAGCCATACCCACGTTGGCCAGGTTCAGGTAAAGTTTCTGACCCTCCCGCACCCTGATGGTCGGTGCAGGAAATTCCGCTCCTAGCATACCATGGTGCATGACCTTGTCCATGGGAATGATTCTTACGGCAGGGTCACCGGCCTGCACTGCGGGCAGAAGATGGCTCAGGTTGCGGAAGCTGAAAATATACTGCTCATAACCGTCCGCCATGGTGCTGAACCCATCCCCGGCGCCCAGGAGAAGATACATGTGATCATTTGCCGGGTCCCCGTCCCCGTCCGTGTCGATTCCGTCCTCATCCGGCGGAATCTGAATCACCATGTCCTGGCTCAACGGCAGGCTCAGGCTGACTGTAATATTCACCGTGACCGTGCCGGTCCGGTTGTTCTGATCCCTTACGCGGACCACCAGGCTGTCGCCACCCTGGAAATTCATATCCGGTGTATAGGTGACCGTACCGCTGTCCGAAACGGTGGCCGTTCCATTTCTCGGATTAACCTGAATGGCGTAGGTATGGGTGTCGCCCAAATCAGGATCGTTGGGCAGGACACGGGTTGTACCGGCGGTGTTGATCTGGGTTACGATGTCTGCGGCGGTGGGACTGGGCGCCTCGTTGGCGGCTCTTATCGTCGTCGTAATACTCACTGTAGCTGTGGAGTAGCGTGCGCCGTCGCCTAACAGGTAGGAGAAGGTATCGGTTCCCTCAAATCTTCTGTCAGGCGTATAGGTAAAGGACCCGTCCGCGTTCAGGGTCAGGGTGCCGTTGCTCGGTTCAGTCAACGGTGTGGAATCGACTGCTATGGGATTTCCGTCCGGATCGAAGTCGTTGGCTACAAGGCCGGGAGCTGCCACTACGAGAGGATCCGGTATTCCCATACTGGGGAGTAATATGTTATAGGCGTCATTGGTTGCCACCGGTGCCGTATTGCCCGAGGGGCTATATATGTCGGCACCAATATATTCAATGGATACGGCAAGGTCACCATCCACATCCGTGGTGGTGAGTCCTAAAGTGCCCCCTCCGATGGTCGCCATGACCTTATAGTCCGGCACCTGAACGCCTGCCTCGGCGGATACGTCCACGTCGATGGAAAGCGGGGCGTAGCGGACGTCGATGAAGTTGCCGCCTTCGTCGAACGCGGGCAGGGCTGACACTATTGTGGTGAACTCGTTCTGAATAATGGTTGCGCCTGTCGAGTTATTAAAATAGGGACTAACAAATCCCGGGTCGGCACCGCCTGTGAGAAGACTGTTGACTGTGAGCAAACCAGCCGGCCCCAGATCCTGGAAACCGTCATACACCAGTCCGAATGTAGTCGGGCCGGTTATCTCAAAATGAAATGATCGGTTCTCATAGATGATGTTGCTGTCAATGGCCGGATTGGAGTTCCGGGACATGATTCCCGCCGGTTGGGGCGTGGAATAATTGGAAGCCACAAATGCTTCCCCGACCGTGGCCGTCGAATCGTTGTGAGCCACGGTGTTGTGGGATATTTTGATGTTTTCCGTATCCTGCATGGCGATCCCGCCGCCGGCCAGACCTGCCACGTTGTTCACGATCATATTGTTGATGACGATGATGGTATCTTCAAAAAGATTGAACTGGGTGCGGAGCCCGCCGCCGTCGCCGGCCCCGGCCAGGTTACCCTGAACCAGGTTGCCGTCAACCGTTACCGATCCTGAGCCGGGAGTCGGTCCACCGGCAGCCGACTGCGGGACGCCGCCGATGAAAATGCCGCCGCCGGACACGGATATGCCCTGGTTGAAGGACTGGTTGAAGATAATCCGGTTGCGGGCGATCTTGCCGCCGTCACTCCTTCCCAGGTGGCCGATGCCGCCGCCGTTATCCTGCATGAAGTTCCCGGCGAGGAAGTTATCCGTCACCTCGTAGTGGTGGGCGCCTGTGTAAAGAGAAATACCGCCTCCTGCGCCGCCCAGTCCGCCGTTTCCGGTGATCTGGTTATGGTGGATGCGGATGTGATCGTTTCCCGCATCCTGGTAGGCCAAACCGTCCGCTGTCTCCAGGACGAGTGACGGATGGCCCAAGGCGATCCCGCCGCCCTGGGCCGAACTGTTAAGTCTGACTCGGTTGTTGGAAATCTCCAGGTAATGGGCATAGCCGTTGACAAAGATGCCGCCGCCGGTAGATGCGCCCTCTATGGTAAAGCCGTCGATCCGCGGCCGGGGGTTTTCTCCGAAACCGCCGTTTGCCTGGGTTGTATTCCTGGCAAATACGGAAATGCCGGCCCCCTCCACTGCCGCCAGGGCGGGTTCCAGACCCACGAAGTTGATCTGTTGAGCCGGCAGCAGATCGAATTCGGCATTTAGCCACAGTTTCTGGATCTTGTCTCTCCAGTCGAGGATCTTATCCGATGGCGCCTGAACCGCGTTGATGAAGGTGACTCCCGCGCCCCAGCCCTGAAGCTGAACCGGCTTGTGCATGATCACCAGCTCTTCATAGACTCCCGGGCCCACCAGAATCAAGTCGCCCGGGTTCGCACTGTCGATGGCCGCCTGAATACTTTGGCCAGCGCTGACCGATCGTAGCGTTCTCGGCTGCCCGGTCGGTCCTGTTCCCAGCGGACCTATCGTGACGGTCACGCCCAGTATGCTGGACTTACCGTTTTCCCGGGTAACCACAAGCTGGCCGGTGGTAGTTCCCGGCGCCACGGTTCCGGTGATGGAACCGGAGGTCCAGGAAACACCGGTTAGCGGGACCCCGCCGATGGTCACGGTGCCAGGTTCACCGAAGCCGTAGTCCCGCAGGATAGGATCGCCTGTAAGTGGATCAGGGACTTGGACGTAGCCCATGGATTCGATTGTGATCGGAGTACCGACGCCGGCATACGGTCCGTTAACCACCTGTTTGATCACCGGTGTGCCGTTGGGAAACTCGACGTCTACCGGGGTCTGTTCCGGTCCTGCAAATGCAGCGATGGGAACCACCGGGGTGTCCAGATAAGTGGTCGCCCCGGGCATATACTGGAAGGTGTAGGAGAACTGACTGTATTTAGGGTTGGGAGGTACCGTCGGATGGGTCGGATCGTTCAGCACCACCGTCAGCATGTGGGGTGACATACCACTGGGCTGCGGCAGATTCGCTGTGTAGGTGGACGGAACCAGAGCATTGTATGCGCCGTATTTGTCCGATGCCGTGTAGCCGATCAGATTGCCCCTCCAATCCCGGATAGAAATGGGTAAATTCGGCGGAGCGTATTTCTCACCAAAGGCCGGCGCGGCCGGGTCAAACTCGTTGGCCAGGTCATCCAGGATAATGCCCACGATCTGGCCAGCCACCGGCACCTCGGTGAACAGAAAGAAGTCGCAGGCCGAGTTCAGTCCCGGCTTCAGTGCGACCTGCTTGCGGTCCGGCAGTGGCCTCATTTCGCCGGCAAAGGGCGCTGGAACGCCTGGGAAAAGGGCCAGTTCGTTCGGTACCTGGCGCAGATCACCGACCAGGATCGGTTGATTGTCCAGCGGATCCTGTTCCGGCGTCGTGTTCGCCGGCGAATCACCCGGCACTGCCGGGTTGCCGTCTATGGGGATAAAAGGTCCGGCGTATTCGTCGCCGAAGTCCACGTTTTTGTCCTCTTCCTTCACGTGTTCATAGCCGGGCGGAGCTGCCGCCTCCACGATGTAGATGCCGGGCTCAAGGTCGCTAAAAGCGTATCCGCCGTCAAAGACGCCGGACCGTGCCTGGTTGAAGTTCCTCAGCCCGTCGAAGGCGTCTTTTTCCCCAAAAAGAGAGCCGGGAGCAGGGCTGTTGCTGCCCGCCGCGCAATCCGGCAGGTTGTCATCCCAGCTATCAGTCAAAGTGATGTCTATGGCATCCCCCGAGTCAAAAATCCCATCATCATTGTGATCGGTATCTTCCGGACCTTTAACCCCTCCGGAAAACCAGCCAAAAGGGTAGTTGTCCACATCAGCCAAGACAGGGGTATACGGATAAGTTGCCGTGGACAGGTCCTTGGGGTCAATTCTACCGTCAGGCCCTGGATCGCCCGTATCATTGTTAAGTTCGTCTCTATATAGGTTCACTTGAACCCTGGGAATGCCCGGCTCCCAAGGTTCGGCAGCGGCTAGCCTGGGGTCGTTTTCAGCCCGGGTGGTGGCATAGACAGCCATGCCTGATATGCCGCCGTTCATACTGGGGTCATAGGGGGCCTTGCCGAAATCCATCCGAATGGTCTGGCCTAGGAACACCTGGAAGGCTTGGGTGAGCACCTCCCCGGTCTCGGTTCTTTCCAGAGAGCCACCATCACAATCCTGCACCTGAGGATTGAGAAAATAATCATATGCGGCATCCGGCTGACCGCCGGCATCCACAACAAACGTAGCGCCGGTTGCTTGGAAGCGTGCAAAGTCCACCTCAGCCACCAGCCAGTGGAAGAATGGGAATACCTCATCGAAAGGAGCCTTGCCCTCTGTGTCGGTGGGGAAGGACTGGTAGACAGTGCCATCCCGGAAGCGGATGTTAATAGCCTGCTCCGGGATGCCCAGCTCGCCTGGATCCCAGTACCCATTAAGATTGCGGTCTTCGAATACGCCACCTTCCAATCTACCGAACCAGTTGAATACCGCAACATCGCCCAGATCACCCGCGTCGGCCGGCAAAGTGATCTGCTTTGTAGCGAAGATGACGTCCAGGTTCTCATCCCAAATTACCAGTTCGTACGTCCCGTCGGGAATGTTGTCTATTATAAATTGACTGTTGCCGTCGCATGGTGCCGCATATACGCCATAGCCCGTCCCGGCCGGGCCGGTGTTCAGCCCGACCCACGCGCCCGGGATGGGATGACCCGGCCAAAAGGTGAAATCCGGCGGCCGGGAGTTGTGAAGATTCACGACCCTTCCGTTGATGGTGTTGGACCCAGTGAGAAAAGCCGTATCATTCATTTCTTTGACAAAACCGATAAACACATGATAGCCGGGCGGCCCGAACTCCACGAAAAAGGGCGGTTCGTCGGCCTTGACCCAGGCGTCGATGACCCGCTTTCCTTCGATGGTGGAGGTCTGGATCCAGCCCTCACCCACCGGCGGAACAACGCTGATCCCGTATTTTCCAGGGGCCAAATTCTGGATCAGGGCATGGCCATTAGCGTCTGTGGTCACCACTCCGTCGCCCATCTTGACAACGTTACCATCCTGTCCGTATACGGTTCCAATGGGGTTGCCGAAAGCATCCATCATTTGGGCACCGGCTGAAATGCCATATCTGCCCCCGGCGTCTTCTACTGTGACTTTAAATCCTTCAAGTCCATGCTCTTCCGGAAGATCAGGAGCGTTATTGATGGGGGAATCGTCTTGGAACACGAGGACCGAGATTTGGGCCGTGGGAAGGGGGAGCGGGGTGACCTTCACCTCAGCCGTGCCATTTACTACCGGCGCTCCTCCTATGGTATAACCCGCAGCCGGAAGCACGGAGACAAAATATCTTTTCCCGGGGTCAAGCGGTATGTCGGTGGGCGTCTGATCATCCCCCTTGGCCACCGGCGGCGCGTAACTCCTGTGAAAATTCAAAGACAGTAGATCCTGCTTGCCGGGGCCCAGATCGTAAGTGGTGTCCTCCTGCAGCAGCCAGCGGTATTCGGTTACAGGTCCGGAATTTCCGTTTTGATCAACCCACTGCACATTCAGACTGAATGCCTGCGCACGGGCCGCCGTTAGGATTATCAGAAGCAATCCCAAAATAATTGCCGGCCATCTCATATTGGACCTTCGGCCACACATTTCGCGGTAACCCTTCATGACCAACCTCCTTATTTTCGACTGGTTATAGGATTAAGATTTGGAATCCAGGGGCTTGTAAATCAGCCAACATGTTGCTTGCATTCTATTAATGAAAAGAATACGTTCACTTTAGGAGCAGCGACAAAAACTGCGCGGAATCTGTTTTGAGGTTCGGCCGGGATATGGTTCCTTCTTTTCCGCAATTCCTTTTTCCTTTATGATAATACGCCGAATCAGACCGGTTTCGTTGGATTTTTCCGCTTTTTTAGCGTTATCGCCTAACCTTCTCCGAATATAAATGGGGTGTTTAATGTATAGTGACCGAATAACGGCTGTATTTCTCAAGGCTTAATCACACGGATACCGCTGGGGTGATGGGGTCGGATCAAGCTAAATCCATACCAGTGAAGGGATTACACCGAAAAGAGGGCTGATTTTTAGCCTTAAAAGATATTTTTGGGGGTAAAAAGAGGCATTTAAGAATCAATCCGGTGCTAATATTTCTGTATAGTTGAAACCGATATAATGATCTGTCGAGTTGAGTAGCCCCTCAAGATTTCCTGGCAGACAGATCGGCACCTGTAAGAGCATGACGAGAGTCGAATTCAAATGACAAAACCAAGTCGTTATGATGTATCGGGCCTTATCGAAGCGCAATATCAACCAGGTTCCCGTGGACGTGTTTTACGAAACATTCTGGGCATCACCAGAAAACGCGAAATGGATGTCCACACGGAACTGGTTCTCATTCACCCTTTCCGGGAAGGAAACGGTCGACTATCCCGAATGCTGGCCATTTTGATGGCGGCGCAAGCCGGGCTGCCTCCCTTGGATTTCAGTCATGTGAAAGGGCGAACAAAGCAGAAATATTTTTGGGCAGTTCAGGCGGGAATGGATTATGATTATGCTCCGATGGAGGAAATCTTTACCGGTGTGATTGAGCGGACGTTGAAGCTTCGCAGCCGACCTTAGTATTCCTGGTTTTATCTGGCACCCCGAGAGCGTGACAGGCAGCAGACTTGGCACCCTCAAAGGCCGAGGAGGAAACAACGGACCGGGTCAGCCACACATCCCGTTCCTCAGGATCCTGCAGATAGGGATTGGCCTTAATTAATGATGCCGCCTTGCTTTTTTTCATCTTTAGCATGCTTGAAGAATAAACGAATTTTGTTAATTTGGCAAGATATTTTCAGTGTGATATTTTCAGTGTGAAAAGGGGTACGTTAGTGCTGAAAGTTCTGTAGCATGTCTCTCTGACTTTGATAAAACAA
>JAFGTD010000105.1 GCA_016934295.1 Acidobacteriota bacterium
GTTCTTTCGCCCTTCCAGGGCTCCATTCACCTCCACAATTACCAGGGGTTCGTTTCACTCACCCCTGGCTATTTTCTGCACACCCTTCCAGGGCTTTTCATCTCATATCAGCCTAATTAAACGCCGTAACGGCAGAGCCTATGCGAGCCACACCGCTAGAAGCGGTGGTTTTCTTAAATGAGAATAAATAAAACATCGTGCTAACGTGCTAATAAAATAATACTTATTTTTGAATGCAAATAAGTATTATGCACCTATTCTCTATCTGGATTTTTTTAAGCCGACACGCGGGCAGTAGCGGGCCACGGGGCAGCGGCTGCACCAGGGGGATACCGGGACGCAAAGGTTCTGGCCGAAGGTCACCAGTATATCGTTATAGGTTTTCCAATGTCTTCTGGGCAGCTTCTCGCGCAGCGCATACTCGGTCTCTTCGGGCATCGTCGTTTTGACATACCCCCAAAGATTGGATATTCGATGGACGTGGGTATCCACGCAGATGCCGTAGTCTCCGAAACCAACCGTAAGCACCAGGTTCGCCGTTTTCCTGCCGACGCCCGGAAGCTTTAAGAGAGCCTCCATGCCGCGCGGAACCTTCCCCTCGAAATCTTCCGTGAGAATCCTGCATGTTTCGAGGAGGTTCCGGGCTTTCGTCCGATAGAATCCCACGGGATAAATCAACCGTTCAATCTCGACAGCAGGTAGAGCTGCGATGCTTTCGGGGGTCGACGCGCGTTCCAGCAGCCGCCGGGACGCGGCCTCCGTCACCTTATCTTTCGTGCGCAGGGACAGGATCGTGCTCACCAGAGTCTCGAACGGCCGGTCCGCCGCCCGTTCGGCAACAACCCCGACAGCGGGGATTTTCCATCTTCGTATTTCCTTTTTCAGTAAGCGAAGAACCGTGTTGATTGTCGGGGAATCCATCAAAATTCATTCCAGATCGTAATGTCGTGTAGGGGCGAACCTTGTGTTCGCCCCTGTGGTTTAACGGCTATGCAGGCTCTTGAAAGCCTCTGCTCCGTCATCCCTGATAATCTCCCCGCCAAGCCGGTCCGCCGCCAGAAAGGCAATTAATAATTTCCCCGGCGTTATTTCAAAAGGCTCGTTGTTCACAATCGGCTCGTTGGCGGCAGCCGCCATCGCTTCCATGACGGCTTCGGAATCCTTCCTGGTATCCAGGCCGAATTGCTCGAGGCACACGGGTAAGCCGACCCCGTTCAGAAAGCGGGCCACCGACAGGGCCTCTTCCGGATTGTCCTCCAGCAAAAGATGCGCAACGAGACCGACGGCGACAAGTTCCCCATGGAGAAAATCCCGATGGAGCACGGGGATGACGGTCAGTCCGGCCGCGTAGGCATGGGCGGCCGCCAGTCCGCAGCTTTCAAAACCGACGCCGCTCAATAGCGTATTGGCCTCAACGATGCGTTCCAGCGCCTCATTGATCTCACCCCGGCTGATTGCTGCAATCGCACTCTTTCCATCCTCGAATACGGTTTTGGCGCACAGTTCGGCAATCGTGAGCGCCGCAATGGTCATCCGTGCCCCTATAATGGATCTTCCTTTTGGATTCCCGTAGCAGGTGCGGGCTTCGTAGCCGGTCGCCAATGCATCTCCCATACCGGATATCAAATGCCGTACGGGAGCCGCCGCGATGATTCCCGTGTCCACGACAACCAGCGCCGGACTCGCGGGGTAGAATTCCGGCCCTTTCCCCACACCTTCGGGCGTATACATGATCGACACCGCGGAACAGGGAGCATCCGTGGATGCAATGGTCGGGCAGATCACTGCCGGCACCCGGAGGCGGAAGGCAACGGACTTTCCGGCATCCAGGCACTTCCCTCCCCCAACGGCGACAACGCAATCCACTGCCGGCATGGATTCCCGGACAACTCCGACGATACGCTCCACTTCCTCAAAGGAACACTCCCCCTGAAAAATCTCTACCCTCACCCGGAACTCTTCCAGGCTCTTATCGATCCTTTTCCCGAATCGGCGCCTGCCCCCTTCGGTTACTAAAACGAGCGGATGCCGGGCGGGTACAAGCGGCAGGTATCTCCCCAGGAAATTCATCACACCGTTTCCCTGTATATACCGGAATGGGGCCGCCAGGACGCGAGGCGGGGCCGCCCCGGACAGATTGGTTGAAAAAATCTCATTTGGGAAAAACGGTTCGCGCATCGGCATCTTTCCTCCCGGTCGGAATCCCGGAGCAGACGATTTCGTCCTGATCTGGTATTCTTATATTAGAGGAGGTCATCATGGCATCAAAAAACGGAAATAAAAACACCTTATTGGCCCTGGCCGTAGGCGCCATTGCCGGTGCGGGAATCGCTCTGCTTCTAGCGCCGCAGTCCGGGGAAAAAACGAGGCGCGATGTTCGTCGCCTGGGCAAAAAAGCGCTGGATAAAACCCAATCCCTTCAAGCAGAGCTGTGCAGTTCGATTGACAACATGGCCGACGAAGTCTGGGAAAAAGTGCGGGAAGACCTCGATCAAGGGCGTAAATGGACGGAAAAATCCTTTGCCGAACTTCAGCGTGTCCTCAATTCCGGCAGGGATTATATTCGCGACGGAATCGATAAGATCCGTGGATGATAAAAGCGGAAGGCCCGGCGACTTTAGGGCGGGACAGGCCGGCGCTTAATAGAAGAATGCTGGAGCGGAATACAATGAGTGCGTTAATTGCCGGAGTGATGGGGCCGGGTAAAACCGCAACGGAAGAGGAGGTGCGCTCGGCCTACGAATTAGGAAAGCGGATCGCGCAACTAGGCTGGATTCTGCTGACCGGAGGGCGGAAATACGGAGTCATGGATGCAGCCGGGCGGGGCGCCAAAGCTTCAGGCGGAACCGTAGTCGGAATTCTCCCCGGGGCCGATACCCGGGAAATGTCGGACAGCGTCGATATTCCCATCGCTACAGGCATGCTGGACGCCCGCAACAGTATCAACGTTCTTTCCAGCAGGATTTTATTCTTTATAGGCATGAATCCCGGCACCGCCTCGGAACTGGCGCTGGCGCTGAAATACGGTAGGCCGGCAATCCTGATTTCCCAGAAAGAGGATATTATCCGGGCATTTCAATCCATGAGTCCCAAGAAGATTGAAATTGCTGCGGATGTATCGTCATCTATTGAAATTGCCCGCAGAATTGCCGGATCTTTAGACTCAGGCTCCAACCGCTGATCTTCCTTCCGGCAAAAATCAGTTTGTCCTTCGCTTGCCTTCTACGCGAACTTTACAAAACAAAATCAATCTAAATTTTGATCTGCCGTTTGGCCGGGGCATTCGGTTTACTGCGGAAGTATGGAAGCTAATTGTCCGTATGCCTTCCGGAAGGATACACAAGTTCGGAATATTCAATAGACGGATCCCAATCCGTCTTCTTAAGGATTTTTTTATTGCCGTCCACTTTTACAGAACGAACAAAACCGTCTTCCTCAAGTTCGCATACCAGCTGATCAAACGAACGAATCCATGTATAGTACCCGGCTTGATTATCGGGAATTTCCCAATCCACATCCTCTCGTTTATGTCCGGTCAGAGATTCGAATACGGATCTTTCCCATAAATCCGGCGTGGTCTCCTTGAGATGAGCCAGTTGGCGAAGCATTTCCGATTTTACCTGAACCCTGGTGTCACCAGCTACTATGCCTTCATTCAGTGTCATAACTTACTCCCTTTCCTGTTTCGGTCATTAAAAAACTTATTATTATGAAATTAAGATTCAATATCATAACAATCAAATAAATTCGCAATCCGGGCGTTCATTTTTACGTTATTAAACGATAAACTAATGTAAAATAATCATTAACGTTAATATTATCTATAATATATCGTGGTCCGACCCCGGAATGATTTTCTTGATTTGGGGCAGCATTGAGGCTATTGTAAGAACCCATGGACTGGTGTGAGCCGAGAGATCTCAGAGATTGGTTTAATCGATTCTTCTCCCTGCGAAGCCTGACGTTCATTCTGATTGTTCTATTGCTTGCGGTTTTTGAATTCCGGTTTGACTGGATGGAAAAGGCGCTGGGTTCCTACCTGTCCACTACGAACCGGCAGCGACCGGAAACCGGCGATATCTGGGAAACGGCCCATGATACCCAACAGGCCCGGAACTCTCTGGATGAAATCACGGTCGACCGCGAAGCCCTTCAGCGCAACGCAAGGGGAGCCCTCGATTTGTCCGATGTCATCTCGTACATCGCCGACAATCAGAGCGTCATGATATCTCCCGACCACTTTCGTTCCCTTTATATGAAACTCCCCTCCGGTATCGCATCACGCATAATTCCGCCGAATGAGCTGCTGCAGCTTCTGGGAGAGAAAGAATGGGAACGCACCTATTTCCGAAAATTCGGGAATCAGCTCACCATCTATCTGATCAACCGGTCCAACCGCGTCCTGCGTGAAATTGTCGTAGCAGACAGCACCCTGGTGCAGATCGAACGCCGTAAGATAGTTTTCAACGGATCGCTTGAAGAATGGGGCACCTCCCCCGACAGAATCTATCCTGCGGATCGCTTCTTTTACGCCCTCGATTCCCTTCCCGAAGATGTGCAGGCCGAGATCCTGGCCCAACCCGAAGAGATCCTCAATGCAGGCGGCCGCCTCGTCCGGGTGGGATTTCCGCCTCAACTGCAGACGGTATGGGTGGATATCGGCTTTGAACTCGATGACGGCTCGCAACGACAGGTTATAGTACTGCCGGCTCGCGAATGGGCTCTCTGGCGATTGCGCTCCGTCATGGAGAATATGGCGGCAGGATTTGCACCGATTAGTCCAGGTCAGGAGGCGCGGACCGAACCATGAATCGCCATAGCAAACTCATCCGACGCTTCCGAATGGTTTTCTATACCATGCTCGGACTGGCTGCGATTGCCGTTCTCGCAGCAGTTGCCTCCTTCTTCGTCCTCCTGGATGAAGTGCCCCGCGTCCCCGATCCGCTCAGTCGAATAATCGAAAGGCCTCCCACCGAAATATATGCCGCGACCGGCGAACGAGTCCTCGTCCTGGGCGGACGTGAAGCCGTACCCTTGAACCGGATATCCCCCCGGTTCATTGAGGCCGTCGTCGCCGTCGAGGATCACCGTTTCTGGAGTCATCACGGGATCGACAAAATCCGCCTGACCAAAGCCTTTCTGGACGGATTGTTGCCGCATAAAAGAATTCGGGGCACCTCCACAATCACGCAACAGCTGGCCAAGAATCTGTTCTTCAGCCTGGACCGTTCGCCCAAACGCAAATTCCTGGAAGCGCTTGTCGCTTTCCAGATCGAATCCAAGTACTCAAAGGAAGACATTCTCCAGGCTTACATCAACAACACCTCTTTCGGCGTAAACGCCCTGGGGGTCGAGCAGGCCTCCCGTTCCTTTTTCGGCAAACCGGCTTCGGATCTGACGCTGGCCGAGGCGTCTCTGCTGGCCGGCCTGCCCCAGTCACCCAGCGGATATAATCCCTACCAGCATATGGACCGCGCGAAGAGGCGCCAGAGTGAAGTGCTGGGGCGCATGGTTGCTGTGGGATACATTACCCGGCAGGAAGCGGACGATGCCCTTGAGGCGTCCCTGGTTCTGCGCCCGAGGCAGGCTACGGGAGGAGGCAGCTATTTCCTGGATGCGGTAATCAGGGATCTCGAGGATCGTTACGGCCCTGAAGTTGTCTACAACGGAGGCCTCCGCGTAACCACCACTCTGGACACACAGCTTCAACAGTGGGCAACGGAAGCCGTACAAAAAGGCGCCGCCCGGCTGGCAGAGGAGATTGGATTATCGGAAACGGATACGGAAACCGCGGAGAATGCATTACAGGCGGCTCTCGCAGCAGTCGACGTCAACACGGGAGCCATCAAAGCCATAGTCGGCGGCAGGGACTATTTGAAAAGCGAATACAATCGCGCCCGCGCCGTGCGCCAGCCCGGATCCGGATTCAAGCCTTTTGTTTATTACACGGCTCTGGACTCCCTGGGCCTGTCCCCGGCAACCGTTGTCGAAGATAAGAAAGTAACCATCCCGATTAAAGGTGCGTCCGATTGGACGCCGCGTAATTTCAGCAGAACATATGAAGGGCCGATGATACTGAAACGCGCTCTTGTAGACTCCGTCAACACCATCGCCGCCCAGCTTATCGGGCAACTGGGACCGGATAAAGTCATTGAAACCGCCCGCAGATGCGGCATCGCGAGCGAGTTGAAACCCGTCTATTCAATCGCTCTGGGGGCCGCGGAAGTCAGCCCTCTGGAAATGGCTTCGGCCTTCAGCGTATTTGCATCGGGAGGCAAGCGTTATGAACCGTTCTGGATCTGGCGCGTTGAAGACTTC
The DNA here is from genome assembly GCA_016934295.1 of Acidobacteriota bacterium. Classification (GTDB taxonomy): domain Bacteria; phylum Acidobacteriota; class UBA6911; order UBA6911; family UBA6911; genus UBA6911. The sequence goes on from JAFGTD010000105.1 coordinate 6,319, forward strand.
ACCGGACGGGTTCTGGAAGAGCATATTGTCACCGGAATAAACACCCTCGATCCGGAAACGGTCTGTCAACTTGTCGACATGATGCGGGGTGTCGTCGATCAGGGAACGGCGGGAGTCGTCCGCCGCATGGGATTTTCACTTCCGGCGGCAGGGAAAACCGGAACGACGGATGATTATACGAATGCATGGTTCACGGGATTTACTCCCAGTTTAAGCGTCAGCGTCTGGACAGGCTATGAATTCCCCAAACCGCTTCGGGATAAAGACGGCGGGGCATACACGGGCGGCCGCGCAGCCGCTCCTATCTGGACCGACTTCATGCTTAAAGCGACCAGGGGCGAACCGGCGCGCGAATTTACCGTTCCGCCCGGGATCCATTATGAAATAGTGGACGATACGACCGGATACCTCACAAATGAGGATTCGCCGAACGCCTTGAGAGTGGCCATGAAACCCGGGCAGAATCCCGATCCGGCGCCGCCGATGCCCTATGCATCCCCGTCGGATCCGGATAACAATATGCCGTATGAAGAAGAATTGGATTGACTTGAGACATCAAAATCACCACTACCGACTACTGTGGTAATTTTAACGGGGAACGGGAAACCGGAAACCTGGATCCTTTTTTAGATTATGGTTCACGCACTGAAAAACATAGTGATTCGTCTCTGGATCGCCACAGCCACAGGCGGGCTCGCCACCCTGGGCCTTCTTGCGGTACTTGGTTCGCCGCTGGAAACCGCATTCAATCTGATCGTTGCTTTTATACTGATCGCCCTGGCCTTTTGGGGATGCGGCTGGATATTTAACCGCATCACGGCTCAGCGGCTTCAGGATTGCTACCGGGAAGCGACATCCCGGGAGCGCACTGCAAGGATCGGAGAAGCGGCCGAGGCGTTTCGCAAAGCTGTCATTCTCTTCGACAGCTTCATGGTCTCCCCACTGTATCGCCGCCGCGCAGGCCGGGATCTGGCCGGTCGTATAGCGCGCTTTCACATAGCGCGTTCCGTGCGCCACCCGGAAGCGGAAGGTTTTATCGCATCCTATCTATGGACACATCCGGATGACGGCGAAGTCGCCGAATACTGGCTGCAGCATACCCGTCTCGGAGACGGAGCCGATCCGGATCACCTGGCCCTGGCGGACCATATCGCCACGGTGCAGGTCCAAAATCCAACGATCCTGAGCCTGATAGCCCAGATTTACCTGGCAAGGAATCGAACGGACTACACGGCCCTTCAAATCTACAAACGATTGCTGCAGGAATCCAACCACATTCAGGCCCAGGCGGTCCTTCGCCTGGCGGGCCTCTTCTTTCGGGAAGGCCGCACGGACGAATTGGCGCTTGAAGTCTACCTGAAAGCCTGCAGGCGGGCTCCGGATCGAACCGAGTACCTTCAGGGCCTGGCCGCCTGCCTGGATCAAATCAGGGCAACCGAGCGGAATGAATCTCTCATCACGGAATCCAGGCAAGCTCTCGGCGATATAGACGAAGATACAATCCGACAATGGCAGGAAGCGTTCCGTTTGAAGGCAACGCCATCCGCACCCAAAGAGCCCGCCATATCGGAACGGGCGCTCGTATTCATTTCCGGATTGGCGCGTCTAGGAGTTCGCGGCATTGTTCACTCGACCGGAACGACTGCTTCATTTCTTGCACAATGGGGAAGAATTATCGGGAAATCCTGGAAGGAATCCGCCCGTACCCGCTATATCGCCAAGTGGGCGGCGGTGAGCGTGTTCGCGGCCGTTGTCTTCATTTCCGGAATCAGAACCGTAATATACATCAGCGAAACCAAGGAATCCCCGGAATCAGCCCCACCTCCAACAATAACTCCCCAGGTGGCCGCCTCCGGCCGCTACACCATCCAGGCCGCCTCCTTCCGCAATCAGGCACAGGCCGTAAGCTACTCGGAACGGCTGAAAAATCAGGGATTCCCTGCCTACTGGGGAGAATCCCGCAGTACCGGCAAAGAGGTCTGGTATTACGTCCGGATCTCCAGGTTTGAGGGGAAACAGGAAGCCAAGGAATTCGGGGAGGATCTGAAAAACAAGGGCATCATCGACGATTTCTACGTCGCCAACTACAAAGCTCCCTAATTTCTCAGACCTGGATTATATAGCCGGGATTCAAGTGCTGGTGGACCATTAATATGTCGTGAATGTTATACGGGTGTGTCGGCAGGCCGGAGAATGCATTGCGAACCACCTGAAAAACATGACCCAGCCCTGAGGCGTCATCGATATCGATATCCGCCACGCATTTGTCCCCCTTCATGAAGAACGTCAATTGAAGATTCCCGTAATCATCCCCCGTTTTAAAACTCCCCGCGCTTTCGAAGCCTTCGAATGATCCCGGCAGGTGATGGAGCGAACCATCCACTTCATGGAACAAATCCTCGGCCACGCTGTTTTTGACCTCCTCGCGCAGCTCTTTTTTAACGTAGGCGAAAAAACGATCCCCCCTGAGCTCTATTATTTCCTCGATATAGTCGAAAACAGCTTTATCGTTCGATAATATCGTTGCCCGGGTCTTCGCGACAATATTAAGCAATCCTGCGCGACGAACATCGTCCAACGCTTCGTACAGCTCCATGCCTTTCTTTCGGGGATAGCTTAAAACACTGCCGCTTTTCTCCAGAAGAGTTTGGAAACCTTTGAGAAAGGTCCGGTACCTGGGAAACTCGACACTCCTGACCTTCCTTGAATCAACAGGGAAAATAATGTCCAGCCGGGTATCCTTGCCGGCGTTGACGTTCACAAAACGGTTGACCGGCAGATAGGAAGGGGGGTCGACCATTATTCTGTAGAGGCCCTGGGGATTGCCGTACAGATCCTTAATGCGTAAAGTTGCCGACGCATCCCCCGCAACCTTTATTTTGTGGCTCAGGTACTGGTTGCGGAGTATTATCTCTACCCTTTCCTTTAGAAAATTGCCGTATACATCCTTTAAATTCAGCCGAAGTTTCCCGTTTCTTTTCATCGGATCCCCTCCATGGCGGACTCCGCGCATGCCCGGTTTCGTGCAGCGATCCGCGGGAGGCGCGGTGGAATATGACCATCTATCAAATATCCAAAGGATTATCGAAAAAAGCTACCACAATTTTTAAACCTAAAAAGAACCGATGCAAGAGAAAACAGGAGTTGTACCGTTTTTTGTATTGGAATTTTTATCCTAGCATTTTCTTCTTGTGTCTGCAGGCGCGATAGCCTATAACCTCCCGACAAAGGCTCCGTAAAGTGACCGATGACAATTTGGCAGCGGAATTTGAAAATCCATCCTGTTTATACAATCCATACATCTTTCTCTATTCTTATATTCACCGAAATCAAACCTCATCTGAACGGGGACTGCGCAGACCGGTTTTACGCTCCAACACTATCGGGAGAAACACACTATGGCTTTGAAAGTTTTAAGTAAAGACGGCTTCTATGGGTGGGTAAACATGGCTGTAATGTTTTTCTTCAATATTGCCATAATGCTGATCATGGTGTCATTCGGGGTGTTTTTACCTTCCTGGGTGGAAGAATTCGCATGGAATAGAGGAATGCTGACGGGAGCGAATACGTTGATGATGATATTGACCGGGATCGCCGCTCCCATGGTCGGTATCTTTATCATGAAGCAGGGAGCCAGGCGGGCAATACTTATAGGCAACATTATTAATGTCTGCGGCTTGGCACTGCTGGCCTATCAGGATCGGATCTGGCATCTATACCTGGGATTCGGCGCGCTTATCGGTATAGGATTGAGCCTCGGTGGAATGCTCGCCATGATGACGGTTATCAACAACTGGTTCATCAAGAAAAGATCGATCGCCCTGGCCGTTTCCATGGCATCCATGGGTATATCCGGGACAGTGATGACGCCCGCTTTAATGGGGATGATTCACGCGGTGGGATGGAGGAATACGTACCTGATTATTGCCGCAATCGTTTTGACATTATCCGTGATTATACCTGCAATATTTCTGAAGAATAAGCCGGAAGATCTGGGCCAGGTCCCGGACGGCCCGGTTCCCACAAAACAGGAAAAAGCGGATGCGGAAGCTCTGGCCTACAAAAATGTCTATAAAACACCTGTGGATTTCACCGCCAGGGAAGCGATTCGAACCCGGACCATGTGGCTGCTCGTAGGGTACGGCACCATGACTTTTCTTGCCATGAATGGATTGATGCCGATTCAGATAGATTTTCTATTGGATATTGGATTATCCGATTACAAGGCATCCGCGGTGGTGGGAGTGTTTTCGGCCATCATGGCAATCAGCCAACTGGGAATAGGATTCCTGGGGCTCCGGTTTAAAATGCATTCTCTGGCTGTTGTTTCAATAATCTTTGCCATTATCGGTTTTGCCGTCCTCATGTTTTCAAATTCCATGCTAATGGCACTCACATACTGTACCTTCTTAGGCATAGGTTTCGGCATACAATCGATTGCCATGGGCAACCTTTTTCCCGATTATTTTGGCCGAACAGAATTCCCCAAAATCATGGGGTATACGATGCCGTTTACCATCATCATCGCCGGTTTCGGAGGGCCCATCGCCGGCTTCATTCGAGAATCCGCCGGCACCTATATACCGGCCTTCCAGCTATTTCTCGGCTTTTTGATTTTGGCTTTTCTCTGTATCATTTTCGCCCGCCCCCCGGTACACCCGTCGCTGAAGAAAGGCGCTCTATAGGAATTATGTTTCATCGGAACCTGTTTCGCAACGGAACAGAATGACAGGCTATTCGGGATTATTATGAATCTGGCTCATTATCTTGAAACATCGGCACAGTGCTTTCCCAATCATCCAGCCATCCGCGAAGAGAGCCGCGACACCAGCTACGGCGAACTGAATGAAGCGGCCAACCGCGTGGCTTCGGCCCTGGTCAAACTCGGGATAAAACCGGGAGACCTGATCGCGCTCTGCGCCCCGAATTCCGGAGACTGGATGGCGTTCTATTTCGGCGTGCTGAAGGCGGGAGCCGTGGCGGTCACTCTTTCCTTCCGTCTCAAAAGCATGGAATTCAACAACCTGGTCCGTCATGCCCGACCAAGAATGGTTTACACCAATGCCGCCCGCCTGTCCGATCTCGAGGCGCTCAAAGGCTCCGGTGCGCTTGAAACTATTGTCTGCCCGGACGGCGACATGGAGCTCGAGACACTCAAGAAGTCGGGGGCTGCACGTTTTCAAACGGTGGAAAGGGACCGGAGAGATGCGGTCGCGGTCCTCTACACCGGGGGCACCACGGGAAATCCCAAAGGAGTGATGCTTACCCAGGAAGGCATGGACTTCTCATGCCAGTCCATAGCGCTTTACGAAAGGTACACCCGTACGGACATCAGTCTGAGCTTCCTTCCCTTCAACCATGTTTACGGCCAGATCTATATCATGAACTCCGTCATTCTGAGCGGAGGAAGCCTCGAACTCATGCCGGAATTCGACATGGACCGCATTCTGTGGCTCCTGGACCGGAATCGTCTTACACGATTCTATGCAGTTCCCACAATCTATACCCGCCTTATAGATATCCCGGATATAAGCAGGAAATTCGAAAAAGTGCGCTACTGCTTCTCCGGCGGCGCCCCCATGGCGGCAGGCATTCTCGAGCAATGGAAAGGCCTCACGGGCATGACCGTGGCCGACGGCTACGGACTTACCGAAATGATGCCCGTGACCTACAATCACTTCCACCTGGACCGCCATGTACCCGGCTCGGTGGGCCAGCCCGTATTCGGCGTGGAACTGCAGATCCGGGACAAAAACGGCCGCCAGGTCGCGAAAAACGAAAAAGGGGAGGTCTCCGTCCGCGGAACCAATTTAATGAAAGGGTACCTCGACAACCCGGACGCGACAGCCGGGGCGTTCTGGCCCGACGGCTGGCTGCACACGGGAGACATCGGCACGGTCGATTCGAACGGATATGTGTACATTGTCGATCGCCTCAAAGACCTGATCATCACGGGCGGTGAAAACGTCTACCCGCGTGAAGTGGAGGAAGTCCTGTATACACGGCCTGAGATAGAAGATTGTTCCGTCGTTGGCGTTGCAGACCGGGAATGGGGAGAAAGAGTGATTGCTTACATTGTACCGAGACAGGGGAAAACCCTGGCAAC
>JAFGTD010000106.1 GCA_016934295.1 Acidobacteriota bacterium
GCCTGCGTCGCGGCGCCTTGCATCTGCCCGCCCTGCACCGCGCCAAAATGTAAATTTATTTCTGCGTCGCCCCTTAGTCTTGATTTTTTATGGAGCCGGAATGCGGCGCCTCTAACGCGATATCGGGCAATCCGCAAATAATCCGATTTTCGGAGATCCCGTTAACGGGAGATCCCATCCATAGGGCTGCTGGCGGTAGCGTACAGCTTTTGGGGAATCCGGCCCGCTTTGAACGCCATCCGGCCCGCACGTACCGACAGGTTCATGGACTCCGCCATGGCAACCGGATCCCGGGCGCCCGCAATGCCCGTATTCATCAAGACCGCATCGCATCCGAGTTCCATTGCAATCGCGGCATCGGAAGCGGTTCCCACACCCGCATCGACAACCACCGGTACCGAAACGCTTTCCATGATAATGCGGATATTGGCCGGATTCCGAAGGCCCATGCCGGAACCGATGGGCGCTCCGAGCGGCATAACGGTCGCGGCACCTGCATCCTCGAGTTTGCGGGCCATGATAGGATCGTCGTTTGTGTAGGGAAGGACGACGAATCCGTCCTTCACAAGTATTTTTGTCGCTTCGAGCAGCGCAACGGTATCCGGAAACAGCGTTTTTTCATCTCCGATGACTTCAAGCTTCACCCAGTCGGATAATCCGGCTTCCCGTGCAAGATGGGCCGTTCGCACCGCCTCCTCCGCCGTATAGCAGCCCGCGGTGTTCGGCAGAATCATATAACGGTCGGTATCCAGGTAATCCAGAAGCGACTCGGAAGATCTGTCCAGATTCACACGCCGCACGGCTACCGTCACTATTTCGGTCCCGGACTTTAAAAGCGCCTCCTTCATAAGCGGGAAGGTCGAATATTTTCCGGTTCCGACTATCAGACGGGATCGAAAGGTGCGGCCTCCCAATTCCAGTTTGTCGTCTTCTATTGAATATGCCATGGGTTGTTCCGATCAGCCTCCTCCAACAAATTGAACGATTTCCACTCGATCCCTGTCGCGAACCGGGGTTTCCGGCCAGTCTTTCCGACGAATGATGCTCTTATTCAATTCCACCGCGATTCGTTCTTCGCCGATTTCAAGACGATGGATGAGTTCCAGCAGGTTCGAAACCGCCGGGATCGAACGAGATTCACCATTAATTACCAGTGTTATATTTTCCATGTGAAGTCTCATCATACGCACCGCATTCCGGGCAAATCAAGACAAAGATATTTAAGCGTCGTTGCACGTTTGAACGTTGAACGTTAAACGTTAAAAGAAAAAAGCGTCGTTGAACGTTTTTGGCTGACTGGCAGGTCCATATGGCATGTTTTGACGTATTTAACGATTTGAATAAGGGTTGACTTCTATTATGTTTGAACCTTCAACGATCTCTTTGTTTTTAACGTGCAACGTGTAAACGTTCAACCTGCAACGGTTTTTCTATAGGGCGAACACAAGGTTCGCCCCTACCATCTCTCCTCCCCCATCTATCAAATCAGAGCCCGAATCCCAATCAGCGTACTGCCTACTGCCCACTGCTTACTGCCCACTGCCTGCTGCTTTTTACCCTTGACAGCGCCGGAACCTGTCCACTAAGATCATCCCTCCAGGATTTATCCGTCCCAAGTATTTGATTCGCAAATATTTGTAGGGCTTCCTGGTTTTTTTAAATACGCCTGTTTTACTTTCATTGGGATTATTCGCATGCTATCCGAGACGGCATGTAAACAGATTCAGGATTTAATCGGCAAGTACCCCCGAAAGAGGTCTGCACTCATTCCCTCTCTGCATCTTGTTCAGAAGGAACTCGGCTTTATTTCCCGGGATGCGATGCGCGAGGTCGCCGAAATTTTCGAACTTTCCCCGAATGAAGTGCATGAAGTAACCAGCTTTTATACGATGTTTCACAGAAAGCCTGTGGGGAAATATGTCATTCAGGTCTGCACGAATATCTCCTGCCAGCTCTGCAACGCAGAGGACATCATGGCTCATCTCATGGAAAAGCTTGGGATAAAGCCGGGAGAAACCTCTTCGGACAACAAATATACATTGCTGGAAGTGGAGTGCCTGGGATCCTGCGGCACAAGCCCGGTCGTTCAGATCAACGAAGATTATTACGAAGAACTTACTCCGGAAAAGCTCGACAAGATTCTGGACAGCCTGGAATAATGGAAACGGTACTATTTTATCTCTTCGGCGGCATTGCACTCATATCAGCCATCCTTGTGGTTGCAAACCGCAGGGTTTTTTATTCCGCCCTGTCCCTTATCCTCTGTCTCTGCTCCGTGGCGGTGCTGTATTTAATCCTCAAATCCCCTTTTATTGCCGCGGTTCAGATCATCGTTTATGCCGGGGCGATTATGGTGGTGTTTCTTTTCGTCATCATGCTGCTGGATCCCTTTTCATCCGCGATCATCCGCGGGAAAAAGGCCTCCCTCGCCTATATAGGAGTTCTCCTGGGCATCCTGACGGTCACGTTTTTATACCCGATACTGAAATCATACGATCTAGCCCAGACTCCCAAGAATCCCAGCTTCATCGACGGAGGGGTGGGATCCGTAAAACAACTGGGACATGTTTTATTCAGCGAGTATCTGCTGCCGTTTGAAATGACATCGGTACTGATTCTGATTGCCATCATCGGCGTCGTCGTGCTCGCCAAGCGACAGGCATCAAAATAAGTATGGACCTACTGCACTATCTCATTTTAAGCATGCTCCTGTTTACCGTAGGGGCCGTAGGCTTCATCATTAAAAAGAACATCATATCGATGTTTCTATGTGTCGAGCTGATGCTCAATGCCGTGAACCTCAGCTTTGTCGCATTCTCAAGTTTCCTGAACCAGGTCGACGGTCAGATTATCGTGTTTTTTGTTATGGTGATCGCCGCGGTCGAAGCAGCCGTTGGGCTTGCAATCACCATCGTGCTCTACCGGAATCGCGGCACCCTGAGTGCGGACGATACCGATACGATGAAATGGTGAAAGGCTCTGTACCATGATTGATTACATTTGGCTGATCCCTCTATTGCCGCTGATAGGATCCGCCATCAATGGCTTTACGGGTAAAAAGCTGCCGAAGTCCGCGGTAACAGGTATCGCCTGCGGTTCCGCCGGGATTTCCTTGATTCTCGCATCGGTTTCTTTTTTCGAACTGCTTCAGCTTCCACCGGACGATCGTCACGTACTGATTCGCTGCTTCACCTGGATCGCTTCCGGCGACTTCATAGCCAAAGCCGAATTTCTTCTCGATCCACTATCCGCCGTAATGATCCTGGTTGTTACCGGGGTCGGATTCGTAATCCACGTGTATTCGATCGGCTACATGCACGGTGACGGCGGCTACTACCGATTTTTCGCCTACATGAACCTCTTCCTGTTCTCAATGCTGGTCCTTGTTCTGGCGGGAAACTTTCTCATGATGTTCGTCGGATGGGAAGGCGTCGGCCTCTGTTCCTACCTTTTAATTGGTTTCTACATCGACCGGAAGAGCGCCGGGGATGCCGGCAAAAAAGCTTTCATCGTCAATCGCATCGGAGACGTCGGCTTCATTCTCGGGATATTCCTTGTATTTCTGACATTCAACAGTCTTGATTTTGAAGAAGTGTTCCGGCAGATTCCGGCAGGAACGGTTGAAGTCGGCATCCTGACGGCCATAGGGATACTTCTGTTCGTGGGCGCTACGGGCAAAAGCGCCCAGATCCCGCTCTATGTCTGGCTGCCGGACGC